>JBBTTA010000002.1:0-147252 GCA_038064475.1 Patescibacteria group bacterium
TCGCTCTACGTCTTCATATAGGTCCACTGAGCCTATATGGGCTCCTCGGCTCGGACAGTTTCCGGGGACTGCTCCCGTCGGCTACTTGAACGATGTCCGAGCGAAAACAATTGTCGTTGATAGGAAGAAAGCGAAACATATTAGAGCCGCCTTTGAGCTTTACGCCAAAGGCAACTCTCGTCTTGAAGATATTTCTAAATTCCTTTTTGAAAACGGAGTTAAAAGTCTGAACGGCAACGCCATACACAAAGACAGAATACGATTTATTCTCGTCAATCCTTTTTACTACGGACATTTCCGCTACGCTGGCGAGATGTACGAGGGCAAACATACGCCACTCATAGACAAACAACTTTTTGATAAAGTTCAGATCGTCATTGTCCGTCGTGGACATCCGATGAAAACAGATAAAGAGCCAAAAGCCTTTTGTGGGCTTTTGCGTTGCGGGGAGTGCGGTATGGGTATAACCGCAGAGAAGCAGAAAGGCCACACCTATTATCGTTGCACCAAAAAATCGGCGGCTCGTTGTTCTCAACCTTTTGTCAGGGAAGAAGTCCTCGCCGCCGACCTATCCGAAATACTTACGCATTACGCAATGCCCGAAGATTGGACGCAAGGATTATTTGCTCTCGCAGACCAAGATGAGAAAGACAGCTCCAAGACTACGGCAACCTTAGTTCACGGCTTACGGGAGCGAATAAGCGTCTTTAACGCCAAGATAGACCGCCTTACCGACCTCTTTGTTGAACAGGACATAGACCGAGAAACCTACCTCGCTAAAAAGCGAGAGGCTATGTCCGAAAAGAGATCGGTTGAAGAAGTTCTAGCCAAGTCGCAAAGAGGGGGAAGTCCGTGGCTCGAACCTATGCGAGAGTGGATAAACGACGCTTCAACGCTTGACGAAATAGCAAAAGGAGACGACCTCCCCTCCAAAAAATCCTCCCTCCAAAAAATATTCGGCTCGAACCTGATTTTGCGAAATAAAAAAGTTGAAGAATCCCCCGTAAAACAATGGGCGACGCTCTGCGTCGCACGCAAAAATTTTGCTGGAAATGAGTTAAGTTTTTCTCTGGCTCCTCGGGCAGGGATCGAACCTGCGACCATCGCCTTAACAGGGCGCCGCTCTACCGCTGAGCTACCGAGGAATATTGTATGTACACACTTACTATTCCGCGGTGCTCAGGTCTGAGCTACTACGACGAGCGAGGAGAACGCGAGAGCTTGGTCTCATGGTCTCCGAGCGATGTCGGAGGAAGGACGGCCAAAGCCTGCCTTACCGAGGAATATGTTGCCAAATGAACAGCAACGTGTTGATTATACGGATTTTTGAACAAAAAACAAAATATCCAACGCTATCCCCACACTCCCCACACCTTCCCCCCAATTCGCAACATTTTCGCTTCGAGATATGAGTATCTCTGCTGTACCATATGCACATGCAAAAGACGTCAGAAAAAGCGCTCCGCACACCACCACAAGATATTGAAGCAGAGCGAGCGCTCCTCGGCTCTATCCTCCTCCGCCCGGACGCAATTCACGAAGTCACCGACATTGTAACTGCCGACTCTTTCTACGCGCAAAAGCACCGCATTATTTTTGCGGGAATGTTTGACCTTTTCAGAAAGACCGAACCAATCGACCTTGTTTCCCTTTCATCACGTCTCAAAGAACTCAAAGAGCTTGAACACGCTGGCGGCATGAGCTATCTCGCTGCGCTCGTTGATACGGTACCGTCATCAATGAATGCAAAGCACTATGCAGAGATCGTACAGAAGAAACACACGATGCGTATGTTGATCGAAGCCGCACATCACATCACTGAACTCGGCTTCAGCGAAGAAGAAGATATCGAGGAGCTTCTCGATAGCGCAGAAAAGAGAGTGTACGACATCACGTCAGCTCCTTCGAACCAAAAATTTACTTTGCTCTCAAATGTGCTTGGTGAAGCGTTTGAACGTCTCGATCATCTGCACAAATCAGGAGATCAGTTGCGTGGTATTCCAACAGGTTTTGCTGATATCGATGCAAAGACCGCCGGCCTTCAAAAATCTGACCTCATTATTCTTGCCGCACGTCCTTCAATGGGTAAGACGTCTCTTGCGCTTGATATTGCGCGCAACACTGCAGTGCGACACGGCAAGACGGTGGGTATCTTCTCACTTGAAATGAGTTCACAACAGCTCGTTGACCGTATGCTTGCATCTGAAGCACAGGTGGATGCATGGCGCCTTCGCACAGGAAAGCTTCGCGACGAAGAATTTGATCGCATCGGCGATGCGATGGCGAAGCTTGCAGGAGCAAAAATCTTTATTGATGATCAGGCGGGCAACAACATTCTCAAAATGCGCTCTGTGGCGCGACGTTTGAAGAGCGAGCACGGCCTCGACCTTATTATCGTTGACTACCTTCAGCTCATGGCGCCTGCAACACGTCAGCGTGGTGGTGGTAGCGAATCATTGGTGCAACAAATCACCGAGATCTCGCGCTCGCTGAAACAGCTCGCTCGCGAAATGGATGTGCCCGTGATTGCCCTTTCACAGTTGAACCGTGCGATTGAGCAACGTCGTGGCAAGCCACAGCTCTCTGACCTTCGTGATTCAGGTTCTATCGAGCAAGATGCCGACGTGGTTGCTTTCATTCATAGCGAAGATCGCTATAAAGAAGAGCACGAGCGCACAAACATTGTTGAACTCATCATCGCAAAACACCGCAATGGTCCAATTGGTACGGTTGAACTCTTCTTCGATGACAAGAAAGCAACGTTCCGTTCAATCGAACGTCATGGTGTGAAAGAGTTTGATACATTAGCAAAGCAAGAAGAAAGCCAGCCGTTTTAGAAACTACTATGTGGGATAAAAACATTAAAGTTGACGGTGTGGTTTGGATGAGGGATGGACTGCTCGACATTCAACCCTTATGTCCAATACACTTTTTGCGATTATACCCTTACCCCGCAGGATATAATGATTACAGTGCAAATATGCTGTCTTGCGAAGAGTGTGCTGAGCGTTTTCAGTTACCTAGAAAAATCTATGAAGAAAAGAGATACATAAAAGACAAGGTTGCTTCAAAGGCTTTTCGTGATATTAAGATTTTAAATCTTGACGATGAAGCAATCCCCCTCGTCGAAAAAAAAATAAAATCACAAGATAACAAATTTTTCATTACAGCAGTATTAACTGAATCAAAAGTTGGTCTACGCGTCGTGATATATGCTGGGGAAACTGGCAAAAAAGAAAAAACTCAAATCTTTGTGGAACCCAAAATAAAAAGGCTTGCTTTTGACCAAAATGATTTGCATCCCTCTGAAGTATTTTCAACGATTTCTTGTGAATTTAAGGATGGTACAAAAACTTCCATAGAAAGTCCTGTTGTAAAAAGAAAACAAAAATAACATGCACCAGATTACTAGGCTTTCAGAATTCTTTCAGAAATTCCCTGGTATCGGACCACGACAGGCCCGACGTTTTGTGTACTTCCTCCTCTCGCAGGAAAAAGGATTCGTAAAAGATCTCTCTCAACAAATCGCTGAAGTGCAGGCACACATCATGGAGTGTAAAAATTGCCACCGTTTCTTTGATGCTGATGGCTATGCCGAGATTTGTGACCTCTGCTCATCCCCTAACCGCGACAAAACACTTCTCATGGTTGTTGAGAAAGACGCCGATCTCGATGCCGTTGAGAAAAGCCATGTCTACAACGGACAATACTTTGTCCTCGGCGGCACGGTCGCTATTTTGGATCAGGCAGAAAACAACCTCCGCACAGGTGAGCTTCGTAAACGTGTTCAAAACGACGCAAAAGACGTCGCAGAAATTATTCTTGCCATGAGCGCAAATCCTGAAGGAGAAATTACCGAACACCACGTGCGCAGTATTGTTGAACCTCTTGTTGATGCAACGCATACAAAAATCTCAATCCTCGGACGCGGACTCTCCACTGGAACCGAACTCGAATACTCCGACACCGACACCATCAAGAACGCCCTTCTCAATCGCCGCTAAACTATTCTCTAATTCGCACGAATTAGAGAATAGTTTGTTGCATAAAAAATCCCCGGCAGGATTTAACGTGTAAGCGAGTTGCTGATTTTGAAAAAACCTCGGGAAGTGCGACGGCACTGTACGGAACAACCCGCCAGCTGGCGGGTTGTGTGTTTTTTCAAAATTAGCTAGGAGAGACTTTTATGAGATTTTTTCAATTTTTACTTTCGTGAAAGGTTGTCTGTGACCTCGCTTTTTGTAGTAGCGGCTCTTTGCTTTGTATTTAACAACGAGAATTTTCTTTGCCTTTCCTTCTTCAACAATTGTTGCGGAAACGCTCACCTTTGCGATTTCTGGTGTACCGAGGGTAAGTTTTGTTTCGTCATCAACGAGAAGAACTGTGTCGAATGAGACTTTGCCGTCCTTTCCACCTGCAAGCTTTTCAATAGAAATAGTATCGCCTTCTGCGACCAAATACTGCTTCCCCCCTGTTACGATAACTGCTCGTTTCATAGTGATTTTTGAAGCCGCCCCTATGGCGGCTTTGATGTGAACAATATACACGTTTCGGCCCTTTTTGGCAAGCAACAAAAATGGGGTCAGACCCCACAGAAAGGGGTCTGACCCCAGCTTGAATAGACGTCAGCCTCTACTTGGAAGCTTCGCTTCCAAGTAGATTTAACCTTCGTGTACAACAAGCGCACTGACTAAAACAAAAACTGTACGATATATCGTACAGTTTTTGTTTGCCCAATTTCGCTTACGTGAAATTTAGGGGGCTTTTGCACACTTCGTAAGAAGTATTATCGAGTTACACAGATTTCTTCTGCACCTTCAATTGCATCTTCATCTGCTGCGTTTGGCGCACAAATTGTAACACGGCCTTCATCACTGACTGCCACCTCATACTCCGAATCATAAGAACCACAGTCGTCATCTACATCATCATATTCAACTGCTTCACCCTCTTCAGGAGAGTCTGGGTCCGTTGGAAGTGCCGGTAGATATGTTGGCGCTAGGTTAATACACAAATCTCGATCTGCACTAGAAATCTCCTCTGCCGGATCAATACCCCCCGCATCATCAATCGATGGAGGCAAATCACCTTCATTATCAGCAATAAACTGACCGACAGCGTTCAAGATTGCGTTCACATTGCTTGTGCGTTGTGCATTGCGAGCCTGTGCAAACTGACGTGCTGGGTTGATAGCGATAAGAACGATTGCTGCGAGGATAGCGATGATTCCCATCACCACCAAGATCTCAATGAGGGTAAACCCTCGTTTGTTGTCTGATTTCATAAATTTTCTAACTTTTAATTAACAAAAATACATTGATAACGCTACCACAATTTATTAAGTTGTGCAAGAACCCCAACTGATTGTTGGAATTTCTTCCCATGAATCAATACTACCATCAGTAGGATCAATCTCGACTTCAAGATTGGTATATGCGTTTGAAGTTGATGCCTGAATAAAAACTGAGTTTGGTGAGGAGATGCTGCAGATAAAACAAGAGCCATACCCCACTGTAATTGTCTCTTTTCCTTCATAGCCTGCATCTTGCGACAATTTAAGCGCCGCTGTTTCTGCACATGCTTCTGCAAGATTTGAGCTTCGTTCATTTATTTCAGAATCAAGAATACCGAATCGTCCAAAAAAACTTGAAAATCCAACAGCAATCACAAGTGTCAAAATAACCATCGACAAGATAATTGTTGTCGTGAGGGCAATGAAACCGGAGTTAGCTTGTAGCTTGTAGCTTGTAGCTTTTTTCATATTAGCGAATGTAGCGAATCGTTGGGCCAAAAGGGACTCCATCGATTTCAAATTCAATTCGAACTGCAGGAGGCGTGCCCCCGATATTTGTCATAGAAAAAGCCGTAATCTCAACGTTGTCGGTCGTCAAAGGATCACCATCGAGCTCAAGGACGCCATCATCGAGTACAAATGCCGGTGTTGCATCAAATTCCAATACCCAATCAATTTTGCGAAGAATAAAATCCGCTTCGGCTTCGCGTGCTGTTTTATCTGCAATACGATGGCTGCTTTCAATAATTTGATACGCAGCAAGAAATCCTCCTATGATTAGAAAGCCAAAAAGCGCGAAATATATGATTGTTTCAAGAAGTGTGAAGCCACTTTTCGTGTTTGTTTTTAAAGTGTGCATACTGCTTCAGTATCTTGGAGAACACGAATCTTTGCATTCGATCGGTTTGCTGTGAACACAAATTTTCCTTCCATATCAATTCCAACACTATTTTCAGAAAAGTTTGTCTCCGTACAGTTTGAATTGAGTTTCATCGGAGATGCCGTAACGTTCCAGATTTCAAGACCGGCAGTACCATCGTCCAAACCAAGGAACGCTAACGTTTTTGGTCCTGCTTTTCGAACCACAATACCTGTGATGAAACTGTTATTTGCAAGACCAAGATCTGCCGAACCAACAATTCCATCGTCGAGCGTGGTGTCATCAAGAACATCATCTTTTTCAAGAATATAAAAATCGTCATCAGAATCAGCGTCTTCACGTCTCAATCCAAAATATATTTCATCAAACAAAACGGTTATTGCAGAACCAAAATGTTCTCCTTCTGCATCAAAACCAAAATCAGTCTCCAAATCAAGTCCTGCCCCCTCAACAACCATAAGCTCATTGTCTATGTTTGATGTTGCAAGGTAAATGTATCCTTCATCCGCAACAAGTGCTCGAACGTCAAAACCAATCTCGACTTTTTCTATTGTAGGAGAAACAGATTCTGGATTACTTACATCAAACACATAAAGTTCTTCTTCATCGGACTCTTTTGTGCCGAAATAAACATGGTCTTCATAATAGTAAATAGAAATACCTTCTGGATGGTTCCCGTCTGCCCCAGTCCCAATAACTGAGATACTTTGTAGCAATTGTGGTGAATTTGGGTTTGTTACTTTAATAACCTGTAACTGCCAAATGTCTTTTGGTTGTGGCGGAGTTGTTCTCGTTTTATTAATTACAAAAGCATATTCCCCGCGAACATCCACCGCGTACAACCCATTCCCTGTATTTAATGAGCCCCGTGCTGTAAGCGTTCCTGTTATAGGATTAAATTCGTAAATATGAAAATCTTGATCTGGATCATTTCCCGCTTCAGTCGTAAGATAAATAAAATTCTCAGATACATCGATATCCGTCGCTGGAAAACCACTTAGAGATTCACTATCCGCTTCCCCAACCTCTTCCCAAGGAGTTGCTTCTTCTGTTGCACAATCCCCACCCAATGCCTGTGATGCTTCGATGTCAGTAAATACGTTCGTTAAAGTAGTTTTCTGTTCACCTGCAGGACCTCGATTCCATGTAATACGTGCTTCAACATTTTTAGCACACTGACTAATCGGCGTCACAAGCAACTCCTTTGAAAAGATACTATCGATAGCAGTAAGAGAAATATCACTGAGCCCAGCGAAATCATCAATTGAATCTGCGTATGCCTCTTCAATCACACCCTCAACGAGGTAGAGCGCCTTATTGTTCAACTCACTTCCCACAGCAGTTTCTTGGTTTCCAAATGACACCAAAATAACTGCGGTGATGGCGAGTGCCAAAATGCCGAATGAAACAATCATTTCGACGATACTTGAACCTTTTTGTGTATTTCGCTTATTCATATGACCATTCAATACGTCCGTTTGTACTTATTTCAATGTGTGCCGTGCGAATACCGTTCGTAAGCTCAATTTCCCCGTCATCGTCTGTCTCACCTGACAACTGTTCAAAGGTAACCTCATCAAGCCCTGAGACCTCAACACTCTCGCTACGTGCTACAGGTGTCTCTACAGACCCATACAACAGGACAAAGGCATCGTCGTCAATGCGCACCGTATGCTCGCTCTGGTGAAGGTTATTCATCGCCTGATTACGCGCGGCGTGAAGAAAACTCACCAATGCGTCTACTTGTGATGAAAAAATCTGTCGGCGGTATGTGTCGATACCAATTCCTACGCCCAATGTTGTGATGAAGCCAAGAAGTGCCATCACGATGAGGATTTCTGTAAGTGTGAAGCCTCGTTTCATATGTTAGCGAGAAAGAGATCCTGTGATTTCGTAGATCGGTGTGATAACTGACACCGCAACAAAACCAACAACGGTTCCCAGAAACACCATGAGGACAGGTTCGATTGTTGTTGAAAGATTCTTTGTTTGATCATCAACTTCTCCTTCATAAAAATCAGAAAGGTAGACGAGCGTATCTGACAATTTTCCTGTCTTCTCACCCACAGCAACCATGTGTGCCAAAATGTGCGGAAAACGTCGTGGGTGTTCAATCAAGTATTTTGAAACTTCTTCACCGCGACGTACGCGTTCAACCATTTTGTGGCATTCTTTACGATAGAAAAGATTACGCGTTGAGTTACCCACAACATCAAGCGATTCCATCACCGGCACACCACTCTTCAAAAGAAGACCGAACGTTCGTGAGAAATTCGCCATGTTGTAGTTTTTGGCGATTCCACCAACAAGAGGAAGTTTCAAGAGCAAACGATCGGTAAAAAATCGGAATGGAAGCACTTTCTTGTGAAGCACAAAGAATGTGATGATAAGGACAACAATTAAGCCGGCCGTAAGAAGTCCGTAGTTTTGGAGAAAATCACTGACGACAATAAGCACACGTGTCGACATTGGCAAATCTACATTCATACTTGAGAAAATCGGCAAAATCTTTGGGAAAATAAACACCGTAAGTAACGCTGTCAAAAGAATTGTTGCCACACTGATAATGACAGGGTAAATAAGAGAACCAATCACCTTGCGGCGCAAATCGGCCTTCTTTTTAAGTTCATCGGCAAGATAGTGAAGGTTCTTACCCAAGGCCCCGGTTGTCTCACCAACACGAATGAGGTTGATAGCAAAATCACCGAACACGCCTTTGTGACGAGCGAGTGCGTCTGCCAATTTCATGCCGTTTGAAACGTCTGCAATGAGCTTTTCGTACACACGCTTAATACTCTTGCTGTGTGCTTGTTCAGAGAGAATATGGAGGCTTTCCAAAATCGTAACACCTGCATTGATCAAGAATGAAAGACGTTTCGCAAAAAGAACTTGGTCTTTGATTGAAAATTTTACGAACCACGCAGGACTCCATGTGCTTGGCTTCTTTTTTGTTGTTTCTTTCTTTGGCGCTACAGGAGCTCCTGTTACAGGTTTTTCGATTTTTGGATGACCCGGCATGTCGATTATCGCTCCTGCTGGCGCGTCTTTTTTACCAACCTTGATGCGAAGGCGGGATGTAAAATCGTGTGTTGATTTGAAAAAATTATTCATGAATCACTCGAAGGACTTCTTCAACGGTTGTCACGCCGTCACGCACCTTGTACATACCGTCTTGTACCATTGTTGTCATACCACCACGCACCGCAATACGCTTGATTTCACTTGCTGATGCTTTACGCAAAATACCATCGCGAACGGCGTCATCAATCACCAATACTTCGTTGATACACACACGACCGCGGTATCCGGTATTATCGCACGCTTCACAACCAGCACCTTCATAGACGGTCGTGCTGTTTTCAACAGCAACCTGCGGCAAGATTGAAAGAATATGTTTGTGCTCAGTCTCAGACATGTTTCGCTCGCGCTTACATTTTTCGCAGATACGACGCACGAGACGCTGACCGATAGCAACGTTCACTGTTGATGCAATAAGATACGGCTCGATTTTCATGTCGAGAAGGCGCGGCAATGTCGTTGCCGCATCGTTCGTGTGCACGGTTGAAAGAAGGAGGTGTCCGGTAAGCGCCGTGTTAATCGCAATGCCTGCTGTTTCAACATCACGAATTTCTCCCACCATGATGATATCGGGGTCCTGACGCAAGATTGAACGGAGACCGTTTGCGAATGTAAGACCTGCTTCGGCATTCACTTGAATCTGCTCAATTCCAGAAACGGCGTATTCGATCGGATCTTCAATCGTCAAAATAGAAATCTCATCTTTCTTAAGCATTTTGATGAGCGTATAGAGTGTTGTTGTCTTACCAGAACCTGTTGGACCTGTCACCAAGATCATACCGTTTGGTTTTGACGCTGCTTCTTCAATCTTTTGTTTATCGCTTTCACTGAAACCAAGTGCGTCTAGGGAAAAATCTTTTGCTTTGTCGACAAGGAGACGCAACACAGCATTTTCTCCGTGGTACGTTGGCACAATTGAAACACGAATGTCGATTGCTGTTCCTTTTACGATCACACGAAAACGACCGTCCTGTGCGGCACGGTGTTCATCAGTGCGCAAACGTGAAAGCACTTTAATACGAGATACGATTGCTTCGTGGAGGTTTTTTGGAATGTGAATGCTCTGTTGCAATACACCGTCGACACGAACGCGGATCAAGAGGGCATCTTCAGTAGGATTGACGTGGATATCAGAAGCGCGAATAGAGTGCGCGTATTCGACAAGGTCATCAACGACCCTAATAATCGAGGCTTCGTCGCCTTTTGCTACCTCCTCCGCAATGGCTTCTTTTATACCTATCATAAGAAAACCACTATACTACATTTTCGAAGTTTCGACAAGGGTTTGAAATTGGTCTCTATTATGAGTTCAACTTAAGAATCTGCACCCATAGACTCCTTCGCCTTTCCTTAGTTAACGTTGTAAACCAATTCCAGGCAAAATCATAATCATATAAACCCTTCCGTTCACGTTCAACTGAAACCATCGCATTAGCAAAATCTATCCCATAAAGATCTACCCAAACATCATACAAAAAGAGGTTGAGGGTTTGGTGCTCGTCAATTCCTTCAATCCTCACATGAAGAGGTTCAATCAGCCGATGTCCTAATTCGTGAATGAGTGTTGCTTTTTTGACGTCTTTCGGATAACTGGCGCGAAGCATCATTGGCTTGTTGATACTGCCCGAAAAACTTGGCCCCTCGTAGACAATGACATCAATTCCTTCTTGTTGAAACGAGCGGGTAGTCACTCTTTCAAATACTTTCAAAATTTTTTCTCCCTCCTCTTCCCAAATTATCCTGTACTCTTGCACCGCTGAATCAAATTCTTTTGATTCAGTTTTGAAGCTTAGTTGCATATTTCTATCAGTAAGCGGAGTTAAAACAACCTACCCGAGCAAAATGACAATTCCGGTGATGGCAAGGAAGAGTACGAGCCAGCCAAGTGTTGAAAAAAACATTCTAAATGCTTCCCTTTTCAAACCATCCATGTAGAGAAGGATTGGCTTTCCTAAAACGAGATATCCCGTTGTTGCTCCTGAAATAATAACGAGAAGAAGCATGAACACAGGAAAGAGTGCTTCCATGCCCGTCAAAATATGTTCTGTTCGAGGAAGGAGCATTGCAAGAGTAAACACGTACAGAAAGACACCGGCTGCGTGTAGGAAACTTCTCTTCGTTATATCTTTTGTATTCATATTTTTTAGCTTACTCGTAAATACGTTACACGCCCAAGCGTCGCTTTACCATCGCAAGAATATCTTTCATATCCGTGTCCCCTTTCACCACGTATTCGTACGCTTCTTGTTCAACTGCCTTTGAAACGTTCTCAACACCATCGAGGTTCGTCAAAATAATGACAGGAACTTTCTTTGCCCAATCATCTTTCTTGAGTGCTTCCAAAACCTGCCAACCATTCATCTCGGGCATCATGATATCAAGAAGTATCAAATCAGGGTGCTGTTGTGACACAACAACGAGTCCTTCTTTCCCGTTCACTGCAGATGACACATCGAATCCTGCACCTGATAACATTTCAACAAGCGCTTCGCGGATTGCTGGCTCGTCGTCGATAACCGTAATTCTTTTTAGTTCAGTCATATATTTATATTAGTACCCTATGTTAACTCGTTTTTGAAGGCACGGTAAGCGTGAACGTCGTACCCTTATTTTCTTCTGATACGAATGATATCGTACCGCCCAAAATACCCGTAATTGCCTTACTCATATACAAACCGAGCCCATTTCCACCCGCAACCATTTTCTTTGCATTTTCAGCACGATACATCTTTGAGAAGATTTTTGGCTGTTCCTCCTTTGGAATACCGAGTCCAGTGTCCTCGACTTCCATGACAATGCCACGCCCACTTGATTTGACGCGCACCGAGACAGGGCCTTTCTCTGGTGTGTACTTCACTGCATTTGAAACCAAGTTCTGCATGACAATGCGCAACAACTTTGGGTCAGTTGAAATCGACTGCGCATTGAAATCTGTTTTGATGAGAAGACCTTTTGTTTGAATTTCTGGCGCGAGCTCTTCAAGGATATTTGTGGCGAGCGCTGCGATGTCTGTTTGTTCAAGTGCGATTGGCAAGGTACCCATTTCCAAACGCGACACATTCAAGAGTGTGTGCACGAGTTCATTCATATTGCGCGCGCCTTCCTGAATTCGTTCAAGATGTTTCTTTTGCGCATCGGGAAGTGTTGCCGCTTCTGCAGTAAGCATTTCGGTATACCATTTAATCGTTGAAATAGGCGTACGAAGCTGGTGTGCGGCAAGAGAAACAAACTCTGTCTTTGCGCGATCAATTTCTTTACGTTCTGTTATGTCGACAAAGGTACCCAATCCCCAGCCTTTCTTTGGACCGCTATCAATTGTAAAAATAGACAACAGCACATATCGCTCGCCACCCGTAAGCGGCACAACACGAAGTTCTTGATCTGAAATCGCAACCTTTCGTCCAAATTTGTGCCAAAGATCCTTCCATTTTTCCTTATCGTCAGGAACAAAAAATGATGCGAGTTCTTTTCCTTCAATTTCTGGCAACATTCCTTTACATATACGAAGCATCGCTTTGTTTGGTTCTCCAATTGCTCCATCAGGTGTTACCAAAAAGTATGGAATCGGACCAAGGTCATACAATGTGCGAAATTGTCCTTGTGAGATGACGACGTTCTTCACAAGTGCTGTTCCTGCTGACCGTGCTTCTGTTTTAAATCCGAGTGAAAGGTATATAAATCCTCCGATGAGACCAGAAATAATTGCGGCACTCCATTGAAGTGCTTGAATAAGTGTTTCGTACCAGCGCACACCTGCTTCTGGATTCAACTGTAGTGATATAAATGTGTCGCGAATATATTCCGCGGCAACGAAGGAGACCCCGATTCCAACGAGAACGGCAAAGAGAGCAATACTGAACCGAGCAAGAAATGATTTCACATATTTAGTGTAGCACGGACCTTTTTCTCAAAAACAGGCCATATGTATATCGATTGACGTAAAGAAAAACAAGGAGTACCATCGCGCCAGATGTTCATACAGTTTATTCGCAAAGAAAGGAAGGGTTATGCGACAACATTTCTGCCGTGCAATTCTATTTTCTGTACTTGCGACAGGTGCTTCGAGTGTTTTCGCACAATGCGAGATCTTCCCCGCGCGCTTTCCTGAACCGGGCCTGAATCTGTTTCCCATCGAACATGACAAAAAGAAAGGGGCTGAATCGCTGGAAGGGCTTGAGTCTTTGGTGTACAACTGGACAATGGGTCAGTACCCAAAAACGTCCGAGGATCCTATCATCACCGACTACCTCAATACCCTTCTTCTGAAGCTTTCTCTGGTAGCACCAGAGTATGCTCGCGTGTTTTCGTACAGGACTGCTGTGCATGTATTACCCGAGATAAATGCAGTCAGTTTAAGTGGAGGGGCGATTCTCGTGACCGCGGGTCTTCTGGCAAAAGCCCCTTCAGAGGACTTCCTTGTCGAAACGCTCGCACATGAAATGGGTCACGCGGCTTTGCGGCATGGAAGTGCGATGGAAACGCGAGAACAGTTGTATGCTTTTGAGGACACACTTGTGTCCTTTGAGTACTACTCACCGCGACTTCAGAGCTCCAACGAAAAACGCAAGGAAGCACTTGGGTTGCTCATGAAAGACATCAATGAGCGACTTGAAGGACTTACTCAATTCAGGGTAAAGCAAGAAACGGAGGCAGATTTCTTTGCCGCACGAGTTATGCTAAAAGCAGGGTTTAACCCACGAAGTGTTGTGGAAAGTTATTTGAAAAACCCCGCGCACGGTCGTGGGTACGTTGACTGGGGTGACCATCCACCGAATCGAATACGGCGCGAGCTTCTCGAATGTGAGATGAAGGAACATCCCCCGCAACGAGAGGAAATGCGCCCACCAGAGTTTCTCGCCGCACAAAAACGTGCGCAGGAACTTCTTGAAGAATAAGTAGTAGCAGTCCAGGAGCGTCTACGTAGACGCTCCTCTTTGTATCTGAGTTCATACTGCATCTGCGGCTTATACAAATCATTTTGGGTCACGAGTTACTAAGTCGCTTTTTTTGTATTAAACAGGTGAGTGAGCTTATCCTATTGAAACGACTTGCGAGCGCGACGGCGCGAGTACGAGGAAAAATCCAGTAGGATTTTATCCGTGCGTTTCAAGAGGACTATGCGAATGACTTTTGTGGACCCGACCGGATTCGAACCGGTGACCTCCTCATTGCAAATGAGGCGCTCTACCAACTAAGCTACGGGCCCAATAGGGGCTACTATACCAAACTTTTTAAAACCTGAATAGTCTTTTTACCCCAACGCCTGTTCAACCATATGCTTTAAAAAGTGCATGCGCGAAAGACCAACAGCGTCCCCTCCTTTGTGCAGTGCTCCATCATCACGATGATCTGGCGTAAGTGTTGTTTCAATGACATACACGCCACGAGGAGATATACGCGCATGTGTTTGAGAAAAATGCCGTGCGCCAAGTGCCTTGTGTGCTTCTCGTGCGATGCGTGCCACTTCATCTAACTCTTCGCGAGAAAAGCGCGGTGGATACATATATCCGTCTGACGTTGCTTCAACAACAGGAAGCGTATACAACTCTTCGCCGCGAAAATTCTCAAGAACAATACACATAACATCATCCCCCTCAATATGAGCCTCAATCACAATATCGGGCTCAACGTCTCCTGTTTGTGACAAAGCTTCAACCAGCGCGCCATATGAAGTCGCAGGGAGACTGGTGTGGCTTGATAATCGCGTCCGCGTGCGAACAATACTTGGCTGTGGCGTTGTCCTGAAAATATTGAAAATATCGTCTTCCGTGTGCTCGTTTGCGTTAAAGAGTGTTCGTGGGGGTGTTTTGAGGAATGCACGTGAGAATACTTCGCCTGCACGGACACGGTCGCGCGCAAGCGCATGTGAAAAACGGCCAGACCCCACAAACGGCACAACAAGATGCTCAAGAATTGCCGCATCGCCTCCTGTTTCAAATGCTTCCTCGCCGAGCGCGCTGTAGACAATATCAACACGCTGTGCGACATTTTCTGGCGGAAGTGCAACGCCGCTCACATGCCACACGCCATCGCGATCAACAAAAATATCAACTGCCTCAAAATCTCCGGGCATATGTCGAAGCACCGCAAGCCCATCAGCAAGCGAGCGTTCATAGTTACTGCCTCTCCCTCCGCGAAGTACTCCAACGCGAATTTTCATATAGAAATAGTATACCTTATGCGAAGTATGTCGTACGACTTCTGCGCTTTCTGTGGAATGCTATCGCAAAGCGATGCGCTTCATGATTCGCAAGTAAAATCCCCCGTTCATGCTCGGCAACAAGTGTTTTGTCGCCCACAACCCGCTCCGCTTTGTGTCGCTCATTCTTTGTAACAGCAACAACAGGAATCTTGTATCCAAGCTCTTTCAAGACCTTCTCGGCAACGCGAATGTGTGCAGTGCTTCCATCAACAACAAGAAGTCTCGGCATTGGCCATTCAGGATGCCCAAATCGACGCTCCAACACTTCACGTAATGCATTCGTATCCCCCGCACCGTATGTGCCCTGAATTTTAAACATACGATATTCTCGACGATTTATTTCTTCACCTTCGACAACCGTCATCACACCGACACGGTTCTTTTCTTGAATATGTGCAACGTCGTACGCCTCAATCCTTGATTCGTGATTCTTGATTCTTGATTCACTCTTCAAGAGTGCGATATCTTGAATATGTTGGAGTGCATATACACGTCGCTTCATTTCGCTAGCCTGTTCAAATTGTTTTACTTTTGCATACGCCTTCATATCGCGCGAAATTATTTTCAACAATTCTTTTTTCTTGCCTTCAAAAAAGAGCATAAGCTGACGCACTGTTTTTGCGTACACTTTTGCATCTGTACGTTCCATGTTTGGTGCTAACCCTATTTCTTCATACAAACGTGACGCGCGTCGCTTTTGATTTGGAAGCGGCGCATCGTTCTCGCCGCGATATGGGAAGATGCGACGAATAAGCTTCAATGCTTCACGCAGCTGTGTACCATTTGGGAAAGGTCCGTAGACTGCTTTAAATTCGTTCTGGCGCGTCATTAATTCTCGTTCACGGACCATAAAAAGCCGTGGAAACTCCTCACCCGTCAAAACAGCATAGTTAAAGCTTGTATCGCTCTTTTCCTTAGTGTTGTAGTGCGGCTGATGGCGTTTGATAAGGGCGGCTTCAAGGATGAGCGCCTCCAACACAGAATCTGTCTTTTCGACACGAATGCCAGATGCTTCAGACACCATGCGCACAATCAACGCACTCCGTATTTCAAGAAGGTCTTTCGCAAAATAACTTCGCACCCTATCACGAAGCGATGTTGCTTTTCCGATATACAAAATCGAGCGTCCTTTGGTGAAAAAGTAGACGCCGGGGGCATCGGGTAATTTCTTTTTAGGAAGCTTGTGCATGTGTCCTATACACGAAGATCGCGTTCAAGTTGCTCAATTTTTGTCTTCAGCATATCAACTTCGCGCTTCAATACTTCAAATTTTCGTTTTTCCTGAAGCAATTTTTGTTCTGTAGTTGATTCTTCACGGATAAGTTCTCGTGTCTCATCCTGTTCTTCACGTGTGTGCTGGTCTTCATCCGTAAGCGCCTTCTTATGAACCGCTATATCCGTTGTGTCTTTTTGTATTTCTGTTTTTGCTGTATGGAGTTCTGTATCAAGTTTTGTCACATCAACAACTGGCGCTGTTGGTTTTGAAACTTCTTCGAGGTCATGTATCTTTCCTTCGTGTTTTTTCTGCTCCACTTCAAGTTTTGTTATGTCCGCCTGTATTCCTCGAATATCACTCTGTTTCTCCGCAAGTTTTCGTTCAAGTTCTTTAATATCCGCCTCGTCGTGACGCAAACGCAATTCCGCCTGCTTTTCGTCATCTTTTAAATCTTCAATCTTCCCTTTCTCTCGCTCAATTTCTGCTCGATGTGTCGTATGAGTGCGACCGTGCTCTGTTGTATGTTGCTTTGCTTCACGAATCTTTGTTTCAAGTTCATGCACATGTGCCGTGTCTTTTGTTAGTTTTGCCTGGGCTTCGAGAAGTGCACGTTCGTGATCCGTGCCACGGCCGCGTGGTTTGGCCATACCCGTTTGTCCATGACGACGTTTGTATTCAATTGTTTTTTCTTCGAGCACATCAATCTCTCGTTCAAGCGCGGTGAGGTCAGTTGTCTTTCGCTTCAACTCCATTTCCAAACGTGAAAGTTCCATCTTCACCGTCTGTTGGTGCGTTTTTTTGCGGCGCTCTTCTTCAAACCGTTGCCTTTCTTCGATGCCACGTGTTTCTGCTTCTGCTTCCGCACGCGTATCTTCTTTATTCTTGTTGTAGAAAGGGTTTTGAGAAAGTGACATACAGTAAGTATACAACCCTTTGTAGACTATTTCTTGCGGAGGGTTTTACGGAGGTATTTGGCCGTATGCGTGTCCTCTTCTGCGACTTCCTCAGGTGTGCCGCATGCTACGAGCTTTCCACCTTCATTACCACCATCTGGACCAATATCAATGACATAGTCGGCGCTCTTTATAATATCCATGTTGTGCTCAATAAGAATGACAGTGTTTCCTTGCCGTACTAATTCCTGCAAGATTTCGATAAGTTTTTTTACGTCTTCGTAGTGAAGTCCGATTGTTGGCTCGTCGAGAAGATACATCGTTTTCTGCAAATGAGGACGATACAACTCGGACGACACCTTTACACGCTGTGACTCACCACCAGAAAGCGTTGTCGCAGATTGTCCAAGTTGTAAATAGCCAAGCCCTACTTCTGAAAGTGTTTTCAAGCGATCGTAAATTGATGGAATATCTTCGAAGAATTTTTCTGCTTCTTCCATCGTCATCTTCAATACGTCGTGAATATTTTTTCCTTTGTATTCAATTTCAAGCGTTTCGCGCATGAAGCGTTTTCCATGACACACGTCACAGGTCACATACACCGTCGGCAAGAAGTGCATTTCAACAGCAATTTCTCCTTTTCCTTCACACGCTTCACAACGGCCACCTTTCACGTTGAATGAGAAACGATTTGCTTTCCAGCCGCGTGCACGTGCTTCAGGCGTTGCGGCAAACATATCACGGATGAATGTGAATGCTCCTGTGTATGTTGCAGGGTTTGATCGTGACGTTCGTCCAATTGGTGATTGATCAATCAAAATTGCACGTGAAAGATATTCGAGTCCCGTGATCGAGCCGACATTGTACGTTGTTGCAGTCCGGTATTTTCGTTCGTACCGCGCTTGAAGATTCTTGTAGAGAATTTCATACATGAATGTTGATTTTCCAGAACCCGACACACCCGTCACTGCAATCATTTTTCCAAGTGGAATATCAACGTTCAGATTTTTGACGTTAAACGCATTGCCGCCACGAATTTGTATTTCTCCTTTATTCGCTGTGCGACGTGTTTCAGGAACTTCAATTTTTTTCTCGCCACGCAGATAGTCGAGTGTTATCGATTTCGATGTGTTTTTTGGTGCCATCAAAAGCGGTTCGAGATAATCCGCCACAACAACTTTTCCGCCGTGCACTCCTGCCCCTGGACCAATATCAACGATGTAGTCAGATGCAAAAATAGTGTCTTCGTCGTGCTCAACCACAATAATCGTATTCCCCAAATCACGAAGGTTTAAAAGCGTTTTGACGAGGCGGTCGTTGTCATGCGCATGTAGCCCTATCGTCGGCTCATCCAAGACGTAGAGGGCTCCTACGAGGCCAGAACCGAGCTGTGAGGCGAGGCGAATACGCTGGGCTTCCCCACCTGAAAGCGTGTGTGCACGACGGTCAAGCGTCAAATAGCCAATACCCACGTTCTGCATAAACTTGAGGCGATCGCGAATTTCGCGCACGACGACGTTTGAGATTTCTTTTTCTTTATCCGTCAAATCAAGTTGTTCAAAAAATGCTGACGCGTCATCAACGGAAAGCGCTGTTGCTTCAACAACATTCTTGCCGCCAATCCTCACATGCAATGCTTCAGCGCGAAGACGCGCACCATTACAGAGCGTACACACTTCATTGCTAAAAAATTCTTGTGTGCCCAAACCATTACATTCCTGACACGCACCGTACGGACTGTTGAAAGAAAAGAGACGTGGTTCGATTTCTGGATACGAATAACCGTCGTTGGGACATGAAAACTTTGACGACATCAGTGTGCCAATTTCATTGCTCTTTTTCTTTTTGAATTCGTCGCGCGCTGTTTGCACGATACGCACAAGACCTGCTGCTTCATGCATTGCGCGTTCAAGTCCTTCGCGGAGTCGCTCCACCGCGCCATCACGTGATTCTTTAAAATCAATCAGAGGAATACGATCAACAAGCACATCGATATCGTGCACTTTGTTTTTCTCAAGCATGATTTGCTCGCGAAGTTCGTGGCGCACGCCGTCAACAAGCACTTCTGAATATCCTTTGCTCAACAAATCGTAGAGTAATTGATAGTACTCACCTTTGCGACCACGAACGACAGGAGCAAACAACTCCAGTGTTGGTTGTATTGTTTGCGCTCGCTTCACCGCATCTTTGAGATCTCCTAGAGATCGCTTTGGCAGACCTTTCACTGCTTTGTCGGCGTCCGTCAAAACAAAGTTCTGAATTTCTTCAGACGTGAGGCGTTTGATTGGCTCACCACACACGAGACAATGTGGAATGCCAATACGCGCGTACAAAATACGCAGATAGTCTGAAATCTCGGTTATTGTTGCGACGGTCGAACGTGGATTGTTCGAACGTGATTTTTGATCGATAGAAATTGCCGGAGAAAGACCGATGATTTCATCAACATCTGGTTTCGGCATCTGGCTGATGAATTGTCGCGCATACGCAGAAAGAGATTCAACATACCGGCGCTGTCCTTCGGCAAAGATAGTATCGAACGCCAAAGAAGACTTCCCCGATCCAGAAAGTCCTGTAAATACCACCATTTTGTTGCGTGGCATTTCAACCGTGATGTTCTTCAGGTTGTGCGTGCGTGCTCCTTTTATGATAAGCAGGTCGTTGTTCGCCTGTTGGCGAATGTGTTCATTTTTCTTCATACACGCAAGCAGACCCTGCCTTGTCGCAGGGGGTCCACACAAAAAGACTGTAGCACAAACAGAAAACAAAGAACAGAAAACGGAGTAAATTTGGAGACTCAATCTCCAAAGTATTGAACGCCGAGCGTTCAATACTTTACAAATAAAAAGGGCGCGTTCCTTGCGGAACGCGCCCTGAGGAAGATTTCGACGAGTGTCGGGTTCTTCCAAACCCTTTTCAACTTCAACAGCTACTACTTCTTCTTGTTCTTCTTGGCGGCGGCTGACTTGCTACCGATGCCCGAGACCACGCCGGAGCGGATCGGCTTGCGCTTCGCGACGGCGTTCTGCGTCTGCGCGTTCTTGTTCAGATCGCGCAGAGCCGTCATCGGGAGCATGTTCGGACCATCGAGATTAACGTTACCGATGGGAGCCGGCGGCTCGTCCGTGACGAACCGACCGGTCTGCTCCTTCTTCACAGGCACGGACTTCGGCAGGCGCACCTTGGAAGATACCCCGAGCCTCATGAGCGCCTTCTCGAGCTTCGCCTCGAACGAGTACTGCCGATCGACGAAGCACGTCACGAGGACGAACTGCGCTCCGATCGAGAGCACGTTGCCGGGAACGATGGGAATACGGACCCCGTCGAGCGGCGTGAGGCTGTTCTGGTCGGGGATGACGATGAGCGTCCGGTTGCCCGGAAGCTTACGATTCGGGCGGAACTGCAGTTGCTTCTCGCCCTTGTGCGTGACGGTCTGAAACAGCGCAAAAGCTGGAAACGAAATCTGCATCGTCTTCCCCTTTCTCAAAAAATACTGCGTTTATGGTTGACTTCAGGTTTGTATGGGCTCGCTGAAGTAAAAAATAACCCACACAAATCTGAAGTCAACATTGTTGAAGTTCTTCTGCAAGCATTATACTAAAATATAGTGTTTTGTCAAGTGTCCAGTGAAAAGTTAAACGGCGGCCGTTTTCGTGGCCGCCGTTATTGTATTTGTTCGTCCTGTACTACTGCTCCGTCCCCCGCAACCCTGAAACCTCGGGAAGAGGCATTATGCTTTCAAGACCCTCGATCTTGCCCTCGAAACTCTTCAGCGCAAGTACATGCTCCACACGATGAAGCACGGCCACGGCTGCGGTGTGATCGCCGTCCGAGAGAAGCTCTCGTATCCAGCTCTTGAGACCCTGAAACCAGTCCATGCCACTGGGGGTCAGGAAGAGGTCTTCGTTCTCCTCGAGGCGAGCGAACATGGTCCGAATTGAAGTCCAAGTACACCACTCGTCGAGTCGATCGAGAAGCACCTCGATCTCGACACCGCACCTGTGAGCTTCCCGATTGGGAAGCTCACAGCAGCGTTCGATCTTGGTTTCGATCGCGTGAACACGTCTCAGTGCCGACGTACCATCCACATGGAGATCCCTCTCCATCTTCGTGATGAGACGCTTGAGCCCCTCGATTCGACTCTGAAACATTTCTTTTGGATCGAAGAGAATCATCTCCCCCCCTCTTTCGTTTGAACTGCAGGTCTATGTGATATGTCTACACGTACTCACGTGAGTACGTAAGGATCATCTGGGAGAAAATTATATCAGTTGTTTCGTACTTGTCAATATGGAGTGACAATGCAATACTACCTCGCATGCGTATTTTGGCTATTGAAACTTCCTGCGACGAAACAGCCGTCTCTCTTCTTGAGTGCAGCGGTGGCTTCTCAAACCCCATATTTTCTGTCCTTGGCACAGGACTTTTCTCGCAAGCGCATCTTCACGAAAAATATGGCGGCGTCTTCCCTGCTCTTGCAAAGCGCGAGCATCAAAAAAACCTCGTGCCCCTTCTGAAGGTGGCACTCAAGGACACTGCTCTTTTGGAGGCTAAGCCTCCAAGGCTTGGAGGCTTAGCCTCCAAGGATCTTGATTCCATCCTAGAGCAAGAGCCAGAGCTCAAAAGACAACTTGTTGAGTATTTTTCAGAAAACTCGAATATTCCAAATATTGATGCTGTTGCAGTAACACAAGGTCCGGGACTTGAACCAGCGCTTTGGGTTGGACTCAACTTTGCAAAAACACTTTCGTTTGTGTGGCAAAAACCTTTGATTCCGGTGAACCACATGGAAGGACACGTCTTTTCCGTTCTAACGAACGGAAAAGAAATTTCAAATGACAAATCACAAATTTCAAATAAGGAATCTGTAACGATTGAATTTCCTGCACTCGCTCTTCTTGTGTCAGGCGGACACACCGAACTGCAGCTCGTACGCGATTGGCTTTCATACGAACGTTTGGGCGAAACGCGCGACGATGCGATCGGCGAAGCCTTTGATAAAGTCGCGCGTCTTTTGGGCCTTCCCTATCCCGGTGGTCCAGAAATTTCTAAATTGGCCAGCATAGCGCGCGCAGAAAACTCAAACACATACACCATCACACTTCCTCGACCGATGATTAAATCTAACGATTACGATTTTTCATACGCTGGACTTAAAACTGCAGTTCTCTACGCAATTAAAGAGCATGGCGACATGGATGACACATACAAAAAAGAAATGGCGCGTGCGTTTGAGGACGCTGCTATTGACGTTGTGTGTGCAAAATCAGAAAAAGCGCTCGCTGAATATCTTCCAAAAACATTTATCACTGGTGGTGGAGTTATTGGCAACACCTATTTGCGTGAACGACTTACGACACTTATTCAAACCAAGTTTCCAGAGACAAAGATTCTTTTCCCTACACGCGAACTCTCAACAGACAACGCTGTCATGATTGGTATGGCTGGGTACCTTCGCTACGAAAAAACACCGCATACATACGGTGTCTACAATCAATCTCAAACACTTGCAGCGTCAGGAACACTTCGACTCTAGGCTCTCAGGGCAAGCACTTCGACTATAGCTCAAGATAAACGCTTCGCCTTTAGAACAGCCTAATTCTATATTCTTCAAATAACTCTCAAACTGAGACGGCCGTCCCAGTTTGAGAGTTAATAAAGTCGAATCAATCCTATTCTAGGTCAATCTGTAGCTAGATAACCAGCAAATCAGCTGAAAGCAACAGATAGTTGAAGTAGAAGAGCAAACAAATGATTGCGAGAAGTGCCGCACCATATGCCATGTTGCGTGAGTGTTGTCGGTGCACTTGGCGATACACCATAAGGAGCATCACAAATGCAATCAAAAGTCCGATAACCATGTATCCCCATGCAACAGCCGCGCGTGGGCGTGACATCAACTCTTCCAATACAAGCGCTTCATTTGTTTTTTCTGTTGGCGCTTCAGCGGGTGCAGGTTCTTCATTTGTCTCTGCGTACGTATCTGTTTCATTTGTAATACCCAATGGAGCAATGGGAAGTGTTACAACAGGTTCTGGCTCAGGCATCACCTCAGCAACTTCTGGCACTACAGGCTCTGGTTCAACGACAGCAACCGTCTCACCGGCGATTTCTGCCGCACCTTCTTGTGGAATAAATTCACTCTCAATCTGCACACTGTTCGATGCTTCTTCGGCAACAACTGCTGGCGTACCAAACAATTGCACGACGTACACCGTTTTCTTTCCTTTGTATGTTCCTGAAACAGCGGCAATACCAACTTCGGTAAAGTTGCCATTCATGATGTTGGCACGATGTCCCGGAGAATCCATCCATGCACGATTCACGTCATGTGAATCTGAAAAGTTCACCGCGAGATTTTCTCCTGCGCGCACAAACTGATATCCAGCGCGATAAAACCAATACCATGGATCAAGTCCATCGGGGCTCGTGTGTGCAAAGTATTCATTCTTCGCCATATCTTCTGCCTTCATGCGTGCCGCTTCTTCAAGTACGGGATTTATTGAAAGTGTGCCAAGTCCTTCTGCTTCGCGATCGTCGTTGGCAAGATCAACAAGCACTGCAGGCACAACTGACGCGAGAAACTCGTTGTTCGTGCGCACCAAGACCGCTTGAAATACTGAAAAACCAAACAAAAGTACGACAACAAGCGCGATTGCAAGCACACTTGCTTCACGCAACGCATGAGGTTTGTGTTCGTTCCCTTCATGCGGGATAAAATAATCTTTGAGATGTTTTCGCATAGATGCAAACATTACTCTAATGTTACTCTGTCACCTCTTCATCAACAAGAGCGGCATACACAACCAAGACGCGGTCGTATTCTTGTGATGTGTGATCAAACGTTCCTGAGCATGTTATGAGGCGGAGTCCTGCGTGATCAATATCACCGTACACTTTTTCTGTTGGAAATTCGCTGCGATTGTAGCGTTCAAGTGCTGTCACGCGAAATGTCGCTGTCGAACCATCTTCGCGATCGACATAAATGTAGTCACCTTGTGTGAGTTGTCCCAAAAAGAGAAACACCGCCGGTCCCATGTACGAATCCACATGCCCGAGGACGATTGCAGGACCTATTTCCCCCGGTGTTGGACCATGTATATACCAACCAACTTCTTCAAATCCCTTTGGCGTCTCTACCTCGCCGTTCGCATCGAGACCAAGTTCGACAAAATGTGTATCGATATAAATGTCAGGAATGCGCAATCGAATGGGGGCAGATGCTTCAAGTGGTGTGCCGAATTCAAATGTAGGCGCAAACAATTCAAAAAAACCTTTGGTGCCGTCTGAAGCAACATACGACACCACGGTTCCTCGCGAAGCAAGAAACATGCTTATGCCAATCGCAAAGAGGATAACGCCGATTGCAGAAAGGTTTTTGTGGAGAAAGTCGGTGACTTTTTTAAAGTCAGGGATTTGCATACGAATATAGTAACTATTTTAGACCATTTTGTCAATGTTCTGTGGAAAAAAACAAAAACCGCCCGAAGGCGGTCTTTGTTAAAGAGTTGGGGTTCTTTTACTTTCGACGACCTGCTGTGAGAGCAAAGCCACCAAGAAGCGTGAAGAGTGAGCCAAGTGTGCTTACAGATCCTGCCATTCCTCCCATACCTGTCGCTGGTGCGCCAGCTGGAACGAGGGCAATCTGTTCACCCAAGACTTCTCCGCCATCATTTGAACCTCCTCCGCCTCCACGTCGGCTTGAGTCGCCACCTCCACCGTTATCATCGTCGCCATCTGTTTCGCGGTTGGTGTATGTACATACGACGTCCTCTCCTTCGCTAAGGCTGATTTCAATATCAGTTTCACCTGCGTCGTGTGAGAATTCGTCGTTACATTCAATCGTTGGAGCCTCCCAGCCCTCTGGAAGAACTTCGTTGATTGTGTATGAACCAGCCTCAAGATCACTGAAGACCTTTTCACCATCGTCGCCAAGTGTGAACAATCCAAGACTACCATTGAAATCAAAGAGGTTACCGTTTGCACTTGCAATCTGCTTGATGATTGTGATGCTTGCATCACCTGGGTCTTCTACGAGTCTGTTCGTAAACGTACAAGTAATATCGTCACCTTCTGCGAGAGTAATACCAATTGCGCCCTCGCCTTCAAAGTCTGCCACTACCTCGACTTGAGATTCGTCAAGACAGGTAATGTCTACAAGACTCCAGTCTGGAAGACCAACTTCAGTAACCGTGTGTGGACCAGCAGATACATCAAGTGCTCCTGACGTTTCTCCACCTGCCAAAACTGCTGTAGGTGTTACTGCGTCGTCCAAGTAAAAGTCAAAAGTTTGCTCGCTTTCAACACCCGTTACCTTGTTGATAGTAATAGTTGTGTCATCAACTTCATCCATTGTGTTTGTGAACACACAGGTGATGTTATCGCCGTCTGCAATGGTTACCCAGACACTGGTGTCTTCTTCTACGATGTAGGCATCCCAACCTTCAACGTCAGCGTTTGTACATACTACTGAACCAAAGCTCCAGTCTGCCTTATCAAGTTCTGCGACTGTGTGAACATCCTCCAAAAGATCAGGGAATGTTTCGTAGTCTCCGTTGTTACCAAGAAGGTAGCTATCGAAGATCGTATTATCGATGTCCTCAAAGCTCTGACCATCAAGTGTAAAACCGAACTCAACCTGATTACCTGCTTCGTTGTCTGTATCCTTCATGATCGTCAAAGATCCTGTAGCTGGAGGCACTACAACAACCGTATTTGTAATCGTACATGTTGCACCGTCTGCGGTGAGGTCAATATCTTCACAACCTTCGTAGGTAGTGTCGAAACCTGCTGCTACTACCTCTGTAACTGTGAAAAGGCCGTCTGCGAGGTCAAGTTCAACATCGTTTGAACCATCTGCTTCAAATGCTGTTGAACTACCACCATTGATGATAAAGCTAAAATCATCTGCATTCGCATCTGTCTCACCAACAATTACTTTCTCAACTGTGAGAGTGCCTGTTGTTGGTTCTGGTACATTTTCATTACACCACGCATTACTACCATTACCGTTCTCGTCCAATGGTCCTGCATAATCAAAGTCCCCGTGCGCAATGTGACTGTCATAGGCAGACAAATCAGGAGTATCCAAATAATTCCATGTATCCCCTGTTTTGTGACAAACGTCGAACTTTGCAGGAGTCTGTGCAGAAGCAAAACTTGCAATTGCAAGACCAACGATAACTACTGTGCCGAGTACGAGATTTGCAATTCGTACAAAGCCCATTGATTTGCTATTCATATTCTAAAATTTACTAAAATAATTAATATTGTTTTCTAACCCCAATCCATAAAGCAGCTAGGCCGTTTTATGAACGTTATCGCGATAATACCAAGCTATTACCCCTCTTGTCAAGAGCCAAAAAATGTTGCCTCTTTTTTCTAAAGGACACATCCAAATTATTCAAAATCTCCCCCATTCAATCGCCCGATTGTGACGTCTCACAATCGGGCTTATTTCATATAAATTTCTAAAGGACATTTTTCGAGTGTCGTAAAAATGTCCTTTAGACACTCTTTTCGCGCGCGAAGCGCGCGCTTCCGTTGTACACAAAGTTATCAACAGTTCTTTTTGTTTTGACAATTTTCTTAAAATAAATTTTATCTCTTGTGCGTACCATTGCACTATCTGATACAACCAAAGATACGCGTCAATATGTACAGAAAAATTACACATAATACGATACTGGTATGACTCAGGACGACCGCCAATTCATGACGGAGCAGTTTGCTCTTATTCAGGAACAGTTTATTTCCTTTCGTTCAGAGATGGATGGAAAATTTACTTTCTTAGAGACAAAATTAAGTGAAAAAATTGAATCCGAGATAGAAAACCTAGCAACACTGACAATGGGTGGTTTTCATGAGATGGATGAACGTTTTACAACTCTTGAAGAACGCCTCGACAGTCGCATAGATCGACTTGCTGATGATGTTCGTCTTCTCAAAACGCACGTTGGTATTGCATAAACTATTGCCAGAAAAATTTGCTAGAATGAATGTATGGTTCCCGATAAGTTTCTAAAGCCCTACAGCCATACAGATACAGAAAAAAGAATTTATTCCGCTTGGGAAGAAAGCGGCCTTTTCAACCCTGATGTATGTGTTGAAAAAGGTGTTGCCGCCCCAGACGCTCCTTCTTTCTCTATTGTCCTTCCCCCACCAAATGTGACGGGCACACTCCACACCGGACACGCTCTCGGCACAACTATTGAAGATATTGTTGTTCGCTACCACCGCATGAAGGGCGACAAAACACTCTGGGTCCCTGGAACTGACCACGCCGCTATCGCCACACAAAGTAAAGTTGAAAAGATGCTTGAAAAAGAAGGTGTCAAAAAACGCGACCTTGGTCGTGAGGCGTTTTTGGAACGCGTTAATCAGTTTGCACAAGAATCTCATGACACTATCGTTGGACAAATTCGTCGTATGGGATCATCAATCGATTGGTCACGCGAAGCATTCACACTCGACGAAGTGCGTACAAAAGCAGTACGTACTGCTTTTGTGCGCATGTATGAAGATGGTTTGATTTATCGCGGTGATCGTATTGTGAACTGGGATTCAAAACTTCAAACAACAGTTTCAGATGATGAAGTTGATTGGAAAGAAGAAAAAACGCCGTTTTATTATTTGAAGTACGGTCCGTTCACGATTGCGACAGCGCGTCCTGAAACAAAATTCGGTGACAAGTACGTTGTCATGCATCCAGACGATGCTCGATACGCGAAGTACAAACACGGCGACACACTTGCACTTGAGTGGATTAACGGTCCGATTACAGCAACCGTTATCAAAGACTCTGTGATTGATATGGAGTTCGGCACGGGTGTCATGACGATTACACCATGGCATGACACCGTTGACTTTGATATAGCTCTACGACACAAACTTGATAAAGAACAAATCATCGACACTTTTGGCAAACTACTTCCCATCGCAGGAGATTTTGCCGGCATGCAAATTAAAAAAGCGCGTGAAGCAATTGTGGCAAAGCTTACGGAAAAAGGTCTTGTTGAAAAAATAGATGAAAACTATATTCACCGCATCGCCATCAACTCGCGTGGTGAAGGAGCAATCGAACCACAAATTTTGCGTCAGTGGTTCATTGACGTAAACAAACCGTTCATACTCAAACACTCAAACATCCCTTCAATCAAAAGCGGAAGCGAAACAACACTGAAGTCGATTATGCGCGCAGGCGTTGAACACAAAGCAATCAACGTACTTCCCGACCGATTTGAGAAAGTCTACTACCATTGGATTGATAACCTGCGCGACTGGTGTATCAGTCGCCAAATCTGGTACGGGCACCGTATCCCTGTGTGGTACCGAAATCAGAATCAAGAATCAGGAGTCATGAATCAGGAAGAAGTCTACGTTGGTACAGAAGCTCCAGAAGGCTCCGATTGGGTGCAAGACGAAGATACGCTTGATACATGGTTCTCATCAGGTCTTTGGACATTCTCAACATTGGGCTGGCCCTACTCCGCCGAGACGGCTACGAAGGGCAAACCTGGGCCCGAAAATGATTTTGCGAACTTCCATCCTACGAACCTTCTTGAGACTGGCTACGATATTCTTTTCTTCTGGGTTGCACGCATGATTTTGATGACAGGCTACTTGTTGGGTGAAGTCCCCTTCAACACTGTGTATCTTCACGGTTTGGTGCGTGATGAAAAAGGTCAGAAGATGTCGAAGTCCATTGGCAACAGTGTTGATCCACTTGATGTCATTGATGCGCACGGCGCGGACGCGCTTCGCATGGCGCTCGTTGTCGCTGTTGGTCCGGGTAATGACAGTAATCTCTCTGACGATAAAATTAAAGCGTACAAAAAGTTTGCGAATAAAATCTGGAACATCACGCGTTTTGTTCTTGAAAAAACAAATGAAGTCCCTGAACGCCCATCACTCACTGATGCCGACATCACACGCATCAATGAATTGAATGCACTTATTCAAGAGATTACAGAGGATTTGGAAAAGTATCGCCTCTACCTCGCTTCAGAAAAGTTGTATCATTATGTGTGGCACACACTTGCCGATGTGATTATCGAAGAACGCAAAGTGATTCTTGAGGGTAGTGACGAGACGGCAAAAGTGTCTGCACAATGGACATTGCGCACAATTCTTCGCACATCACTCGCTTTGCTTCACCCATTCATGCCATTCATCACTGAGGACATTTGGTCTGATGTGAAAGGATCAGACGACCCAATGCTCATGATTATGTCGTGGCCTCGTCAGATTTAATCTATGTCATCATTCCCCACAATTCTTATAGCGTTCGTTGGAGGATTTCTCCCCGCGCTCTTTTGGTTGTGGTTTTGGCTTCGTGAAGACAACAAACATCCTGAACCTAAACGACTTATTGCATTGTCGTTTTTCTTTGGTGTGCTTGCCGTGCCACTCGCTATTCCTTTTGAGAAAATGGTGGACGCATTTACGGTTGCTCCAATGTTAGTGCTCATCGGCTGGGCATTTGTTGAAGAAGTACTCAAATATATTGCGGCATGGGCGGGTGGTATGCACACACAGGCGGAAAATGAACCAATTGATGCGATGGTCTATCTCGTCACTGCCGCAATTGGTTTTGCCGCCGCAGAAAACGCCATCTTTCTTATTCAACCTCTGGCACAGGGAGATACCTTCACCACTCTGGTGACAGGAAATGTACGCTTTATTGGCACCACACTCCTGCATGTGCTCTCATCCGCAACGATTGGTGCATCTGTCGCCTTTTCATTCTATAAACGAAAGCGAGTTCGAATCGAACATTTGCTTATTGGACTTGTGCTCGCAACAGCATTGCACACTCTCTTTAATTTTTTTATAATTAACTCAGGTCAGCATTGGATGTTTACGATCTTCGCTGTGCTGTGGTTTGCTATTGTTATCCTCTTGCTCATATTTGAACGCGTTAAAAGAATTACCCGCGCGAAACGTTAATTACACTTCCCTATGCGAAAACAATCTTTCTTCCAGAGACTCACGGGCGCCATCAACACCGATGACGAATACATGTTTGAAGACGATGTGCAAACGTCACGTCGTGGACAAAGCCATGTGACTCAGCTTGCTGAAGAGAAAGAACTCGATGCAGAACTTGCAATCGATATGATTCAAACGCCAAGCGAAGTGATTATTCGAACAATGGTCGCAGGAGTAAATCCTGAAGAGCTAGAAGTTTCGATCAGCCAAGAGATGGTAGTGCTCAAAGGATCACGCCGTCAGGTGTACGAGACGGAAGAAAAAGATTTCTTCCATAAAGAATTGTACTGGGGGTCATTCTCACGCACGATTCTCCTCCCTGTTGAAGTGCGCTCGGAAGAAGCAATTGCAGAATTGAAACACGGATTGCTGACAATTCGTTTACCAAAGATTGATAAGCAGAGACAGACGCGACTTCGCATCAAAACAATATAAGAAAATACGCCCTCGTCTGCCGTAGGCAGATGAGGGCGTTTTCGTTTGTCCTAGTAGATCTCACGTTTCGGGTTTATGATCAACCCCCAGTCATTCAGGATGTGAATACCAAACGGAAAATCTCCTCCGTGCCTTCCGAGCTCGCGGGGCCGCACCCTCGACAGAAACTCCCTTCGAGCCTCTGCCGCATCTCCAACCGTTTCGAAATCACACCTCACGGGATCAGGAAACGGAAGGTATTGTCCTTCCATGGGGTCCCAAAGACGCAGGGTAACCATCCCCTCGGGTGCAATGGCACTCATTGGATTGATCATCGTTTCCTATCTCCTTGTGACGGTGAAGGATTTTGCGTATGGATAAGTTTCTGGGTTGTGTCATCCCAAAATACTTCTTCAGCAACATGTCCTTCTTCGTCGAGAAGGTATCCTTTGAGGTTATGATTATGCTCGACTCGTGCGCGAGCAAAAACTGAAGCAATTACCCAATGGAAAGCTCCCCGTGAACCTGGAGTTATCCAATCTTTCTTTTTATCTTTGAAAAGAACCTTGAATCTCCCCTGAAGAGGTCCGTATTCCGTGGGCATAGAATCCCCTTTTGTTGAGTTTTCTGTCGTGACTTTACGCCCAATCTCTAAGAGTGTCAATCCACGTATTAAACGTGTAAGTAACGATGTGCTCAGGACCAGGTTCGAACTGGTGACCCCCGCCTCTTCAGGGCGATGCTCTACCAACTGAGCTACCTGAGCAAATGAGGATGGCACGCAGCATTAGGGCGTAGTCATCGAGAGAAGAGAAAAAGGAAGCTCGCTTACTTTTTCTCGCCTCCGAGATGATGGGAGCCCGTTATGCTATGTGATCCGAACGCCGCTCCGGCAAGAGGCCCGTAAGGGCAGATTACCTGAGCGTAAAAATAAAGTAGCACAAAAGGACATTGTTAGCCACCAAAAAGATCCTTGAATTGGTTCTGTGTATCTTCAAAGTCCCCATATACCCCTTGAAGTGTGTTGACGTAGGGCTGAAGAAAGTAAAATGTTCCAACCGTGATACCAATGATCAAAATCCAATAAAGCGCACGGAGAGCATGCCCCCACATTGTCGAGCGATACAGTTTCTTTAAAATTTCATTATTTTCTCTTGAGAGTGCCAGCGCTTCTTGAAGCATTTTCTGTTCTTCGGGATTCATAGATATATCGTACCACAGTGCTCCCCACCAAGACGCTTCGCTATCGAACTTTCTGGAAACCCCCTCGGGCATAGCCCTACGGGCGAGCCACGGTTTTTGTATTAAACGGTAGAGTGAGCTTGTCCTGTTGAAACGACTTGCGAGCGCGACGGCGCGAGTACGAGGAAAAATGAAGCTTCATTTTATCCGTACGTTTCGACAGGACCATGCGAATGTCTTGTGCCCCCACTAGGAATCGAACCTAGATCTTTCCCTTAGGACGGGATTGCTCTATCCATTGAGCTACAGGGGCGGTGCGAGCGATGGGAATCGGACCCATGCCTGATGCTTGGGAAGCACCGGTTCTACCACTAAACTACGCTCGCAAATAAGGATGCCACGCACGATTGGAGGACGTAGTCATCGAGAGAAGAGAAAAAGGAAGCTCGTTTACTTTTTCTTGCGCTCGAGGTGATGGGAGTCCGAACTCGTATGTGGTCCGCGTGCCGCGAACGTATAGTACTCTATACCGCTTGCGCACACTACTCTGTAAAAAACGCCTTCAGTTTTGCCCAGAAACCTACTTCATCATCTTCAGATTCTTTCTGTGCCGAGACATCGTTAATAAGTATGATGACTTCTTCACCAGGCTTCGCGACACCATATCTGTCACGAACCACCTCTTCAACCCCTGCAGGAGTATTTAATGTATCAAGATCTTCTGAGAGAACCTGCGCACGTTCCGCAAGTTCTTCATATTCAACGCGTGATTCTTCGAGCGCCTGTGCAGCGAGCCGTTGTTTTTGGTAGATATCCCACGTTTTCCAAATAACAAGGAGTAGAAGTGCGGCAAGAACACCAAAGAGCGTTTTTGAATACATGATGCGGCGCATCTTTTGTTTGTGCCGAAAATCTTCCATGCACTAGTATAACCCACCCAAAAAACGTGGTATACTGACATCCTAAAACGATATGTTGTTCAACAAGAAGACAAAAAACGCCGTAAAAAGCATCTGGATTGTGCTTTGTTTCCTCGTGATCATCAGCATGATCCTCCTCTATACCCCTTTCTTCCGCTAGACTAGCGCTGGACCATTTTCAGGAAGACTTCGTGTGGAATATTCACCTTTCCACGCTCAAGCATTTTCTTCTTACCTTTCTTTTGCTTTTCAAGGAGTTTCATTTTTCGTGTTACGTCACCACCGTAGAGGTATCCAGTCACATCTTTTCGCATCGCCTTCACACTTTCTGATGCAACAATGCGTCCTTGTGATTTTGCCTGAATCTTCATAACGAAAAGTTGCCGTGGCAAAATGCCCTGCAATTTTTCAACAGCCTTCTTCCCTTCTTCTTCAACAACGCGTGTTGAAACCACACGAGAAAATGCTGGAACAATTTCTTCAGCAACTAAAATATCAAGACGCACGACATCCGCATCGCGGAGATCCATCAATTCATATGACATTGAGGCATACCCCGCAGAAACACTTTTGACATCATCAAAAAATCCACGCATGAGTTCACGTAGAGGCATCAACAGTGTCAAAGAGACTCGGCCATCACGATATGTTTTTGAATCCTCGACATTTGCTTCGTGATCGTAGAGCAATTGCATCAACGGTCCAACGTAGTCTGTTGGTGTAATGAGGTGCACGTTCGCCCATGGCTCGCGCACACGAGTCACAAGTCCGTTATCAGGAAAAAGTGATGGCGAATAAATCATTTCTGTCTTTCCATTCTTATATGTCACTTCATATGTAATCGACGGTGTTGTCACGATAAGTGCAAGTCCTGATTCACGCCTCAAACGCTCCGTCACAATTTCAAGGTGAAGCATTCCCAAAAACCCGCAACGAAATCCACGGCCCAATGTTCCTGATGATTCTTCTTCGTATGAAAGTGATGAGTCAGAGAGACGCAATCGTTCAAGTGCAAGACGCAAAAAATTGAAGTCATCTTGTCCTTCAGGAAACACGGACGCCCACACCACAGGTTGTGGTTGCAAGTAGCCACCAAATTGTTCTGCTTTATCACGAGCAATCGTTACCGTATCACCTACTGATGCAATACCGGGTTTTTTAATTCCCGTCACGATGTAGCCAATTTCTCCCGCGCTCAATGCTTCAACAGGTTTTTCTGTTGGACTAAAGATTCCCACTTCATTACAAATAAACTCTTCCTCTGCCGCAATAAATGCGAGGCGTTCTTTTCCCGTTGCGCGACCATTCATGATACGAGCGTGAATGACGATGCCGCGGTGGTTTGAGTATGTAAAATCGAACACCAATGCTTGGAGTTTGTTGCTCGTTGACTCCTGTGGAGGCGGAATACGCTTCACAATGGCGTCTAGAAGCGCTGGAACGCCCTCTCCTGTGCGTCCTGACACCCGAAGCACCTCACTCGGGTCACAACCAATAATCTCAACAATTTCGTCAACAATGTCGTCGGGCCGTGCAAGAGGTGAATCAATTTTTGAAAGGACAGGAATGATGGTAAGGCCTGCTTCGCGCGCCATTCCTAGCGTTGTCAGTGTTTGTGCCTGCACACCTTGTGTTGCATCAACGAGAAGCACGGCCCCTTCAACCGCTTTGAGCGCGCGTGATACTTCGTATGAGAAGTCGATGTGCCCTGGGGTGTCGATAAGGTTCAGTGTGTTTGTCTCCCCTAGAGTGTCCCATTGCATCGTCACCGGCGCCATTTTGATTGTGATGCCACGCTCTCGTTCAAGGTCCATAGAATCCAAAATCTGATCACGCATGTTGCGCATTTCAATCGTTTTGGTTATTTCAAGCATGCGATCAGCCAATGTCGACTTTCCGTGGTCGATATGCGCAATAATGCTGAAATTTCTAATGTTCTTGGCCTGCATAGTATGAACATCCTATCAGACGAACGCCTCTTAAGCACGATATTTTTCTTTTCTTTCTTATGACCTATGTCCTCTTTTCCGTTCTCTGTTCTTTGTTATCTGTTCATCTTCTTGCAAATCATGATTCCTAATTCTTAATTCCTGATTCTTGATTCCTGATTCTTGATTCTGTTGTCTGTTCTCTTATGACTCATGACTGCTCTTCTAGAGCTCCTGCGGTTCTGGTGCGACAGGTGCCGCTGGTGTTCGTCGCTCACGAATAGTGCGAACAATTTCACGAAGTTCAGTACTTTTGAGCATTTTCAAAACAAGAACACCGACAACAATGCCGATAATGCCGGCAATAAGACCTTGCGTGAACACACGTGCGACTGTTTCAAGACCAAGTGTTGGGCCAATCATGTACAACACCATGTACGCCGCAAAGCCGGCAAAAACCGATGCAGAGAAACTGTGCCACACTGTGTCATACAAACGTGATGGCAAATGCCCACCAAAATCTTTTCGAAAGAGAAACCAGAACGCGAGTGCGTTTACAATCATGCCGATAGAATATGCAAGTGGTAGCATGAGTATTGAAACACCGGCAACATCTTCAACACGGAACAATGACTCGATGAAATAACGGAATGTTTCTGATGCCGCAAATACATGTGTTAACGAGTAACCAAGAACAACAATACCAATTGATGAAATCGTGTTGATCAACAATGGTCGAAATGTTTTGCCCGCGGCGTAGTATCCGCGCACGAACACCAACATAAGACTGTGCGCAATCAAAGAAATAATGAAGAGGGCAAGTGCTGCAGCGGTCAAACGAGTGTCTGCCCAATCAAACGCGCCCGCACCGAGAAGTGTTCGAACAATGTGTGCACGCAAAACGATAATGAGCGCAATCGCAGGAAACGACCAAAACACAATGTGCCGCACTGCTGTAAGCATTTGATCAATAAATGCTTGCCGATCACCGTTTGAAAAAAGTCGTGCTAATGTCGGAAATGCCGCAATAGAATACGAAACACCAATGATAGAAAGCGGCGCAGTGTTAATGTTCGACGCAAAATTAAACACGGTGATTGAACCTTCTTCCATTGTTGACGCGATACCAACAAGCACAAGCAATGCCAGTTGATTAAGTGCAAGTGTCACCGTGCGTGGAACTGAAACCAAAACAAGCGCTTTCAATTCGTGCCACGGCAAGTGAAAACGCAATGTTGGCATCAAACGCTCACGGATAACTGTTGGCATCTGAATGAGGGCGTGGAGAACTGATCCCGTGATAACTCCCCATACGAGGCCCTGCATGCCAAAACGTGGGTACAAAAAGACAACACCCATGATTATGCCAACGTTGTAGAGGATTGGTGAAAGTGCATACACAAAGAAGCGCTGCGCAAGTTGGGTAACACTCGCAAAAATATTTGAAATGCCTAGGATAATCGGCGAGAGAAGCAGAATGCGCGTGAGCATAACAAGCATCTCATGTTGTTCTCCAACAAATCCGGGATAGAGTGTTGTCGAAAGTTCAGGAACAAAAAACCACACGATTGCCGTCACGACACACATGAAGCCAACAAACGCGGTCGATACACTTGAGAGGAAGGCTCGCGCATTCTCGCGCGTGCCGTCAGCCATCTTTTCAGAGAGAAAGGGAATGAGCACGAACAATGACACAAGCGAAGCAATTGCCGCGAAGAGAAAGTCTGGTATACGAAATGCCGCGTAGTAGATATCGAGCGTTTCCCCTGCGCCGAACATCCCTGCCAACATGCGGTCGCGCACAAGGCCGAGCAATTGTGACAAAAAAGAAAAGCCCGCAATGATATAGGCCGCCTCGTGAAGTCCTTCAACTTTTGAGGACAATAATGAAATAAACCTCTTTACCATACCGTGATGTCTTCTATTGTAGCAAAAAACACAAAACTCCGCGGTAGCGGAGTTTCATGATAGGTCTTGTATCGATAAGCCGAATTCTGTATCCAGCTCCAGTTTTTTCAAACTGGGGCTGGACGACAGGCATCTATCTGGGATGAAAATTACTTTTCACCTCAAGCGGCACTTCTAACGTAAATCAAAGACTAACGTTAGACTCGGCCTTGCACGTAGATAAGGATTTTGCCGTTTCACCTCTCATGTCACCATGGGAGTTCACCTCACCGAAGCGAGGGCCAAACTTCTTTCGTTGTTTGGCGTCACTGTTCGCACCTCTATGCTTGCGCACGACGGGTGTTACCCGCTACCGTCCTCCAGCTCCAGTTTTTTCAAACTGGGGCTGGACGTGTTCGGACTTTCCTCACCCAGCTCCAGTTAAAAACTGGGGCTGGGCGCGCCTGTCTAATACAAGGTGAATATACTATACCCTATTTTTCGACTTTTTGCAACCCTCTTTTTCTTGTATTCGTATTTAACGACCTAACGAATTTTCTTTTGTATTGAACGCTGGAACGAGGTTTCCTTTGCATTTAACGGCCCAACGAGTTTATAGATTTGGAATGACTTGCGAGTGCGACGGCACGAGCACGAGGAAAAATCCAGTAGGATTTTATCCGTGCATTCCAAATCTATAAAGGAGTGCTTTTACCATTCAAGTTGGCCCCCTGTCTTGTATTCACTCACACGTGTTTCAAAAAAGTTCTTTTCCTTGCGTGTATCCATGATTTCAGACATCCAAGGGAATGGGTTTTTCTTTCCGTAGACGGGTGCTAGGCCAATACGTTCCAATCGGCGATCTGCAATGTATTCGAGATATTCTTCGATGCTTCCTGGTGTAAGTCCCATAATTCCCTTTGGCAATGCTTCGTGTGCGTATTTTTGTTCGAGTATGACTGCCTCTTTTATTTTCTCTGTCAAAAGCCCCTTAAACTCTGGCGTCCAGATTTCTGGATTTTCCTGAACAATAGTGTTGATGAGGTCTGAACCGAATGCGAGGTGCACTGTTTCATCACGCAAGATAAATTGGAACTGCTCCCCTACTCCCACCATTTTGTTTTGACGCAACAAAGACAACATCATTGCAAAACCGGCGTAGAAGAAAATGCCTTCCATGATGACGTAGTAGCCAACAAGATCGTGCACGAACTGTTGAATATTTGCGACGCCTTCTGTTTTAAAATCAGGATCAAAGACTGACTTCGTAAAGTTGATAACAAAGTCATCCTTCTCTTTGATTGATGGGATCGTGAGATACATGTTGTAAATCTCATCAGGATCAAGTCCCAACGTGTCACACGCATAGATGAACGTATCGGTGTGCACTGCTTCTTCATATGCCTGACGCAAAAGATACTGTCGACATTCAGGGTTCGTGATGTGTCGATAAATCGCCAACACAATGTTGTTTGCGGTCAACGACTCTGCGGTCGAGAAGAATCCAAGGTTGTAGAGAATCATGTGACGCTCATCATCTGTCAGCGCACCTTGTCCCTGTTTCTTCCACAACTCCACATCAAGCTGCATCGAGACCTCTTCAGGCACCCAGTTGTTCGCGACACCGTTTTTGTAATGTTGACGTGCCCACGGATACTTCAACGGCAATATTTTATTTGGATCAACGTTTGATGCGTTGAGAATTTGTTTTTGACTCATAGTATTTTTGTTTTCCCTGCTCTGTGTTATCTGTTATCTGCTTTCTTATTATTCCTGTTACATGTTACACGCTACATGTTACATGATTTCTACTGGCACGACTCACAATTCGGATCATCAACTTTACAAAGCTTCAATTCCGCTGTTTTGTGAACGACTGACACTGAAGCAGGTTGCGGTTGTATTGCTACTACGGGCGTTGCAACTCCTCCCACAACCACAGGCACTGCGGCATATGGTTTTTCTTGTGCAACGAGTTCTTGTTTGATTTCAGCCACCGTCACCTCTGCAAGCACCTCCGCGTCACGCTTATCAAGATTTTGCTGCTTATCAAGCGACACGGTACTTTGTTCAATACCTGTCGCACCCATTGAGCGAAGATAATATGTCGTCTTCAACCCTGCCTGCCATGCGTACGTATAAATATTTGCGAGTTCGGCTCCTGATGTTCCTGAATAAAAGACGTTCAACGACTGGCTTTGGTCAATCCACTTCCCACGCGCTGCTGCTGCTTTGATGAGCCACTGCTGATCAATCATGAACACTTCTTTGTACCGGTCCTTAATCCACTGTGGAATAACTGAAATGTGTGAGAGATCCCCTTCATGCCCCTTTATCACTTCAAGAAGTTCGTGATTCCACAATCCTTCTTTCTTCAAGTCTTCAATAAGGTAGTCGTTCACCACAATGAAGGTGCCGCTGATGTTTGCCTTCACGTAAATGTTTTTGTACACAGGCTCAATTGTTGGGAAACAGCCCGCGATGTTTGAAATCGTTGCCGTTGGTGCCATTGCCATAACATTTGAGTTACGCATACCGTATTTGCGAACGTTGTCGCGCACCATGCTCCAATCCATGCTTGCGGTGCGATCAACGAGAATTGCTTCACCGCGATCTTTCTCAAGCAAATCAAGCGTATCCACTGGGAAAATGTTTCTCTCCCACTTCGAACCCTTGTAGGTCTGGTACGTGCCGCGCTCTTTCGCCAAGTTTGATGATGCCAAAATCGCATAGTACGAAATCACTTCCATACTTCGGTCAGCAAATCGTACCGCTTCTTCTGAATCAAAGTTGTAACCGAGTTTATAGAGCGCATCTTGGAATCCCATCAATCCGAGTCCAATTGGGCGGTGACGGAGGTTAGAGTTACGTGTCTCCACAATTGGGTAGTAGTTGAGGTCAATGACGTTATCAAGCATGCGAACGGCAGCCACAACTGTCTCGCGGAGGCGTTCTTCAGCAAGGACACCGTCCACAATGTGCTCGCCCAAGTTAATAGACCCCAAGTTACACACCGCAACTTCTTTGTCTGGTTCGTTGTTGAGCGTAATTTCTGTGCAAAGGTTTGAGTTGTGAATCACACCAACGTGGTCTTGTGGGCTACGAATGTTTGACGCATCTTTGTACGTAATCCATGGATGTCCTGTTTCAAAGAGTTGTGTGAGAATTTTTTTCCACAAATCGCGCGCTTGAATGCGTTTGAACAATTTTATTTTTCCTTCGTCTGCCTTGCTTTCATACGCAATGTAGCGACGTTCAAATTCTGAACCATATGTTTCAGGAAGATCTGGTGTTTCGTCTGGAGAAAAGAGTGTCCACTGTCCGTTCTCGCGAATACGCTTCATAAACAAGTCAGGCATCCAGAGCGCAGTGTTCAAATCGTGTGTGCGACGACGTTCATCGCCTGTGTTTTTGCGGAGTTCAATAAATTCTTCGACATCGTAGTGCCATGGTTCAAGATACACACAACATGCGCCACGTCGTCGTCCACTGCGATTGATTGCAACAACAGTTGAGTCGAGAACTTTCAAAAATGGAATTGGTCCATTTGATGACGCGCCTCCCGCTGACTTTACGTTTGCTCCTGTTGCGCGAAGTTTTGTCCATGAGTATGCAACACCACCTGAGTGTCGTGCCATGTGCGCATAATCTTCAAATGTTTTAAAGATACTGTGCAGATCGTCGCCGACAACACCGAGGAAACATGATGACAACTGTGAGTATGTTGTCCCTGCATTTAAGAGTGTTGGTGTTGATGGCACGTAGCGAAGCTCTGACATGAGATTATAGAAACCAATAGCGCGCTCTTCTTTATTGTCTTCAGCCAATGCCAAACCCATCGCAATACGCATCCACATATATTGTGGCGTCTCAATAAAGCGGTGTGTGGCTGTGGCTTTATCCCTTAGGAAATAACGGTCAAAGAGCGTTTGTGTGCCGAGGTAGCGAAGCAAGTCGTCTCGTTCAGGTTCAATCGCCGCAGACATTTTTTCCAAATCAAATGTCAGCATGCGCCCATCAAGCATTGTGTGTTCAACACCATACGCAATCATTTCTTTAAATGCTTCTTTGTATCGTGTGTTGAGTGCGCCTCTGTCTGCAGGAACTGCACCAAATGCATCCGCGTACACAATTCCTTCGAGCAACAAACGTGATGCAACGAGTGAGTATGCAGGATCTTGTTCAACAAATGATCGCGCAACAAGTACCAGTGTGTGCACGACATCACGCGACGTCATGCCATCAAATAATTCTTTCTGTGATTGTTCAACAAGTGCATCAACAGCAACTGTGCCTTCGTATCCGCGCGCAGCGCGCGTAAACAATGCGTGAATTCTTTCTGGAGGAAATAATTCTGCACTTCCGTCATCCTTTGTGACAACAAATTCTCTGTTCTGAATTTTTTCTTGAACAACTTTCTGTTCTTCTGCTCGAACTTTCTGATGTTCGTAACGATACACGATGTACGCCTTCGCAACATCAAAAAATCCTTGCTGCATGATGGAGAGTTCAACGATATCCTGCACTTCTTCAACTGATGGAACGTAGTTTTCACCCATTGCCTCGCCTCTCTGAGTGAGTCGTACGACGACAGTCTTCGCAACAAGCTCTGCTTCCTTCTGATGTGGATCATTCATCACCGCGTAGAATGCTTTTTCAACTGCGCGGTTTATTTTTGCAACTTCAAAGAGCACAACTTGTCCTGTTCGCTTTCGAATATTGAGCACGTTCGACATAAATACAACGAGGCTAGGTGAATAATGTGTGGGCTTAAAAAAGTGAGGAAACAACAAGCTGTTTTTCACTTCTACTACACCTATTCTACCGTCCGCAGCCCTTTTTGTTACGAGTGGATAAGTCAAAAAGCGCCCCCAGAGGACAAAAATTGCAGGACGTAAAGAGTATTTTTTGTGTCGCAAAAAAAATCGCCCCGAAAGTGTTATTTGGGGCGATTTTCTGTTTTTAAAAAGTTGCCTTCGTACCGAGTTTTAGGCCGAACACAGAAATTGTCCATGCGGGCACTTCGAGCACGTATTGTACTGGTCGAGTGGGTGTGAAAACTGTTGGGAATGACTCTGGTGAGAGGTTCTCTTCAAGCCAGACGACATGTTTAGTGTCATCAAAGCCAATAATGTCTATTGGAAAGAGCATGTCTTTCATCCGAAAGCCGTAAAAATTGCTCTGCTCAAAAATAAAGAGCATACCTGTGCCGTCTGAGAGTGCTCGGCGGCCGCTTAAGCCCTGAATACGGAGCGGGTCAGTATCAGCAACGTCAGCGACGACCGTCAGTGCCCCAACAGTAAGCGTTGTTGTCTCATACGTGAGGTCTTTTTTGCTTAAATTGTCCTTCACAAGCTGCCATGCACCATACATAAAGACAAGAATAATAACGAGGGCGAGACACACAATGCCAATAAAGAATTTTTTCATGCGGGCCCACCAGGATTCGAACCTGGAACGCTTCTTTTGGAGAGAAGAATCTTACCATTAGACGATAGGCCCCCGTTGACGATATTAGCATTTTTAGGCATTAAAAAACAGCCCGTGTGGGCTGTTTTTATTTCTTGATTTGCTTGTAAGGGACGTGCTGACGAAGCGTCGGGTCAAATTTTTTGAGCTCCAACTTTTCTTTGTTTTGGGCACCCTTACTCTTCTTGCCGCGGCGGCTGTAGTAGATGTGGTCCGACTTCGTCGATTTAAGCTTTATGAGTGCGTCTTGTGACATGAGGGATATTCTAGCAGAAATTTTGGGAATGTAAATAACAATCCACCCCAACAAAAGTTGGGGTGGATTTGTAGCTGTGCACTTAGTCTACCCCAGTTGGAACACCATAGAAAGTACGATTTTACGTTGGAAGGACGTATTCGAGACATATCCTCCGACATATTCAGCAGCCTATTTACCAAGTTCCACTCCAGCGTAAACGTTGAAAATGCTTACTTTTTTGTTTTGGATCGTCGAAGAGTTACTACACAGATTAGGAGTAGAACATAGCTCTCATTCAGTAGTGGACTGGCGACCAAGCTCCTCCTGTATGACCTTATTTACCGCCTCCATCACTTTTGGATCAGCTTTACCTGCTTTGGCCTGCTCGTAGCGTTCTAAGGCGGCTGTGCAATGGTTATCGATCCAGAACTGGCGTCTGGCTTGAGCCCAGTCGGTCATATCTGCATCAGGGTGATGGTCAAAGAAGTCATTCGTCCATTTGTCGGTTGAAGCAAGGTATGCTGCCGAACCAGCATCATCTTGGCCGTAGGCGTCCGGACACACAGCACGGTGGTCAATAGGAATAATGCCAACAGATACCGAGAAAAGAACAGTGTATATGGCGATAAAGATCCACGGGACCAAAAGTTCTATGTGTGTGAAAGCCCAATACTTGCTTGTATCTTTACCTCGTCCAAGCACCTCCCATTCCGTATCGTACAGAGCCATAGGTAGGCGTGACTCGATGGCGTGCAATACTCTGTATTTTGCATCGTTGAGATTTTTATGAGATTGAATGATTCGATACCACAGATAGCACATTGTGGCACCTGCAATAGGTGCGACGGTAAGAAGCCAAGAGATTGTAACCGGACTCGCTTTAGTGGCGACAAAGCCAAGGAGTGCTACCAACGCTGTGTTTAATGCGAGAAAGAAATCATTGGATTTCTGTCTTCGGTCGCTGATACGCTCCGCAGAAGCAATATATACTTTGTACTGCTCTAGAAGATGCTCGACGTATTTGTCGCCATAGTCGGCACTCGTCGACACAAACAGCATTTTATTTATATCTTCTGGTTTCATGACCTAAAGGGCATTAATGAACTTGGTGACGTTATCCCATGTCCAGTGTAAGATTCTTTTGCCGCTTAACTCTGATGGCAGACGATTCGCACCAGTGTCGTGGATATACATGGGCAAAACTGGCACGCCTTCTTCATACGCACACTGTATTTCCCACCTTGCGCCATCTGCATTGAATGTGTTGTTGCTCACGAAAGCAATCACTCCATCACAACCTTTAATTCGTTCTCTGCAGTTTGTTTTCCATGATGAATCCCACGGGGTCTTCACTGACATATCAACGAAAGTAAAAGGTGCGCTCTGCCTCTGTGATTGATGAACGAGGTTATCTCTAGCGAAACGATCTTCTATGGCGAAACTCACAAATATTCTTTTCATATATGGTTTTAGTTTGTTACTGGATCTGTTTGCAACACAAGCTTCTTAATTTTCTCAATACGGTTGCTGACTCGCACACTTTTTTCGGCCATTTCTTTGACCTTATTGCATGCGTATATAACAGTCGTATGGTCACGATCAAATTGTTTACCTATAGATGGGAAAGAGAGTCCTAGGTCGGTGCGAAGAAGGTACATTGCAATCTGTCTTGGCACTACAACGTTTGCACGTCTGGTGTGCTCGTACAATTCTTCTGTGGTAACACCGTACATCCGAGCAGATGTATTAACTATTCTTTCTGCTTCAGATTTGAGTCTGTTTTCCTCGGCGAGGATATAGTCATGCGTGTCTGCTTCATCGTCGAATAGACCACCATCCTCATCTTTGTTTGCGTGAGTCGGTGCAAGTGCTTTGTTGATGATTTGTCTCACTCGTTCACGTGTAATACCCGATCTTGTCGCAATCTCTTCGAGTGTGTGCCGACGTTGATCTCCGAGCCCATAATACATTTCAACCATCGCACGGGGTCTTTCTTCCATGTTTTCGAGCAACTCTGTCTCGTCCATCTCGTTCTTCTGCTTCGCTTCCTCCAACTGGTTACTTCTCCTAGCTTCAAGCGGTGTGGGTTCTGCGTCAACAAAGCAGTCGTAAATTATTTCTCCAAACTCGAGCTTTTTTTGTGCTATGTAAACGGGTATATCAATGGCTGGTCCGTAGTTCTGCGGAATGACGCCTTTTTGGTATGCTTCGTTAATCATTCGTCCAAGAGACTCATTCAATATAAGTTCGGCAAGATATAGTTGAGCCTTGTGGGACCCAAGCGCATCCTTCTTTTGTGGATTGTCACCGAAATAACGTTTGTTTATTGGGTGGGAAGAGTTGATGAGGATAAAGCCCTGAGTGGGGCTACCTTCCATCGGATCGAGAGCCGATTGCTGGTTCTTTGACAATCCGTTATCAAAATCCCAATCCTTGAACAATCCTGTAACACCGCTTGGCGGATGATCCTTCTTCACCTTGATGTCTACACGACACTGGGCGAGATAGCCACCAACATTCGCCTCTATAATGCCTGACTCATCATTTCTTAATCCTCGAATAGTGACCTCCATTTTGGCGACTTTCGACGTGGTCCTCATTCTGCTCGGGACAGGAATTTTCCCTTTCTTAAGAACTATGGAGTTATTGGTGCTCGTGAAAGTGATTTTGGTCCCTTTCTTTACTGTAGCTAGGTCCACATACAGATTAAGAACTGTGTCTTTTTCGGCAACCGTCCTCACATATTCAGGATTAAAGGTGATCCCTTTTTCTGGGTACACTATTTCTTCAGATACGATAGAAACAACAACGGATGTACTTCTCTTCTCTGCAACGGCTTCCAGTGTGTCGACAGTGCGTGCTTTGGAGCCGGTTACAAGTATTGTCTTTACTAGTAGGTCGTCACTGCCTTCAGGTGCTTCGTCTACCATGAATTCCACTGGAGAAAAGCCAATAAGATTTCTTGATGACTTAAGCTTCACGATTGTTCCGGGTTTAACAACCCGAGTATCGATTGTTATTTGAAGTCCGTATCTTTTTCCGACTGTGATCGATATGTTGTTCCGAGCAAACTGTAGCCCTCCAGTAGGTCGGGTTTTCTTTTTGGATCGAATTGTGCCACTAACATCTTCTCCCGTGAGCTCTTTGTAGAGCTTGTTCAACTCCTCAAACGCCTTGCGGTGCCTCTCTATGGTCGATTCTGAAATGCCCTCATTTGTTCTTTTGTGTCGTTCCTCGTTTAGAATTGGGTACAGCCAGTCCTTAACCTCCAATGCCAATTGTTTGTAAAAATCGTGCTGTTTATTGAAGCCGTCTCTTGAGTCAGAAAGGATAGCCTCTGGATGTTTCGAATCGTTAATTTTTTCCAGAATAATCTCTCGGGCACCCGTGAGCTTCATCGTGCCAAAAAACTTGTCTGCACCCGGCAGATCGTCGAGGCCGAAAAATGTTTGGTCGTAAATTGCTTCTTTGTCATCATAGACAAGTAAACCGTTCTCTCTTTCGTCTCCCACGGTAGGAAGTGCGGATGTCGCTTTATAAAGCTGCACATCAACAGTAACGGGGGCATACTTCTCGAACTGCAACATGAACCTTTTAGAGTCAGCGAGGTCCCCTTTAGGGAACTGGTATTTGATAAGACTTTCTTTTGTCCCAGCCCTATCTTTATAAACAATTTTCACCTGTCTCCGGTCGTTGTTATTAATTAGGCGCAACATGTAGAACACACCCATTTTCTTCACAAGGTTCTCGTAATCGTGCAGTGGCGTGTTGTCCAACACAAACTCAATGACAGTGCCTCTATCTCCATCGAGACCCCATTCTTTGGCGATTTTTGTGAGTGGTACGTCTGACTTCTCAATACCGATGTATTGTTTATCCTTCTTCCAATAAAAACTACAGACGGTGGCTTTGCCGTTTTTTAAAGACTTTATTTTTCCATCCCGATGGTAGAAAAGCACGTCAGACAATCCTTGACCGAATATGCCACGTGCACTAAACCCTTCGTAAGCTCCGCTCTTGGCGGCACCGTACTCCTTAAACTTCTTTTCAAGTTCTTCTGCCGTCATTCCCTCAGCATGGTCAACGATTCGAATCATTCGTTTTACCTTGTCCACAAGTATTGTGACGGGGAATACCAATTTATCCGCCCCAGATTCAGACTCCGTAATGCGTCTATAGCTATCATCCGAATTTGTAATAGGTTCGGTGAGTGTCTTCAGTAAATTCTTACCGACAGCATCAGACTGCTTTCGTTTTATGTATCGGGACGCAAACTGTACGGCAATTTCAGACATATTTATTTGAGCAGATTGGTAAATTTACCCTCCATCCATTGTAGAAAAGCGAGGACCTCCTTATCACCGGCTGTGGTTGCAGAGTTCTTTAATCGATTTAGGTGCTCCAAAAGTAGTGGCTTTGGCGTGTACGGAGTTGCTTTCAGAAAGGCAAAAAACTCGTAGCTGTTAATTGATTCTTTCACTTGCCATTTTTTATAAGTCTCTGAATTCTTGATTTCACTCGTCTCTACTGTTGCAGAACGACCACGAGACCGTGTTGCGGTAGGTGGACGAGCACCGCTCTGTCGTTGAGGATCGTTTAATATATCTACGACTTGCTTTCCAACTTCTCTTCCGAGGTCAGTGAGGCTGAATCCATTTTCTACAGTGCCCGTAGCCCAACTCTTCCTCGCTTGGTCAGTAAGGCGCCTAAGTGCTTTATTGATTCGATTTGTGTCGGGGTATCGTGAAAAATTAGCCATTGAGAACTTCTTTGGAAACAGCCGAAATAAGGCGACGGCTGAGTAGTCGAAGTAGAGGGGGATTTTCTTCTGCTCTAAAACGCAAAGAGCATACACAGCCAACCTATCGAGATCGATGTTCTCGTAACTCTTCGGTGGAAGAGACTTAAGTTCAATGATTTTTTTCTTTTCGTCAGCCATAAAGGTTTAAAGTTTAAACGCCCGCCTCTTCGGATAATGGAACTTGGCTTTTGTTTCCCTGACACGACGCTCGATCTCAGAGAATATCTTAGCGATATCCTCTTCGTCATATTCATACACACTACGGTTAGAGCAATTACCGAGAACTTTTAAACGTTGTAAAACACTGTTGGTTCGCTGAGTAGCGAGCCGTTTAAACCTGTCCTTAGATGTCTCTTTTTTATCTATGTTATCCATAGCTCAAGGGTATTCTATCCTTGCAAGGATGTCAAGTATTTATGAAAGGACAGATCCAATCTAGGCCCTACCCTCAGCAAAAAACGGCAGTACCCGAAATGGGGACCGCCGTTTCTGCATAAAGGTCTACTTCGCAAAGCGTTGAATGGCCTGCGATGCTTCGTCTTTGGTCAGTTCGCTCAATTGTGATAGCCAACCCTCACGTTCATCCTCGTCAGCGACATTGCTCTGAATTAATTCAGTGAGATACGACTTTTGTTTGTCGGTAATACCCACAAATGAATCCTCCGGTGTGTCTGCGCCACCCCATGAGTGAGGCTTTGCATCGGGACGGAAGATGTCGAGGATCTTTGTGCTTCTCACGATGGCGTCAACAATCGAAGCATTGAATGCATAGCCAATCGTTCGAACGATGAAGCGGTTATTTTGATTGATAACCGAGGTGCCACGTCCTTGGCCAATTACTTGGTCGCCCTTTTTGATAGTGCAGACAAAGGCAATGATTCCGGGGATATGCTTGAGGGTAGCAGCAGTCTGCGTATCCTCCTCGAAGGTAGCTGAGAACTGATATGTACCGAGGAGTTTAGTGATCTCCCCACGCACTGTATCTTGTGGCATTTCCTTTTGGTAATAAGGCTTACGTGTCACCTGGAATGGTGACGGGATGCGGGGTTTGTATGTTGTATTCATTGTTATTTAGCTAATTTTCTAATGGTAATAAGACCCTCCTCGTATATGACCTCTATGGATACGCCGAGTTCGAATCCAGCTTTTATGAGAAGCCTGTTAATGATCCGAATCATCGGTTGATTGAGCGTCCCAGGAGCACGGGTTACTCGCATGTATCTGATCATCATTGGTTGCTAATACACGCCAAAGACACGCATCGACACTGCGTGCTAAAGATGGTCGTTGGCTTAGTTATTAATTAATTCCTTCTTTCAATAATCCAGTCGTAATTCGGGACCCCCTATGGGGGGTGATTCGGTTAGGGGTGGTAATCGTGATAGAGGGGGTACATAGGTTACCCGCACGGAGCCGGGGTAATTTCGGGCCTTAGCTATACTCCTAAATATGAGCTGGACCACGCCAACTAGGCACCTGAGAAAGAAGGAGTTATTAGGTAATGAGCGCTTTTACCGGCTTCTTTCGGAGCATTCTAATTACATCGACCCTGTAGTGGCCGCTAGTATCTACTTAAGCTTGGTTTATGTAATTGTAGATGAGTTGCGTAAGCACAAATTCATTCGTCTTCCCACGTTAGGCGATTTTGCGATTGTGAGACAAAAAAGTCGCCCGGCATGGGTCGGCAGAAACCACTGTGTCATTGATGGTATGGAGATACTAAAGTTCTACCCGAAATCAAGCTTTCGTGAGTATTTCAACCAGCGCCAAAAGATACAGACACTTTCTTCAATGCCACCGCCCCCAATTAATTCGAATTAATTGAATTAATTAAGGCATCTCTTTTTATCGGGTCAATTTACCTATCCTGAAGGTCGAGGACAGAGAAAAATAATTCCTGAACCGGCTGGCGGTTATTTTTATCCACTGGTCAGGAAGCAAGACTCTAGTACCGTTAGGGTATGGTGCATACCAACGAAAATGGGTCGAAATATAGTGTTGTAGCCCGAAGCGGCGCAGCGAACGTTTGTATGCACCAGCAACAAACCCAACTCGCTCTGCCGCTTCGGGTTTTTGTCTGCCAAAAATTGATTGTTAATAGCTCAAAAGGCTACCATTTCTAATATGGCCATTACTCTAGCCCAATTCAAAGCATCACTTGGCAAACTTGCCGACGGTCTCTCCGACGAGGAGATCCAAAAGAGGCTCGATTTTACATACCGATTTGCGGAGGGATTTTATGAATGGTTTTCGGTAAGGAAAGGCACCGGGGTTGAAGCAATTACCGGTGCATATGTGAATGATGCGATGGCAGATAGTGAGCGTGATGCTGTACGAATAAAGGCAATGAGAAAGGCCGTGCATCTTTTGCCGGAAGCAGATGCAGAGTTAAAGCAAGAAGCAAAGAAACATGAACAAAGATACCCCTACAAAAACTGATGAGCCGCTCGGGATTGGAGAGACACGGGTAAGTGATACTCGCCAGTTAGATGGCTCGCATGAGTTTCAAGAAAGCGAAATCAGAAGATTTGCCGCCAATCTTAAAATTGAAATAGCGGCAGATGGCTTTTGGAGCAATACAGTTAAAGGAGACAGCGACGAGCGGATGACAATGGCTACTGCGCTTGCGTATATTGATGAAAGAATAAAAAACAACAAGCGTCGTGTGACGGATTATTTTTGTTATAACATTGAGCGCTTCACTCGTGGTGGACATGCTATGTATGACTTTATGAAAGGCGAGTTGAAGAAACGGGGAGTAAGGATGAGAGATGTAGCAGGAATCATCCAGCCGGATAAAAATACGATGGAAAACTTGGGTATGGATTACAAATGGAGTAACTATTCACCCAGTGGCACTCAAGAGTTGCTTGAAGCAGATAGGGCCAAAGACAACAGACGGGACATGCTTACTCGCATGATTGGACAGGAGGTCATTAACGCTCGTCAGGGTTATGCGGTGCACCCTGCACCTGATGGAATGATAAACAAGCGTGACCGCTATCACTCTGAGGGTAAACGTAAGCGCCGGTCAACCCGTTATCGAGATCCTGAACGTGCTCCTTTCTACGAAAAAATGTTCAAGCTACGAGCGGAAGGGCAAATGTCCGACGAAAAGATAGTGGAAGAAATAAATAAGGATGGCTATCTCTCCAAAGTCCGAACACGCTGGAGTAAAGACAGCAAGACGGAGATCGGATACACCGGCGGTATTCCACTTACGGTAAAACAATTACAAGCAATTATTCAACGACCCATATATGCTGGGGTCAATTACGAGGTATTTACGCTCTGGAAACCAGTAAGGGCTGTTTACGCTGGCTTGGTGGAGATTGATAGATGGAATAAAGCAAATCGTGGCAGATGGTTTATTGAGGAGTTGCCCGACGGGCTATTGCAGATGCACCAGAACTATAATCCGGAGATACGGACACGAGATAACGAGCAGTACCCCTTCAAAGACGTAATCCTCTGCACTTTTTGCAAGGAATTAGAGGGAAAAGAGCGGCCATTTCGAGGCAGTGCTTCTCGAAGCAAGAATGGTAATCATTATCCCGCCTATCATGCTGACCATAAAATAAACGGAGTCAGACACAAACGAATCGGGGTTAATAAACATGTCTTCGAGAAGCAGGTTGAGGAATTCGTAACCGATCTACAGTTTCAGCCAGAACTGTTGAAGAGCTTTCAATTGGTGCTCATGGATACATTCAACCAGAAGCAGGCAGGCACTATTGAGGCGGCCACCGGTGCAGAAAAGAGGGTTATCGATCTACAGGAACAGAAGCAGGCGGCTACCAAGGCCTATATTGCTGCCAATGCTGTTGGTGACGAAGACCTGATGAGCGACATCAAGGCAGAGCGAACTCGATTGGACCAGTTACTAAAGGTCGCCCAGGGTCACAGAGATGAACTCGAGGTGGATGAGAGGGATTTGGACGAATTCGTGTGGCGAGTGAACTGGGTGATGGAACACCCCCATGAATTCCTATTGCGTGCAGGTAGCAAACAACAAAGACGAGCTTACTTCTCGCTCATGTTTGATGAGTTACCAACCTACCAAGACGTATTAGATGGAACACCAAAATTGTCTTGGATTTTCAGGCTGGATTCGGAAAAACTCCCTGAAAAAGGGTCTGAAAAAAGTTTGGTGCGCCGGGGAGGATTCGAACCTCCGTAGCCACAAGGGCGCTTGATTTACAGTCAAGTACGTTTGACCGCTCCGTCACCGACGCGTAATCAGTAGAATACAATAAATAGCAGAGGAAGGCAAAAAATAAAGTTTGTATGAAGTATCTGTTGACAGAGAAGAATCGTTTGCTACCATTAGGGCATACCTACGAAAAAGACCCTTACAGAGTTCCGTCTCTGTTGGGGGCTTTTCATTTCTTCGAGAAAAATTAGATAGCGTCACCCACTACAGTGGTGCGACGAGGAATGTTACAACGTATTCTTCAGGCGTAATAACAACAGTTGATCGAGGGGCTGGAAGCACTTCGTTAATCGAAATCGCATAGCCGTCATATTCAAGCGTAAGATCATTTGAGTTAATGTCCTGAGTTATCTGCGTATCTGTTTTGACTGTAATATTTGCAGTCACCCACCCCGCTTGCACACATTGTACATCCACAGCACAACGGTTATCTGAAACAATGGAATTCAAAGTGATTGAAAGGTTTCCTGAATTTTTTGTGTCACCCACAGAGAGCGGCAACTCCTCTGGCCCACGAACACGCCCATTGTCTGTTACGTCTGCCTCGTCTGTTTTGTCTGTATAGTCTAGTACGTAGTATCCACCGATAAGAACAAGTGCAATAACAAGTACAAGAAGTACATTTTTCATAAAGAATACGTTAAGACTAGTAACCCCTTACTGCCCTAGTATACCATTTGCCGTAACAGAGCCGTTTTTTGCCCCAACAAAAAACTATTCTCTAATTCGTGCGAATTAGAGAATAGTTTTTTATCTGTCCGCCAGCCGGCGGTTTTGTCATTTGTTTCCTCTCTTCCTACAAGCTAAAAAGCTAACGAAGCTACAGGCTAGCTTCTCTATTTCCCTTTCTTCCCTCCTGCCATTCCTCGTCGTGAATTAGGATTTTGACGAGGTGCGCGCGTCAGGTGCATCTTCTCTTGCATATTCTTCCTCTTATCCATTGGCGCCTGCTTCCCTCCTGATTTTTGTTTGTTGATACTGCTCATATGTTAAGTGTACACCTCTTAGTTATTCCCTGTTAATGCGTTTTGTATTTTTGTTCTTACACTTTCCAAATCTTGTAGTTCAGGTGTTTTTATATGAAGAATAGGGATTTCTGCACCATTGAGAATGTGGTTTACCACTACGTCTCGTTCTTGTCGGTCAGGTCGCTCATGGGACTTGTCATCAAGCTCGATGGCTAGTTGAGGTAGAAAGCTAATCTTGTCACACAAGACGAAATCAACAGATTTTTCATCAATGTGCCTGAAAGCACCAAACCAATTTTGTCCGAGTACTTTATGGTCGAGAATTGTTGCGAGGTGGATTTGAGGAAAAACGTCGTACCGAGCACCAACCAAAGCAAGAAGTATCTTAAAACACTCTTGTTCCGAGGCAGTCATAATTATCTTTTTTTTGTACTGATATTCTCTGCGTTTTGGAAATTTCCAATCAACCAACACACCAAGAATCGCGAAAAGAACAATTATAAATATTCCCCAAAAAAGAAATGGCTTTATGAACTCAAAAAGGTCTATACTCATACCCCCATTCTACCACCCACCCCCCACGCCTGTTTTTGAATCTGGTATGAAAAAGGCGTGCACACCGAAGTGTGCACGCCTGAGGTTTTGCCCGTTAGGGCTTGGGGTCCCACGGCATCTTGATGTCGAACCCGCCCGGGATTCGAACGGTCGTGTGGCCGCCCTTGAGCGTGCCGTCGGGGTTCACCCCGAAGGTGTCGTGGAGGTCGCCTGTGCCGGTCGGAGAAGGTCCGATCGGTTGGATCCCGAAGTCGCTGGGCTTGGTGGGATTCCCGAGAGGGATGAACGGCTTGAATTCGTCGCTCATACTACTTTCCTTTCTGGAGCAATGCTCCGAAGTGCTTCTGTCTATATAATAACAGACATTTTAAACATTGACAATAGTCTGAAAAACAGTACTTTATAGGAAGAAGTAAAACGACAAGGGGGTTATATGAGCGACAACTTTCTGAGCAGGGATGAATGCGTTTGTGGCGCAAGTACATCAGTGTGTGGGGGGCGAATTGTCTTTGACCACGCAACTCACCGAGGGAGGATTTATCACGAGAGGTCAAAAGACCACGTCTTGAGATCAGAAATGTCGGAAACGTGGGTATGCTCCCGCTGTGGTAGATACAGCGGGTCGTGCGAGCCGGACGAACCTCATCTGTGGTATTGCTCCACAGATTTGTGCAATCGTTGCAAAAGACCGAGCTACAATTGCGGGTGCCATGTTGGCGAGCCATACTAATCTCAACGCGTTATCGCTTCCAATTTTGGAGGCGATTTTTTTAATCAAACAAAAAACCGCCCGCCTTGGCATGCCAAGGCGGGCCCCTGCGTCAGTTTCGTCTCTGCCGGAGGCTTTTCATTTATATAAAATCCAGATAAGAGACCCTTTGACAGCTACATCGGATAGAATATACTTATACTAAGATCACGAATGGAAAAGATCACCCTACAAGGTTTCGTCCTTGTGGGGCCTTTTCTTTTAAAGTTTAGATAAAATAATCCTTGACAGGAAAAAAGTAGGTAGTACCATAGGCCTATCACGAACAGAAAGAGTGCCCCGATGAGGTTTTGTCCTCATCGGGGTCTTTCTTTTTTCTCAACCTTATTTCTGCTATCACCAACAAATCTGGTGTATGACAAAAAATCCGTGCGCTTTAAAAGTCCGGAATATTTTTTCCTATTTGGAACCATTAGTGCAAGGAGCTTCTTTTGGCTAAGCAGATAATCAACAAGACAATAAAAATCGCCATCCCCACTAACGATAAGGATTTTTTCACAGTCATTGATGTGAATCATCGTATGCAACACCAGTTCTGCATCCACGTTTCCCTTTATCTCTCCATCTGGTATTTCAAATGTTGGCTTAAAAATACAAATATAGCCGTTTTTCTGAAGATATTTATATAACCCTTCATTGCCTTTTACATATCCAATACAAAGAAAAGCTTTTTCAATTGAATATTTATCTTTGAGGTAGACACGGAACCGCGCAAAATCTAGTTTCCAACCTTGTTTTTGAACTCCAAGATTTAGATTCTGACTATCAATAAAAGCAAAGTTGTTCGCTCGCATCCAACAATCGTACTCTGCGGAGCTAAAGAAAATATAAAGATTTCTCAAAACAGCAAAAAGAAAAGGCCTCGCGTGAGCGAAGCCTCTTCAGTATTGCGCCGCCGAAGCGGGTGATACTGGAAAAAGAACTGGTGAGTCTATGACTGACCTCGTGAGCGTACTCTCGAGGATAGACTGAAGCGTTGGGAACGTTGAGCGGGGCCTATCGCTCTAAGATGATTTTTTCGCATCGCGACCGAAGTCGTGAGCGTCGTCCTGGGTTGGACCTCATCTGTTCCCTACGAGTCTCGCTGGAGGGCGAGACCATTACCGAAGATTTCATTGAACCGAAGTTCGCTGAAGTTCTTCGTTTGCCTGTAAGACGATGGCCGTTCCCGAAGGATTGGTATCGCTGTGTGATGTGTAGAGGATTTTGAGTTCTCATAACACCACACAAGAAAGTTTTCGATTTCACCGCCGAAGCGACGAAGTGCTAGGTCCGAAATCTCTCCCCGGTGCATTGGAACTGAGTTTCCCGTTTTACCGAGTTACTCTCCCATGTTCCCTTGGCTTTTACACGTTCGCTTCGTACAACCTCCGTTGTCGATTGAGGTAAGCGATCCCGCGGAGGGTTCGCACACATCTCGTCGATTTTCGGAAGCTTCCGTTGCGGCTTTGGGGACGACATGCACTGCCGTATCCCCTATCCGTGTGGTCGTCGCACGTCAGGCGATCAAATTTCCCTCGCGGGAGTCCGATTGCCAGTGCGCTCTAACCTACCGAGGAGTATACGCGAAATGTATCCATTGTCAATTGGTTGGATAATTTCTAAATAAAAATAACATCACGTCAAATCACCACTCCCTTCTTCTTTTGAAAAACACAGAACCTATCAGCTGATAGGTTCTTCCGTACAGCGCCGTCGCGCTTCCCGGGGTTTTTCAAAAAAGAAGAAGCTCGTTTCCACGTTATACATATAAAATCGAGATAAAAAGATGTTTGACAATAAACCAGAGAAGACTAGACTATACTTACAAACCAAACGGCTTCGGCCTTCCCCACAAGGGATACAATGGGGTTCATAAGAACTCTCCCCGTAAGGGGTTACAAAGAAAAACTCATGCAAACAAATGCATGAGTTTTTCTTTTATATTTTCAAAATCCTCTTGCGAAATATTTCCAATTTTATACTTAAAGCGCCTTACATCTATAAGTCGGATTTGCGAAAGAATTGCGTTATTTAAAACACCATTTAGAAATAAAGAAAAATAGAAAGGGCCTTTCTTGATTTGTTTTGTTACTGGTACACAAACACATACATTACGACCGAATTTTTTAATCACAATGATTGGGCGTAAAAACTGCTCTCCTTTTCCATCTTGTTCATGACCAACATTCACACCAAGTGCACACCACCAAACCTCACGTTCATGAAAGAACCGAGTGTTCTCCTGAAAATGAATATCTTTTTTCACTAGGTTCCATCCATCAAAATTCTTAAATATCATTCCTATATGGTATGACATCACCCATAAAGTTTATCTCAAATAAAAGGCTATACTATCTGCATGCAAACATTCCCATTCAAGAAACACAAAGAGTTTACTGTGTTCAAAAAACTCAACACACCAGCGAAGGTGCAGGATTTTGTGAATACGTTGTCCGTGAATTTTGAAAAGGATGGGGAAACGTGCAACTCCCCTCTCTATGTTTTGAAAAATAAAAGCGCGCACTGCTTTGAGGGCGCGCTTGTGGCGGCGGCCACACTGTGGTATCACGGGCGGCCGCCACTTCTTCTTGATCTTGAAACAGGATTAAACGATGAATCACATGTCATCGCACCTTTTAAAGAAAACGGATTGTGGGGAGCGATAAGTACAACAAATCATGCTGTGTTGCGTTATCGCGAGCCAATACACAAAACAATCCGCGAACTTGTGCTCTCTTACTTCCATGAATACTTTCTCGATACAGGAATAAAAACACTCAAATCATTTTCAACAAAGCCACTCGACCTTACTCTTTTTGATGACGAGTGGCCCATCGCTGAATATCCTGTCTGGGGCATTCACGATACTCTCGTTGACGCGCCCCACAGCCCTATCGCGCCAGAAAAAGCGCTCAAAAACCTCCGTCGCGCAGACCTAATAGAAATACAGGCTGGAAAACTGACAGTGGAGAAGAAATAGTTACTCCCGAACAATAATTTTAAAGCCTCCGTACGCCATCTTTTTCATATCGAATGGCATATTGTTGGTTTTCTTCTTATTCTTTTTCTCGTACTCTTTCATTCCATCCATAATTTCTTTATTGATTCTGTTTCGGTCCGCGCGAGATTTGTACACAATCCATGAGAAGACAACTATCTCGTTTTTCTTCGCTTTCGTGAGCTTTGGAAATGCAAGTGACCACGGTGCACGCATGTCATCAGCAAAACACTCGCGATATTCGAGCGCGCCACGCTTCATCCACATATCACGGCCTTCTTTCGCCATACGTTTGTACACATTGAGTTTTGTCTTCGGAACAGTAAGAACAAACCCATCTACATAATTTCCTTCTACTTTTTTCTTTGATTTTGTTTTTTTCATAGTGTTGATATTAGAAAATACTATTAACGAGCAGCCGAGAGAAATATAACGATATATATCACAACAAAACATGAAAAATATCCGACCGTCTTTGCAAAAAACGTGAGCGCCTCTTGTTTATTGCCATCAAGGTACATACGCAATGGTTGATACCCGAAGAGAAATGCCATGATAGCAACCGACAGAACAAGTAATGAGAGCATCATCATGGGAATAACAATCGTATCTTCCGACCCCTGTGTGGCATCTACAACCGTACGTATGAATAAGACAATTCCCGCGATATACACTGCCGCACCCACCGCATTAAAAAACGGATTGTTTTTAAACATATGTACAGTATAGCAAAAGGGCTATAACGAAACGGTGAGAATAGAGAGAAGTTTTTTGAGGCTGATACTTGCGCCTGCAACAACTGAGTCACCGCCACCGTAGTACACGAATATCTTCCCTTTGTGCACGGTTGCACCACACGGAAAGACAACGTTAGGAATTTGACCTTCGAGTTCATATTTTTCTCGTGGCTGCATGATGGCAGATGATGTGCGCGAGAGTACACGTGTCGGATCTTTGAGGTCGAGGAGTACAGCACCAACGCGATAAATGCGCGATTCTGAAACGCCGTGGTATAAAAGTATCCAACCGTGCTTCGTTTTTATTGGTGGACATGCAATACCAACCTTTTCACTATCCCACATACCAGGACGTGGCGAAAGTACTTGAAAACGGTTTGGTAATCGGCGGTTCTTGAAAATAAGCGATGGCACGAAATCCGCTGACACCATGTTGTCGAGTCGGTGGAAGATGAGATATTTTCCATCCACTTTTTCAGGGAAAAGACATGCGTCTTTGTCGTCCACGTTCTCCGGCGTGATAATCTGCGGGTCTGACCAACGCCAACGTCCAGCAATAAAATCATTCTCTTTGACGTGTGAAATAGCGACTGCGGGTGGCTGTATACCGTTGTACGCCGTGTAGCACATGTAAATTGTGTCATCTATCTTTGTGAGACGCGGATCTTCACATCCAGAGTTGCCGTTCTCAACTCCTTTATGTTCAAAGGATGTGCGTGGAACATATATTGGCTCTTCGCCACGATACGTAATTGTTGTTCCATTTGTACTCTTCGCGTGTCCAATGACGGATGTGTTATCGTCCCCCATCGCACGGTACAAAATGTGTGTCGTATTCTTGATGCGGATTGCCGCAGGATTAAATGTCGCTCTCTTTTCCCACGAACGCTCGGATGGAATGATTAACGGATTTGTATCAAAACGCTCAACCAACTCATCCATCGCTCCTTTTTTCATGCTATTCAAAAAATGCGCGAGATGGATATCGACACGACAACATGTCGTGTCAGCGGCACCGTAGTAGATGTGGAGCGTTCCTTTTCGTATGGTTGCGCCCGATGGAAACACAATATTCATCACTTGCCCAAACTTTTCATATGTCTCTGTGGGCGTGAGAAATGGCCCATGCGTGCGTCCGATAATGTTTTTCGGATCATTGAGGTCAAGAAGTACTGCTTCAATACCAAACACCATCTTGTCGGTACCATAGTGGCGTATGTGCGAGTAAATCAAAAGCCAACCGTGGTTCGTCTTCACTGGTGGCGCACCAATCTCAATGTGATCTCCTTCTTCGCGCTTCAAATCAATGACGTGCGTATCAATCTCTTTTTGCCACTTCTCCCAAAAATGTGGTGACCACAAGTCTTCAATCCGATCGAGCATTGCAATTGATGTTTTCACTGGAGGACTGTCGGTGTGCGCTGAAAAGAGTACAACGTACTTGCCATTTATCTTTTCAGGAAAGAGCGTCATTGCTTTTGCGTTGAATGGCGTTACGAGATGCTTCTCTTGTATCGTCTTCATGTCCTTCGACACAGCAACAGCGATGCGAATACCATCTGCAGTGAACGGATACGTGCCGAGTGCGGTGTAGAAGATATAGTACGTGCCATCAATTTTTGTGACACGCGGATCTTCACATCCAAAACGCTCCCAATCATGCTCCGGAGCGATGAATTGCTCGCGTTCGTTGAAGTGCGTATCGTCACGCCCGCGCGCGATACCAATCGTTGAGATGCGCATATGCGAACCCTCGTAGTAAATCTCTTCCGACATCGCGCGGTAAAGCGCAATGTGCGTGCCACGATATGATGTTGGACACCAATTAAAAACTGCATAGGCCTCCCACGGATTTTGTTTTACCGGACTCAGTATTGGATTGTGTGGTGAACGTGCAACAGTGAACATACAAACTATCGTTTACGAGCAAGCTTCGGCGTACCTGTTGCCTTGAGCTCTTTGAGAAACTTTTTTACATCAGCAGCGGCAACACAGCTCACGGTGTCAGCACCACCGTAGTACACAAACAGCGTGCCGTCTTTGATGATAGCCCCACATGCGTAAATGACTCCTGCTTTGAACCCTTGGTTTTCATACCATTCATCAGGTTCGAGAATCGGCTCACTCGCGCGAGCGATGATTTTCTCTGGATTTTTTGCATCAAGGAGAAGTGCGCCGAGTTTGTAGCGATTCGGATCGCGATTATCCATTGCGTGATACAACACAAGCCATCCCTCAGGCGTGAGAATTGGCGAAGGACCGGCACCGCGGAGCCAGTTGTCCCATGCGCGACGCTTCGTCGCTTTACCCTTGGGAACGCTCTCCAAAAACTTCGTGCCATCAAGTTCATCAAGACTCTCAACATACGCAACACCGAGCTTTGGTGTGATGCGGTGCAAAATCGCGTATTTTCCTTTTATTTTTTCAGGAAACAACACCCAGTTCTTGTGTACTTCATTTGGTGGCGAAATGAACACCGGCTTCTTCCATTTCCAATGTTGATTGAGAAAATCATTGAGACTAATCCATGTGAGCGCAATGCGAATAGAACTCCATCCATCGAATGCCGTGAATACCATGTAGACGCGATCTCCAATTTTTGTGAGACGCGCGTCTTCACATCCTCCGTTTGTACCGCCACCTGATGAATATGGAACACTGAATGGAACACTTTCGTCTGCCGCTTGATGGTGATAGAACATTGGTGAAGGAAACTTTTTGTGTATCGAAACGCCGTCTTTGCTTTGTGCATACCCCACCATTGAAATGTCATTGCCCCCAACAGCGCGGTAAATAATGTGCACAAGACCGTCATGAAGGAGTGCACTTGGATTGAACGTGCCTCGTGATTCCCAGAAGTGCTCTGATGGCGTGATGATTGGATTTTTTTCTGAACGCTTAAGAGCAATCGGTGATTGCCCCTTCTTCGCGCGCGGTGCGGAAACGCGCCGCGCGCTTGTATGCGTTTTCCGTACCGGACTTTTCTTGGAAGTTCGTTTCGTCGTTTTTGTTGTTCCTTTTTTCTTACGCTCGACCATAGTTATCTTCTTCGCGAACGATATCATCTTCGTTAAATGAGCCAGTTGAAATTTCAAGACATGTCGCATCACCACCGATTGCTGTGATGCGATGTGATTCGCCTACGTCGATAAAAAATTCATCGCCTGCCTTCGCATGAATAACCGCCTTTCCTTTCTGTATATCAGGTGTTCCTGAAAGCACGCGCCAAAATTCGCTTCGCTCTTTGTGGTGCTGTAAACTCAACGCCTCTCCATCGCGTACAAAAAGAATTTTTACCGTTGTTGGCTCATTTTTTGTAAATTGACGAAACGAACCCCACGGACGTTCTATAGTGAACGGCTTCATGCCTCTAGTGTATCACTCCTTCTGCGAAAGTAAGCCCCTAATCGCCTCTTTTGTGTCGATAAGTCCTAGGTCACTGACTGAGAGAACTGGAATATGGAGAGACAACACCGAGGAGTCATTTCCACCTTCAAATAAAGCGTCTCCGATATAGAGCACTTCTTCAGGTAAACGATTGAGGTGCTTCATGAGTCGCCCAAGTCCATACGCCTTATCCACCCCTTTTCGTGTGACATCAATTGACGTTGTACCACCCATTTTTATAGAAAATTCAGTCAATAGCGGTGTGAGCTCGACGATAAGTCGTGTGCGTTTTGAAAAATTGGGATCCCAGTCTTTTTTGAAAGCCCGTGGAGCGTCTCCTCCCAACGCTGAAAAAGTTATCTGTGTTCCGCGATCTTCGATGAGATTTCCTTTGATGGTAGGCGCATGCGCATCAAACCCCGTTGCGGCAAACGCAAGCTCAAACGCATCGTAGATTTGTTTTTTCTCGTTTTGGGTGAGCGACAATGCATATAAAGGTTGCCAGTCATTGTCTTCGTACGTATACAATGCCGCACCGCTCGTGGGAATAATAAAGATATTGCCGCGTTTTTCAGGAGCCACGTCCAGTGGTTCCACAACTTGTTCCAGACATTGTGGTAAAGCCGCCCCCGAGACAATTGCTACCTGCACGCGTTCTGCTAAACGAGAAAGGAGGTTCGCCATCTCATTATCAATCATTGTTTTCGATTCGGTCAGCGTCTCGTCAATATCGAACACAACAAGTTTTGGAGAAGTATGCACCATGTATACAGTGTACCAGTTCTATGCGTGTGAGCCTGCTACATATCCCGTCGTCCAACACAGCTGAAGACTGTAGCCACCGGATGGTCTGTTTATATTCAGAACGTCCCCAATTACAAACAGTTTTGGAACAATGCGCGATTCCATTGTTTTAAAATGAATTTCTTCGAGGAGAACGCCTCCCGCTGAGATAACTGCTTTGTCTGCGCCCAAAAGACCCTTCACATTGAGTGGAATTGCTTTGAGTGCAGAAACGATACGCGTACGTTCTTCGGTGCGAATACTGTGATTTGGTGTTTCTGTATCAATGTTGATGAGTTTAAGGAATGGTTCAACAGCTGCTTTTGGCATACATGCAGACAATGTGTTCTTTATTTTTTTATTTGATTCTTTCGTGAGAAGTTCTTGCACCAGTGCACGCACGAGGGCAGAATCTTTTTTTGGGAAGAGATCAAGATTGATTGTCACTGTGCTGTGTTGCAACAATTCCCCTACTTCACTACTCATGTTGAGAACCGTTGGACCGCTGATGCCAAAATGTGTGAAGAGAAGTTTTCCTTTGTGTACGCTTTCCTTTTTTCCATTCACAAAAAGCGTGAGTTGAATGTTTTGTAATGTCACCCCACCGAGCTTTTTGGCCCAACTATCACTCAATTCAATCGGCACAAGGGCAAAATTGTTTTTTACAATCGTATGGCCGAGTTTTTTGAGCCAGACAAACCCTTCCCCTGTTGAACCTGTTTCTGGATGTGACAATCCTCCTGTCGCAACAATACATGCGCGTGCTGTGATTTCTTTTCCATTCGTGAGCGTGATAACAAAATGCTCATCATTTTTTGTAATTCCCGCAACACCGCTTCGTGTCGCGACTTCAACCTTCCCCTTTTTCATGTACTCGAGGCATGCGTCCCAAATTGTTTTTGCTTTTTCAGTCTGTGGAAACATTCGTCCATCGTTTTCTTCTTTCAGAGGCACGTTGTGAGATTCAAAAAAATGAAAGCTTTCCTTCACCGCGAATTGTGAGAACGCAGAAAATAAGAATTTTCCGCTGTCTTGGTATTGCGCAAGCATGGCGCGCACGTCCTTCTTGTTGTTTGTCACATTACATCGTCCACCACCTGTAATGAGAAGTTTTTTGCCGAGTTTCTCGTTTTTTTCAAGAAGAAGCACTGATTTTCCTAATTGAGCAGATCTCCCCGCTGCCATCATGCCTGCGGGACCGCCACCAATCACCACAACATCCCAAAGTTTCTCAATTCCCTTCTGTGCGTCTTTCTTTTTCATGAATTTCCCTCAAGTGTACGGGCTTTTTGTTAAAACCGCTATTCAGAGCAAAAAATGCTACACTGCGTACTCATGAACCATTCAAAGAAGAAACCCCTCCATAAAAAGCGTCCGAACGCCAAAAACGCCGTTGTATACGAGGACCCTACGTTTCCTATGCGTATCAATAAGTACCTCGCATGGAAGAAGCACTCAACGCGCCGTGGTGCTGATGAAATGATTGAAAAAGGTCAGGTTCTGCTCAATGGAAAGCGTGCCGCCCTTGGGGATAAGGTTACTGAAACAGATGTTATTGAAGTTCGTTTCAGAGTTAAACCAAAACCCTACGTTTATTTTGCATACCACAAACCTCGCGGTATTGTGACCCACTCCCCTGTGCGTGGTGAGCGTGATATCAAATCACAAGTAAAGATGTCTGACGTCTTTCCCGTTGGACGCCTTGATAAAGATTCATCTGGTCTCGTTATTCTTACAAACGATGGACGTATCACTGATCGTCTCTTGAGCCCACGCTATGATCACGAAAAAGAGTATCTCGTGACAACAAAAAATCCTTTGCGATCAAGTTTCCAAGCAAAAATGGAAGCGGGTGTGCAGATTGAAGATGAAATGACAGCACCATGTCGCGTAAAAATTCTTGATGACCGTACATTCCAAGTCATTTTGACTGAAGGAAAAAAACATCAGATTCGTCGTATGTGTGTCGCCCTCTTCCAAGAAGTAGATACGCTCGAGAGATTGCGTGTCATGAATATCGAATTGGGGGCGCTCGCTCCAAACTCACACCGAAAAATTACGGGCGATGAACTCAAAAAGTTTCTCGAGCTCCTTGATCTCGCCTAAGTCTAGTGTGTCATTGTTCCCTTTCCAAGATCGAGTATTTCGTCGATTCTAATTTGTGCGACAAATTCCGGAACGTGAGAAACAAGTACCATTGCTCCTTGGTATGCATCGAGTGCTTTTGCGATTTCAGGAATGTGACGGAAGTTAATGTGGTTTGTTGGCTCGTCTAAGATAAGAAGTCCTGGTTTTTCAAGCACAAGCTGGGCAAATGCAACCAACCCTTTTTGTCCTTCAGAAAGTGCGCCGATTTTTGTATTCATCACATCTCCCGTAATCAAAAACCCTGCTGCTGTCGCACGCATCTTTTCCTCATCTTTTCGCTCCATTGCAGATGAGAGTGATTCAAACACTGTCTGTTCAAAATTGAGTGTAGAAAAATCCTGACGGTAATACCCAACCTTCACCCCAGCGCTGATTGAGGCTCCTTCTGCTGTTCCTTTTGCCATTGATTCAAGAAGTGTCGATTTTCCAATACCGTTTGGGCCGCTCAACAACAAATGATTTCCGCGCTTCAAAAGAATGTTCGCCTTCTTGGTGACGGGCTTATGCGTTTTTGGATTCATGATGCCGTACGACGTAATCTTGATGATGTCTCCCGTAAGATTTTCTTGCACCGGAATTGTGAACGAGCGTATCGTTTTATCTTCCTTGCGCACATCCACAATCTCTTCTTCAAGCTCTTCGGCTTCTTCGCGCATACGTTTTGCAACCAAACGCATCTTTCCTCCCTTAAATGCAAAGAAGTTCGCTTTATCTTTGTTATCTTGAATTTTTTTCTCGAGTTGAGCGTTCTTACGGTTTTCTCGTTCAACACGCGCGGTAATGTCGTTCAACACATTAAAATAGTTTCCTGAATACTGTTCAACTTTTTTTGTGTGCACATCGAGATACAAAACGGTGTCGGTAAATGCATTCAAAAAATCTGCATCGTGAGAAATAACGATAACTGTTTTTTTATAGTTCACGAGGAAACTCGTAAGGTGTTCAATCCCCGCTTTGTCGAGATTGTTTGTTGGCTCGTCGAGAAGAAGCAAGTCTGGATCTTGAATGAGTGCTGATGCAAGAAGAAGACGTGCCTGTTGACCACCAGAGAACGTTCGAATAATTCTATCGTGGAGTTTTTCGTGTCCCTTCAAGTTCACTACTTCAAGTACCCCATCAATTCGAGGATCTATATCGTAAACTTTTTGTGTAAATCGACGTTCAAAAAAGGCGCGGACCGTGAGCTCCATTTCGTCACGCGGAATAACTTGGCGAGAAATAGCGATTGTAAGTCCTGGAGTTTTGACAACCTTTCCTGATTCAGGAGTAAGACTTCCGGTGATGAGGTGAAAAATCGTGCTCTTTCCGGCACCGTTTTGTCCCATGAATGTGCTTTTCGTTCCTCGACGTACAGAAAAATCCACCTCATCCAAGATGGGCTTCATTGCGCCGTACTCAAACGAGACGCCTTCAAACAAAACAATGGTGTCGTTTTTTGCCATGTCGTAGCACCATAGCACATTTTTTCCTCAAAAACTGTATCCCTGTGCCAATGCGAGCTTCTGTGGTCTCGTCATCTTTTTTATTTCTGCTTCTCGTTTGGAAGCGGTGCTTCTGTTTTTATGTTTCTCTGTATAGATAATCTTTACTGGTTTTTTGGCACGTGTGTATTTACTTGCACTTCCTTTTACGTGTTCGAAAAATCTCCGCTTCACATCAGTTGTAATGCCAGTGTAGAGCGTGTTGTCGGCACACGTAAGAATGTAGAGAAAATACATACTTAATTAACGATGAGAACACCCCGCCCAGCAACACGGCCTACGCATACCTCCCTTCATCTTTGAGAGCGCTTTTTTGATCCGAATATTCCTTGTTTCTTCTTTTTTCCCGGAGATAACCCAACAGATCCACTCATTGCGTGCGAGAGGTGTTATATCTTCCCATAATGCCCTCACTGCAGGTATTGAAACAAGAGCTCTTTCAAGGTCTTTTGGCAGTGTGTGTACCGTACCGCTAGGAATTCTTTTTTTAGTCATGTGATTTATTTCTAGTCCTTCCGCGCCAGAATCGTAAGAAACATCGGAAATTCTTTGCGAGCGGTATCTTCTGCTTTCGCGCGAGGTCCTCGTTCGCTTTGTTTATGAGAAATCCATTCTTCAAGCCCAGTAACTGAAAATCGCGCAACACGAAGCGCTTTGAAATAATCTTGGAGAGGACGATGGAACGATACTGTATGAATTTTTTTATTCCCCAATTCCTCACTAGGGGTCATATCAACTTTTATAGAAAATGGAGTTCCGTAGGCATCAATTCGTCGGTATTGAGTGCCTTTCGTTTCGTCATATCCCCATGCAGATGCTTTGAGAATTCTAAAGCAAGGATGGTTGAGAACAACGACAAGTGTGCCCCCTTTCACCAACGCTCGTGACGCTTCTTTAAGAGCTTGTGGCATCTCTTTAATGTTTTGGAGTGCGAGCACAATAAGCGCTCCATCAAATGATCCACTTGTAGCGGGAGTAAGCGCTTCTGCAGGAGCTACTGCAAAGCGAAGATTTTTACCTTCATAACTTTTTGCGTACGCTACGAGTTCAGGAGAAACATCTACTCCAAGAACAGTAGCGCCACCGTCGGCATACATTTTTGAAAAGAAACCTTGTCCGCACGCAATATCTAAAATACGCTTTCCCTTTGGCGGCAAAAGACGAAGCAGGTTCGGCAAAACAATTTTGAGTTGGTAAGTGTCTGACCCTCCAAGCATTTCGTCATACCACGGAGCAACTGGTCCCCATGAAGTCTTTCTGCTTTTTGGTGTTTTGATTTTTTTCATGTATCTCTAGTGTAACAAAATAAATGTCATATCTTGAAAAAAGCTCAAATTTGGGGCATTATGAGCGAACTGCGGGATCGTCTAATGGTAGGACATATGCCTCTGGAGCATAGTATCTTGGTTCGAGTCCAAGTCCCGCAAAACAATGTTCGGTGAAGGAGAGCCTGTAAAAAACCCGTCGACTACAGCTCTTTGAATTCTTTGAGATCTTTGTCAGGAAGATACAAAACAAGAAGACCTATAATGATACCTCCGATCGCCAAAAAGTCATGGTTTCCGTTAAAAGCGACTCGGTCAACAGCATCAAGGGTATACCAAATACCACGCCATACGAGAACAACACCCACGATGATAGAAGTGTCGCGTGCAAGCTGGCGTACTGTTTCGCGTCGTTTGGCCATAGTGTAACTATTTTTATGCTTATGCCTTCAAGTAGCGTCTGACGGCCATAAAACTTGAGACTGCGCCGAGGACAATGCCTGCTCCCATGATAATGAGAAAGATTTGTCCAAAGTTGTCTGCGTAGTAATCAAAGATATTGATTGCACCGAAAAAACGAGATGTGAATGGACCAAGCCAAATCGTGAGCGGGTAGAAAATAATGAGCGATATAACACCCGCAACAACACCGTACATAATTCCTTCAACCACAAACGGACCACGAACATACCACGAACCTGCACCCACCAAACGCATCACAGAAATTTCTTCACGTGCTGTGTAAATTGCAAGACGAATTGTGTTGAAAGTAATGATGAGCGACAAGACGATAAGCACGATGCTGATTGCAAATCCGAGTGTTTCTGCTGAATTAATAATTTCTGAGAGTTTTTCAATAACATTCTTGTTATCAAAATAGTTTACTTCCTGAATGATAACGCGCTGTCCTGCCCCAAGTGCTGCAGCACTTTCCAAGAAATCTGAAATCGTGCCGTATTGCGATGGCTCCCGTGCTTTGATATTAAAGACTGCACCCAATGGGTTATCGGGAAGCTCTGACAACGCGTTCAAAATAATTTGATCGTCTGCGTGTCGTTCCTCAAATTCAGCGAGTGCTTGTTCGCGTGTCACATATTCAACAAGCGCAACTTCCGGAAGCGTTTCGAGAGATTTTTTCAACGTCAAAATGTCTTCTTCAGGAGCGTCTGTCAAAAAGTATACGTTCACGTCAACCTTTGCCTGCAATTCTTGCAATGACGTGTCGAGCATTGCACGTAAGAACACCACAGAGCCGAGTGTGAAAAGTGTCACAAGCATGATAAGCACGGCTGCAAACGACACAAAACCATTACGCCAGAAATTCACGAAACCTGCTTTCAATATTCTTTTTGTATTTATCCAAAACATTAGAGTATTTGATTACATAACGTAACGTCCTTCAGCATCGTCACGCACAATTCTTCCCTTCTCCATAGTAATCACACGCTTTCCAAGACTGTCGATGACGCCCTTATTGTGTGTTGTCAAAAGCACCGTCGTACCCAAATCATTAATCTTTTTCAAAATCTGCACGACTTCAAATGTGTTCAAAGGATCGAGGTTTCCTGTAGGTTCGTCGGCAACAAGGACGTCTGGCTGGTTCACGATAGCGCGAGCAATAGCAAGGCGCTGTTTCTCACCACCGGACATCTGGTGTGGAAACTTCCATGCTTTGTCCGCAAGACCCACGAGCTCAAGCGCATACGGCACATCACTTTCGATTTCATCGTCGTGCTTTCCTGCTGCTTCCATGGCAAATGCGATGTTTTCAAATGCTGTTTTGTTGGGAAGCAAACGAAAATCTTGGAAAATCATACCAATGCGGCGGCGCATGTCACTAATGTCTCTTCGTGCGAGTTCATTAATATTTTGGTCACCAAGAAGAACCGCCCCCTCTGTTGGGTACTCTTCAGCAAGAAGGAGTTTCAAAAGTGTTGTTTTGCCTGCGCCCGAATGCCCCACAATAGAGACAAACTCCGCTGGTTCTATGCTGAAAGAGACATCCTGCAGCGCAACAGAACTGTCGTCGTATGTTTTTGATACGTTGTCGAATTGAATCATGCTCATGTTTCCCTATAAGTATACACTACTCATTTATCTCGTGTTACAAATCCTTCTCTGCTTCAATAAATTCGTCGAGGTCACCGTCATCAAGAATTTTTTCAACATCACGTACTTCCACATTCGTGCGGTGATCTTTCACCATTTTGTACGGATGTATGACATATGAACGAATTTGGTTTCCCCATTCCGCATCAGTCGTTGCTGCAATTGAATGTCCACGTGCAATCTTTTTTCCCTCTTCCTCGCGTTTATGATACAACTTCGCTTTCAAAATTTCTAGCGCGTAGGCACGGTTTTGCGCCTGACTTCGCTCCGTATCAACGTGTGCGGATAACCCCGTCGGCGTGTGCACCATACGCACCGCTGTTTCGCGTTTGTTAACGTTTTGTCCACCTGGTCCCGATGAGCGTGTAAATTGTATATCCAACTCAGATTCGGGAATTTCAATATCAATCGTGCCATCCGTTTTCGGTAACACTTCAACCATCGCAAATGACGTGTGTCGTTGCTCTTTTGCATTGAACGGTGAGATGCGCACGAGACGATGCACACCTGATTCATTCTTGAGAGTGCCATACGCATCCTTACCCACAACTTCAAACGTAATGTTGCGCACACCATTGTGATCGTTTCGATTGCTGTGTACCAATATCGTTGACCATTTTTTGCGCGCAAAGTATGCGACGTACATATCAAGGAGCATGCGAGCAAAATCTTCCGCATCAAGTCCACCGGCACCAGAAAAAATAGTGACGATAGCGTTTCCCTTGTCGTACTTCCCCTTTCCTTCTGCTTTGAGTTTGAGTTCTTGATACTCACGAACAACAGCCTGTGCGGAATCTTTATCGCCCCAAAAATGAGGCGCCTGCATCTCTGCTTCTATGCGTGTAATTTGAGCTTGGATGTCGTTTTCTTCTTTCATATAGTGAGTGCCTCTTAAAGGAGGCTCGCACTTATTTTAGCAAAAATGGAGCCACCTCCCAGGATTGAACTGGGGACCTCTACTTTACGAAAGTAGCGCTCTACCAACTGAGCTAAGGTGGCAATACACATGATTTTACCACGATTTTTTGATGTATAAAACAAAAACCACCGAGAGGTGGTTTTTGTTTATATCTTGATTCTTGACCTGCCCGTCCGGCAGGCGGGTTCAAGATTCTTGACTCTACCTAGAGTTCGTCAACTGCGTCGTCTGCAAGCTCTTCTGCTTCTTCGGCAGATTCAACTGCTTCATCCCAGTCTTCGTCATCAAATGCAGTTTCAGCGTCTGCCAATAGGTCTTCGGCGTCGTCGAGAAGTGCCTGTGCATCGTCGATGTCGTCTTGGTCGGCGTCATCGTCCTCTGCTTCATCAATTGCGTCTTGTGCATCGTCAATTGCTTCCTGTGCGTCATCAATGGCGTCCTCTGCGTCGTTTTCATCGTTGTCTTCGTCACCACCATTGTCTTCAAGCTCATCCTGCGCATCCATTGCGCTCTCGCGAGCATCGCGCGCAAGGTTCTTTGCATCCATCAAATCGCCATCTGCGAAGGCGTCCTGTGCGTCTTGGAATAGCCCCTCCGCTTCATCGAGAAGCACCTGTGCGTCGTCGATGTCGTCTTGGTCGGCGTCATCGTCCTCTGCTTCATCAATTGCGTCTTGTGCCTCTTCGATCTCACGATCTGCTTGCTGAAGTGCTACTTGGACGTCTTGTCGAAGAAGTCCTGAGTTGCCTCCTGCCTGAAGGATCTGGTCTTGGAGCAATGCAATCAATTGCTCAAGAAGCTCTTGAATACGTGCGCGAAGAACGTCTTCGGCTTTTCCTTTTCCACTGTTGTCTTCATCCTCATCGTCATCATCCTCATCTTCGTCGTCATCATCCTCATCTTCGTCGTCGTCATCCTCGTCTTCATCATCGTCATCGTCATCACTGTCGTCCTCTAACACGTCCTCTGCTTCGTCAGCAAAGTCCTCTGCATCCTCCGCAGATTCAACTGCTTCGTCCCAGTCTTCGTCGTCGAATGCTGTTTCAGCGTCAGCGAGTGCGTCTTCGGCGTCTTCGACAAGCGCCTGTGCGTCATCGACGTCACTTTGGTCTATGTCTTCGTCGCTATCTGCTTCGTCGATTGCATCCTGTGCATCATCAATCGCTTCTTCAGCGTCATCGATGGCCTCTTGTGCATCTTCTTCCGTTGCAGCTGCATGTACACCCGCTGGGACAAGAAGTCCGAGCCCAAGAGCAAAGAGCACGAATGCTCCACCTATAAATGCTAGAAATCGTTTATCCATAAAAAAATATATTACTGATAACCCTTCTTAGTATATGCACACAACTTGTAAAAGATTACACGCTAGCGCTCATGCTGAGCGCCGGTGAGATTTTAGTATAGAGGATTTTTATTATTTTTTCATGAATAAAAGCCCCAAAAGTGAATACCTCACTTCTAGGGCTTAAAATAAAGGACCGATTACTCATCAACACCGGCTTGGGGACGCATAGCTTCTTGCGTCAAGCTCTGGAGCGAGAATCCGATCTCAGCGTCTTTGAGGTCGAGTTCACGATAGAGTCCGTCATCGCGTCGTGAAAGGAGTGAAAACAGAGGGTCACTCATCGGCATAATGACTGAATGAGACGTGTCACCTCGCCACACGAACGGCGCATCTCGCACATACGCGACGAGTTCATCACCAAGAGAAAGAGACGTTTCCTCCTGCTCCCCGATCACAGTCAATGTGACCGTCTTTCTGAAACGAGACGTGTCTCCGGAAAGAATGTCGACGAGTTCTACGTCGACTTCGTAGTACGGAATCGCCGTGTACATCGTCTCGCCGTCTTCGCTCACATCCTCCCAGTATTCGCCCGAGTCCTGATTGAAACGTGTTTCCGAAATACCAACGACATAGCCATGAAGGACGGCAAGCGCGCGCTTCGCGCGCTCCTCTTTGGTGAGCGTCTCGTAGACGAAATCAAACCTGATTTCCTCACCAGCCTCAGTCTGTGATGCGCCCTCAAGTGCAGGAATGAACGAGAGCGTATCGTAGAGATGCTCCACGGCGTTCTCATCGTCATTCTCAAGCGTGCGAAAGTAGGTCTTTCCGTACGCATACGTCGCACACATCGTCGGTCGACTGAACTCAGACACAGACGAGCCACAGCGATAGCTCTGCGTGTGCGCAACACCCATCCCATGTCCGAATTCGTGCGTTGCGATGGAGCGAGCATCGAGTCGTGTCGACGACGGTGTCGACGAACCCGTGTACCACGACTCTCCAACATCGAAACGTATGCGAATCTTCGTAATCCACGAATTGAGTGTCCAGTGACTCACGTATGCATAGACACCCCCTCGCCCATCGATGTCGTAGAGGTACACGTCGTTCACACTGCCGTCGTTCGAGCGCCAATCGAAATCGGCGGGGTACTCCCACTTGCCCGATCCGTACGCGACAGCACTCTTCCAGCTCGACGACATCGTGTGTGCATCGTACGAGACAGACGACACCGGCCAATAGACACCATGCGTGTTGTAGGCGTGTACCGAAGTGATGCAGAAAAATACGAGAACGAGACTTACCAACATCTTTTTCTGAAACATGTCTTTCTCCTTGTTGGTTTGAAAAGCATTTTGTTCTTTGCCTTCTGTTCTTTGTCCTCTGTTTTTTGCTTTCTGCTTTTTGCTCTCTGCAGAACCTCCTTTCTTTGTAAACGAACAAATCTGACTGTACTGTACGCACATGTGTTCAAGAAAATTTCAAAAGAAGCGGTTGACCAAAGCACCTTGCTGTCGTCTATCAAAAAAGGTTTCTGCGTGCTATGATGCCTCCATCTATGCAGGCTTCCTCGACAGATAGTACACAGCCAACACGGCTTGAAGGCATCATCAGCACAACACAAAAAGGCATTGGATTCCTCAAACATCCCGACCTTACTGAAGACGTTCGTATTGAAGCTGGTTTTTTGAACGCAGCGCTTAACCGCGATTTGGTTGAAGTACAACTCCTTCCCAAAGTTCCTGACATGCAACAGACAGGAGAAGTGGTGCGAATTATCAAGCGCGCCCGCACGAAGTTTGTTGGTGTTATTGAACACGAAAACGGTTTTGTGTTTGCGATGCCAGACGACCGTCGTTTCTACACAACGATTCTCCTTGATGAAAAAGCAAAGGAACTCGTGGATGGCGACAAGGTGTATGTTGAAATGCACGAATGGACAGATCCTAAAAAACAGCCCCTCGGTACTGTGCTTGAAGTACTTGGACATAAGGGTGTGCACGAAGTTGAAATTCGCTCAATCATTCTTGAAAACGGTATTGATGATTCCTTCCCTGCCGCTGTTGAAAAAGAAGCAGAACAAATTCATCACGAACATCAGGCACACACACCAGAAGACCTCGAGGGGCGTGAAGACGTGCGTACTGTTGCGACATTTACGATTGACCCTGCTGACGCAAAAGATTTCGACGACGCATTGTCTGTACAATTTTTAGAAAACGGAAACATGGAGGTTGGCATTCACATTGCTGACGTGACACATTACGTGAAGCCCGGAAGTGCTCTTGATACAGAAGGCAAGGCGCGTGCGTACTCGGTGTACCTTGTGGATCGCACCATTCCGATGTTGCCTGAAGTGCTTTCAAATGATTTGTGTAGTTTGAAACCTGACGTTGATCGTCTCACCTTCTCTGTATGGGCTGTCATCGACAAAGATTCAAAGGTTGTAGGAACACGCTTCGGGAAAAGCATCATTCACTCACAGAAACGATTTACGTACGAAGAAGCACAAGAAATCTTGAATAAAGGTGAGGGTACTTTTTACAAAGAGCTCGTTGCACTTAATACACACGCAAAGAGTATGCGCGATCGCCGCATGAAAGCTGGTTCGGTTGACTTTGAACAACGCGAAGTAAAATTTGAACTTGCTGACGACGGAACACCATTGTCCGTCTACACAAAAGAACGTCTCGATACACACAAACTTATTGAGGAGTACATGTTGCTCGCGAACTTTTCTGTTGCGGAACACATCATGGCAAACTTCGGCAAAAACAAACAGCACGTCTTTGTCTACCGCACACACGACCATCCTGACCGAGAAAAATTGAAAATCGTTGCTGAACTCGTAAAGGCAACCGGACACGAACTCCCCCTCTCTCCAAAAGGTGACGTCACTGGTCAAGCACTCAACAAACTCTTTGCAGAAATCACTGGCTTGCCTGAAGAAAACCTGATTAAAACAGCGGCGCTCCGTTCGATGGCAAAAGCGGCATACACCGTGCCCAACATTGGACACTTTGGTCTGGCAGCTCCTTCATACTCTCAATTCACGTCTCCTATTCGTCGCTACGCCGATATGATTGCGCACCGATTGCTCTTCCAAGCACTGACTCAAAACACCTTGCCGAACGACCAATGGGCGTTGTATAACAAAATTTTGAGTGATCTTTCTCAGCGCGAAGTAAACACGGTTGGCGCAGAACGCGACTCAATCAAATACAAACAAGTTGAATACATGTCGTCACGTATTGGTCAGGTGTTCGACGGTGTTATCTCCGGCGTGTCTGAATGGGGTGTTTTTGTTGAAGAAAAAGAAACCCGCTGTGAAGGGTTGGTATCAGTACGCTCAATGAATGATGATTTCTATACATTTGACGCAAAGAAATTCCGTCTCGTTGGTCGTCGTAGCAATAAAACACTCTCTCTTGGTGACGTCATCCGCGTTAAAGTTGAAAAAACTGATTTGGATAGAAAGACCATCGACTACTCCCTGGTGCAGTAAAGATGCACTGCTAAAAATAAAGATGCCCGTCCAGCCCAAGTTCAAAAACTGGAGCTGGACGGGGCTTTTTAGGTCGTCGAAGAATGGAGGTCTGCCTCTGTTACCTTGCGAAGACGGTAAAACTTTACGAATACAATGAAGGTGCCCCACTCTTCTGAAAGACGAACCCTCGTCACCGAGTAACGGAGAGGGTGTCCAAGAAACGGGGGTTGCTTCTCCTCCTTGCGAGGAAGAACGAAGAGTGTGTCGTCAACATGTGCTTGGAGCTGACTCACACCACCTTTCGTATACCATCCTTCAACAAGATTGAGCTCGAGGATTTGTCCTATGAAGTACCTTTGCGGAGCACGCATACACTCCTTCCCGTTGATGACCGTGCGGATATCATCAACGTTCACGCGTGTCAGAGTTCCGTTCTGTCTGATGATGCGAGGACACTCGGCAAGCAGGTTGCCGAGCGTATCGCGCTCGACTCCCGTCCTCAATGCAACAATTTGAGCTTCACGGGAAAGCACAACTTCCTTTCCTCCAATGACAACGGATCTAATCATCCATACCTCTCTTGTATCGTTTGTTTGAAAAAAGAGCGAGTGTTTTTGGTGAATACAATACCACGATAAAAACCCGCGTCAACGATACGCGTTCTCCTCGTAACAAGTGCTACAATATCTGTATGTTTGAACTTGATGGCATTGCGTCGTCTCTCACATCAACGAAAGCCTTATGGTGGCTCTGGGCACTCTTTGCAGTCGGTTTCATACTCTTGAGTGCAGTCCTCACCTACCACTGGCGCCCGTATTACGCTCTTGATCCTCACGTAAAGGCGACAAGACTTGTACACCACATTGGCGGCTCGGTGCTCCTTATCATCGCGGCCGCTCTTCTTTTCTTTGCGTAATATGAACGAGATACGACCATTGGTGCGCTTGAATCCCGGTGAAGAAATTCTCTTCATGATTCGCCGACATTTGTTCGTGTTTTATGCCCGACTTATTTCACTCGTCGTCCTCTTTTTCATTCCTCTCTTTTTTGCAGTACTTCTTATTCGCTTTTTTGAAAATGTGTATGACGGATTGTCCGGTGGGCTCCTCTTTGGGTTCTTTTATATGCTCTGGCTTATCGTTCTGTGGTTTATCTTTTTCTTGCGCTGGACTGATTACTACTTGGACGTATGGATTGTGACGAATATGCGCGTTATCGACATCGAACACAAAGGTATTTTTAATTCTGAAGTCTCGACATTCCGTCTTGAAGAAGTTCGCGATGTAACGGTTGAGATGAAAGGTGTTGTCGCTGCATTTTTGAAATTTGGAACAGTCACCATCCACACCGCTGGCGAAGGTGTCGATTTTATCATTAAAGACGCCGCACATCCGCTTGAGCTCAAAGAATCTCTGCTTCGTGCACAAGGAGCTCTGCTTGAAAAGCATCCGAGCTCAACAGTCTAACTACTTTGCAACGGCGATTGCTTCGGTAAATGAGACTGAAAGGAGTTGCGATGCGGCGTGTGCGTCCATCGTAACACCATAGAGCACACCTGCGCGCGACATGGTTTCTCGATTGTGTGTTATCAAAATGAGTTGTGTACGTTTTGCGAGATTTTCAATCATGTCGCCGTAACGTTTTGAGTTTGCCTCGTCGAGTGCTGCGTCTGTTTCATCGAGGATCACAAATGGGGGCGGATTTACCTGTGACATTGCAAAAATAAGCGCAATTGAGGTCAATGCACGCTCTCCACCTGAAAGCATTTCAAGTCCGCGGATTTTCTTTCGTGGCAATGCAACCTTGATTTCTACGCCAAGCATTGGCTCTGTATCCTCATTGTCTGTTTCAGGAGAAAGTATCGGTTCACCGTCTTCGTCGTACATAATTTCTTTTTTCACTTTCTCTTTTACCAATGCGAGTTCTGCTTCTCCACCACCAAACATAAGTGAGAAGAATGTCTGAAATTCTGTATTAATTTTTTCGACACCGCGTTCAAATTCAAGTGAGAGTGTTGTGTTCAATTCTTTGATAAGGCCTTCAAGCGAGTCTGCGGACGCATACAAGTCGGCAATTTCACGTTCCAAAAATGCATCGCGATCTCCCACTTCTTTGTACTCTTTCATCAAATCGTCTGATCCTCCTAAACCTGATTCCTCGAGACGGATTTTCATGCGCTCAATGAGACGTTTTCGTTCGTGTTGTTCGTGACGGTCCTCTACTGGCTCATTTCTAAATGTTGCAACCTGTGCTTCATACGCAATACGTGTTCCCAAAAGCGCCGATGCTTCACCAATGTCGCGCTTCCATTCTTCCGTCTCCGCTTTAAGCGCATCTTCGCGTGCAGAAAGCGTCTGCAAAGAAAGACGGATGTCTTGCTGTACGCCAGAAAGCGCAAAGACTGTGCGTTCCATTTCTCGTCCCGAATCCTTGTCGTCTTCAATTGTTTTTTGAACTTTTTTGTATGTGTCGCTCAATGATGCTTCACGGGCTTCAATTGAATTGCGGTTTGAAAGCAATGTTTCTTTCTGTGCCATCAACTTTTTAAGCGTTGATTCAAGTTCTTTCTCCTCAGCATGTGGTGTATCGTCACCGCGAAAACGTTCAATAAGTGCAGTGAGTTTCTCTTTAAATGTGGCAACAATGCGCTTAAATGCGCCTACATCTTCTGAACTGCCGAGTGACTCAATATCCTTAAGAACGCTTGCGTGGAGCTCTGAAACCGCAGACCACGGCACCGTACGCAAATCTCCTTTCGCGCGTCGCTCCGCCTCGCGCTCAAGCTGTCGTTTTGTCGCAACGATTTCTCCTTCAATACAACCTGTTTCTTCAGTAATGGTGTCTTTTTCTTTACGCACCGTACGAAGTTCTTCTTCTGCTTTCAAAAGATCATCTGATGTTGTGTCTTTTGTTTCAAGACGTTCCAATTCTTTGCGTGCATGTGTAAGTTCTTTCTCAACGGTATGCATGCGATCCTCAAGCGGTTTCTTTTCAGTACTCAACGCAGTACGTTCGCGCTCAATATGCACATGCTCGCGTGCAAAATATTCAATCAATTTTTCGGCGAGTTCGTTCGCCAATTCTTGTGCTTTCTCAATCTTTTGAACTTGTTTACTCAAAAACATGAGATGTGGTTTTATTTCACGACGCAATCCTTCTGCTTTCTCCAAATTCTCGCGTGTCTTCTCAAGTTTTCGTTCGCTCTCTTCTTTTTTGTATTGATAGATTTTGAGACCAAGCGCATCTTCAATCATGCCCCGACGTTCACGTGTGTTAACGGAAAGCACGCGGTCTGCTTCACCTTGTGAAATGATGTGGTGCCCCGATGCACCAATGTGCGCCGCGGCCAATAATTCGATGATGTCTTTCAAACGCACTGGTGAACCGTTGAGCTGATATTCACTCGATGCGTCGCGGTGAATAATGCGCTCGATAATAACTTCATCAAAATCAATATCAAAAAGACGTCGTACCCCTGCTTCTGTTTCATGGGGCGTGTTATCAAATCTCAACTTTACCGATGCACGGTTCGATTTTGGTGTTGAACGAGAGCCATTCCAAATGAGATCTTCCGTGCGGCGTCCACGCATCGACTTCATTGATTGTTCTCCTAGAACATATCGAAACGCTTCAGCAACGTTTGATTTTCCTGAACCGTTTGGTCCAACAATCGATGTGATGGGTGCTGTAAATGACAAAGACGCCTTTCCGGCGAATGATTTAAACCCTGATATTTCGAGCGACTTCAAATACATGTCGCTTTATTATCGCAAAAATTTGGCTTTTTTTCCATGTGAAAAGGCCCCCGAGCAATGCTCGGAGGCCTTGTAGCCGCTCTAGGCGGCGATGACGTGTCCCAACTTAGTGAGACGCTCGACCCCGCCGATGAAACAGGATACCTTCTCGAAGAACTCCTGAAGAGCCTGCCCATCGCCCAACTTGTCCTTCCACACGACGATAAGGTTGCCCTCCTGCGTTCCCACGAGAGAGTAGCGCTTTCCCACGAACGACTGGTTGAAGAAGCTCTTGTTGGAACGACTGATTCGTCCTCCCTCCAAGACCACACGGTCATCGGCCTCTCCCGAGATGTTTCTCGTGTAGTTGTCCTCACCGATGGCACCTTCGCCGATGTTCGGGTTAATCTCACCCAGTCCGTACGAGATGCGGCCGACGAAAAAAATCTCCCTCGGAAACTGCAACGCTACCTTAAAAAGCATGATTTTCCTTTCTGTCCCTAACGGACGGTAAAAGATTGCATGAAGAACTACCGGCCTACAAAATACCACAAATTAATGTCGTAGTAAATAGAAACTGCCGGAACGCACGAGCGCGTTCCGGCAGAAAAACTTTTTACTTGTAGGCCTCGATAACCACAGGAGAGATGGTTCCTCCGTCGTGGCGAACCCCGAAGCAGACCTTGGTTGTGTTTGCATAGCTACCGCCTGTATCCGAAACCTCTCGGGTTCCGGTACGCACAACCCCAGCACGAACAACAGCGAGGACATGCAGTCCCCAACCGCTGGGAACGAAGATGTTGGATAGAAAGCGAAGTTCTGATTCGACGGTCAAAATCTGTTTCCGAGAAAGAAGCACGTCCTGGACCTCGAGAACCCCCCGCCCTTTTTGCGGATGTTCGGCGAGAGAGATGAAATTCTCTAGGAATTCCTCTTTCTCGAGCTTCGAAAGATGCTGGTCGTCTCGAATCTCGTTGACGCCCTCGAGAAGCTGATCCAACTTGTACCAGCCCCAATCGGAGCCTTTGATCCTGTAGATCGCCGGAGCCACTAACCGTACGTCTTTGTTTCCCACTTCTTCTCCTTTATTATCGCCTCCCTGGCGACGGCCGTTGTGGAGAACAATCGGTCACATAACCGATTTCCATTCAGTATTATATCATACATGTGTTGAAAGTCAACCTACTTCCATCCACGTGCGTCGAGGCCTGCCTGTGCTGCGGCCTGCTCTGCTTCTTGCTTTGAACGTCCTTCCCCTTGTGCAATTTCAACGTCTCCCACAAAAACACCAATCGTAAAGAGTTTGTTGTGGTCTGGTCCGACTTCGCTCAACGTTTTATATGACGGCGTTACACCATCGTGCTCCTGCGCCAATTCCTGAAAACGGCTCTTTGCATCGCGCCACAAATGTTTTTCAACAATGTCGCCCGTCAATGGCAATACATGTGCGTCAATAAAGTCTCGGGTAACATCGTAGCCTTGATCCAAAAACATTGCGCCAACGAGCGCTTCAAATGTGTTCGCCAAAATGTATTGTCGTGCGCGGCCAGTGTCGCGCGCTTCACCTTTTGAAAGAAGGAGGTATTCATTCATACCCAATCCTGTTGCAACGGTACCGAGCGTTGATGCATTCACCAACCCTGCGCGGTATGACGTCAAATCACCTTCCGCCTTTTCTGGGTAGCGCTTGTACAAAAATTCTGTCGTAATCAATTCCAAAACAGCGTCCCCCAAAAATTCGAGACGTTCATTGTGCTCGCGTTTGCCGTTTTTTTGTTCATTTACGAATGACCGGTGTGTAAACGCAGTTTCAAGAAGACGTTTGTCACTAAACGTTACGCCTATTCTTTTTTCAAAATCTGCCAAAGTCATAGTGGTCATATTATTTCTTTCCGGCAACGAGAATATTGATCGCTTTTGTAATCAAAGGCAAGATGTCATCGTAAATGTTGAGGTTGATGATTTCTGAGAGCTTAAACCAACGTGCATCATCCAAACCACCTGATGTACCAAGGGTCAATTCTTGAAACGCTGCCTTCGCGAGATAGTAGTGCACCTGCTTTCGGCTTTTTCCACGTTCTGGATGTGACGCAACGTATTCGTTTGAGCCCAAGTCGTCTTCAAGTACCACATCAACACCGAGCTCTTCTTTTATTTCACGCACCGTGCCCTCGCGAACATCTTCTTCCTTTTCAATTTTTCCTTTTGAAAGTGTCCAGTGGCCAAACACATCGTGCACAAGCGCTACGTAGATATCGCTTCCATTGTTGGCGTACACCACAGCACCGCCAAGTTTCTCGATTGGTAATTGATCAAACGGCACGTCCTGCATCTTCTTCTTTGACACTTCGTCTTTGCCCGGCTCGCCGATTTCTTTGTAGACTGAACCCAACACACCATTTACGAAACGTCCTGATGAGTCCCCGCCGAATGTCTTTGCAAGTTCAATAGCTTCGTTGATAGCAACCTTTGCAGGCACATCTTTGCGATCGCCAAAGAGAAGCTCATATAAACCGAGACGCAATACGTTGCGGTCAATCGGCGCGATTTTTTCCAATGGCCAGTCTGGCGCAGCTTTTGAAATAATAACGTCGAGATCTTTTTGTTTTGAGAGAACGCCCGCCGCGAGCTTCTCCATGAACTTCATATCCGCACCGCCTGATGCGTATTCGTCTGACAAACGTTTAAGGGTAGTTGCAATAGCACTCTTGTCGAGATTAGAAAAATCGACTTCAAATAAAGCCTGAAGAACAAGTGAACGTGCGAGGTGGCGGTTTGTCATAGGCGACACTTGTGTGCTGTTGCAAAGAACACGCGATACCGCCCCTTTCATCTTACTTAGAGGAAGCGGCTGTATCGTCTGCTGTCTGCTTTGAAGGCTGCCCAATTGCGCGGAGCTTTGCTTGTTTACGAGCAAGACTTCGTTCACCAATACCCTTTACGTCAATAACTTGGCGTCCACGGTACTGACCACACGAAGGACATGCCTGATGACGAATGTGGCTTGCGCCACAGTTCGCACAGAGAGAAAAACGCGCTTCCGTAAGTGCGTGGTGGCTTCGACGGTTTCCCGTGTGCCCCTTCGTGTGTCGCATTCGAACTGTCATAGGTTTGTACTATAGCACGGGTCTTAAAACTGCGCAAAACACGTTCGCATAGTCCTCTTGAAACGCACGGATAAAAGTAAGCTTACTTTTTCCTCGTGCTCGCGCCGCCTGCCTACCGCAGGCAGGTCGCGCTCGCAAGTCGTTTCAATAGGGATAAGCTCACTCTACCGTTAGATACTCCAGTGAGAAGCCCCCGATAGTTACAAAACCCTGAGTGGAGAAAAAGAAAAGCCCGACATGGGATCGAACCATGTTCGGGCTTCAAAGGTTTCAGGCGGCGACTCGGTTGTTTTGAGCGAAGTAGTGGAAAGTCTCGAGCTTGGCCTTCCCCCACACGATTCCCTTCTTCAAGGCCATGAGGTGCGAGTACACCACCTGAGGGTGGTGCTCGTTGATGAGATCGGAGGTGATCTCGATCCACATCGGAGGCTCAACCCACTCGTTCTCGATGAGCTTCCGTTCCGTTCGGATCTGGCCTTCCCACTCGACTGCCATCCAGAAAGTTCTCAGGTTGAGCGGGTTGTTGGTATCGGGGTACTCCCCCTGCAGGTCGACGTTCTGTGGCCGAACTTCGAGCTCCTCCATCGCTTCGCGAATCATCGCGTCGTAGGGAGAAACGTCTCCCGTTTCCTGCATTCCGCCAGGGATTTTGAAACGTCGCCCGTCGAAGTGTGGAAGAAGAAGTGCATACGGCCGTCGCTTTTTCTCCTTGAGAAGAAGGATGCCGCAGAACCTGCTGACGGTATCAGCCATGTAGCCCCCTGTACAAAGAACGCCTGATTGATTCAGGAATCGTCTGGGTAGGATTATAGCATTTTAAACCTATTTGTCAATTCTTTTGTTTTTGTTTGGTTTGCAGAACGTTTTTCGATGAAGTTTTGAAAGACCATATTTTTTGATTGCGGTTATGTGCAACGCTGTTCCATAGCCCTTATGCACTTCAAACCCATACTTTGGATAGAGTTTTGCATATGTACACATTCTCCTGTCGCGAAGCACTTTTGCACATACCGATGCGAGAGCAATTTCAAGATATGTCGCATCCCCTTTTGTGTATGCCTTCTGGTTTTTGAACACCTCAGGCGCGCGCAACCCACCGTCGAGTTTCACTGCGTCAGTTGAGCGCGCGCTAGCCATCAAGAGTGCTTTTTTCATTCCCTTCCGAATAGCGTCAACAATCCCTCTCGTATCGATATGCGAGGCAGAAACGAGAGCAACCCCATATGTGAGGTGCCCTTCTTTTTTGAGTTTCTGAATCTTTTTAAACCACTCCTCTCGACGCTTCTCGGGAAGCTGTTTTGAGTCCTTCACTTGGGGAAAGAGTCTTTTAACTGGCGATATATGCGAGATCCGTACAACCCCCACAGCAACAGGCCCAGCCAATGGCCCTCGACCTGCTTCATCCACCCCAACAATTCCTCTCCTTAAAGCTCCCATACCACAATTGTATAGCAAGAATCATGAAGCTAGAATCATGAATCAGGGCACGTAAAATCTTGATTCATGATTCATAATTCCTGATTCTTAACCCGACATGTACAATGGGCGCATGTCATCCGGTTTTGTCCATCTCCACACGCACTCACACTATTCCCTCTTGTCGGCTTTGCCCCGCATTCCTGAGTTGGTAAATACAGCGAAGGCTTTTGAAATGAAAGCGCTCGCACTCACCGACAACGGCAATCTCTACGGCGTTATCGATTTTTATAAAGCATGTGTCAAAGCTCACATCAAACCAATTATTGGTGTTGATTTTTATCTTGCCGCGCGCACACGCTCTGATAAAGAGTCTGGAATCGACAGCCGCCGCAAACGTCTTGTCCTTCTCGCAAAAAATGAAGCTGGATACAAAAATCTTATTAAACTTGTTACGTATTCCCACATTGAAGGTTTCTACTATAAGCCACGCATAGATAAAGAACTTCTTGAAACACACAAAGAAGGGCTCCTTGCTATTATTCCTATCTTCAACGGAGAAACATCTGCACCAATTGTCGGCGGCCGTCCGGACGAAGCCCTCGCAATCGTCAATTTTTATCGGAACCTCTACGGCAACGACAGTGTGTATCTTGAAATAACACATCACCCTGAAATCGACAATCATCAAGCGCTTGTCGATGCGACAATCAAATTTGGCCGTGAACACAGTGTGCCACTCGTTGCTACAAATGACGTTCAATATATGAAGCCAGACGATGCCCCTGCGCGTCGTACGCTTCTTTCTATCCAATCTGGAGGAGATTTTGGTAGCCGTGGCGGTTTTGGTGACAACGATGCAGATTTTTCATTTGTGAATGGAGAAACAATGCAGGAACGTTTTGCGAATGTTCCTGCAGCAATTGAAAATACACAAAAAATTGCTGATATGTGTAATGTCACGTTCACGCTCGGTGAATGGAAGTTTCCTAACTACATTATTGAATCAGGACGCACTGCAGACGATGAATTTCGCACGCTTGCATACGAAGGAGTGGAGCGGCGAAATTACAATTTCACACCTGAAGCGAAAGAGCGTCTTGAATATGAACTTTCCATCATCGCCAAAAAAGGATATGCGACATATTTTCTCGTCGTGGCAGATCTTCTTCGTGTTGCTCGTGAGCGCGGGATTTTGACAACGATCCGTGGTTCGGTCGCTGGCTCACTCGCAACGTATCTCACCGGCATTACAAACGTAGATCCGCTTGAATACAAATTGCCGTTCGAACGTTTTCTTAATCCTGATCGTCCGTCTGCTCCTGATATCGATATGGATTACGCTGATAATCGTCGTGATGAAATGATTACGTATGCGCGCGAAAAATATGGTGCGGACAAAGTCGCACAGATTGGTACGTTCGGAACAATGCTTGCGCGCGGCTCGGTGCGCGACGCCGCGCGCGCCCTCGGCTACGACGTTGGAACTGCTGACGGCATCGCAAAATTAATCCCCCTGGGTTCACAAGGATTCCCCATGACGATTGATCGCGCGCTCAGAGAAGAAAGTGAGCTCAAGAGAATGTATGAGAATGACGACGATGCCCGCCGCATCATCGATATGGCAAAGAAAATTGAAGGCTGTGCTCGTCACATCTCTGTACATGCCGCGGGTGTGGTTATTTCGCCAATCCCCCTCATTGAACTCGTCCCTTTGCAGTTTGATACGAAAGGAGAAGAAAAACTCATCACACAATTTGATATGCATGCCGTCGGTGAAGACAACGTCGGCCTTCTGAAGTTCGACTTCCTTGGTATTCGAAACCTCGCGATTCTCGCTGATGCCGTCAAGCGCATGAAAAAGATTTATAACATTGATATCGATATCGAAAATATTCCGCTCGATGACCCAAAGACATTTGCAATGCTTGCGCGCGGCGAAACTGAAGGTCTCTTCCAGTTGAACGGCAGTGGTATGACCAAGTTCCTCGTTGAACTCAAACCAACAACCATCCACGACATCAACGCCATGGTTGCTCTCTATCGCCCTGGTCCGATCGAAATGATTCCGGAGTACGTCGCGCGCAAACACGATGCATCAAAGATTCGTTTCCTCGACGAGCGCATGAAATCAATTCTCGATCGTTCATACGGTGTGATTACGTATCAGGACGACGTCATGTTGATTGCGATTGAGCTTGGTGGTTTTTCATGGATTGAAGCCGATAAACTCCGCAAAGCCATGGGTAAAAAGATTCCAGCCCTCATGGAAGAACAAAAAGTGAAGCTCACCGAGGGCTTGGTCAAAAACGGCATGTCACTTCAAAAAGCCGAGGAACTCTGGAAACTCATCGAGCCGTTTGCCGCGTACGGTTTCAACAAAGCCCATGCCGCAAGTTATGGACGTGTCGCCTACCAAACAGCGTACATGAAAGCGAACTACCCGAGCGTCTATATGGCATCAATCCTTACGGCTGAAGCTGGTGATGTTGAGAAAATCGCTGAAATTATTTCAGAATGTAAGCGCATGCACATCGAAGTGTTACCGCCTGACGTCAACGAAAGTTTCGGTCCATTTTCTGTGGTGCCAGAAAAAGATGGTGAGCCAGAAAAAATCCGTTTTGGTCTCTACTCAATAAAAAACTTTGGTGAGGGTGTTGCTGAAGCAATCATCGAAGAACGGAAAGCAAACGGCGTGTACGCATCTCTTGAGGATTTTCTCACACGCGTAAAAGATAAAAACTTAAATAAAAAATCACTTGAAGCACTTATTCAGTCTGGTGCCTTGGATGCATTCGGCGAACGAGGGCAAATGCTCGCAAACATCGATACGCTCCTCGCCCACCACAAACAATCACTTGTTTTAAACAAAGAACAAGATAGTTTGTTTGGCGGCGTTATGATGCCATTCTCTGCGCTTCGTTTGAAAGAAGCAGAGCCCGCAACAACGACAGATAAATTGCGTTGGGAAAAAGAGTTGCTCGGTTTGTATGTTTCCGGACACCCCTTGGATGCACACAAAAAGTTCATGGATACCACAAATACGAATATTCAAAAGATGAAAGGCTTACCACCCGGTGTCACCTCTGTCGTGTACGGTCTTGTTGAAGATGTGCGCGCCATTCTTACAAAAAAAGGTGACAAAATGGCATTCGTAAAAATAAGTGATATGTCAGGAACGCTTGAAGTCGTCTTTTTCCCTAAATCATTTGAAGCATCAAAAAGCCTCCTCACTCCTGGTATGTGTCTCGGCATCAAAGGAAAAATCTCAAGCAGGAATGGTGAACTCTCAATGTTGGCAAACCACGCAAAAACACTCTAGTAAAAAGAAAACCTCAGCCGTTAGCTGAGGTTTTGTTGCTGCGTGGCATCTGCAACAGATGCCACGCGTTCAGATACGAGAACCACTTGATAGGGCCTTTCCCGAACACCTTTTTTTTGGATTTCTCGAGAGGAATGTAGAATCGCATGAAGGAAGCCCCTTCAGAAAACCTTTCGAGCAAAACACTATTCGGAACGATGAAGATTTCGTTCCCGTTCTCCGGATGAACCCTGAAAAACAACGTGAATGATGATTTCAGAAGTGCAGAGCGCGTCACACCTGGGAACGAGTACCGATGAACCTCCCCGCGGAATGTCCGAAGGAAGTGGAGCGTACATCGGTAGTACCCAATCATGAAGTCTCGCTTGGCAAAGCCCCAGTTGCGCGTTCCCACCTGTACGGAAACGCGCGCGACCGAAATGCCCAGATGCTTGCCAACCTCGAAGAGGTGGGCACTGGCCGGTCCTTCAGGACCGGCGTTCTTTCTTTTCAGAAATCGTTCCTTAGGAGACTTCGCCTTGACCTCAACCAGAGACTCTACCAAAAACTCCGTTTTTCTCTCAGCCCAACCCTTCCTTTGAAACGGGTGTAACATCTGAGACCCCCTTTTTTAAAAAACGTCCGGCGTCATTGTACCCAAGGATGACAGAAACGACAAGCCGGAGATGGTGTGCTAAAATCAACCTATCTTTTCTATGAAAAAGCACGACATGGCCTCGGATCTTGCGCCTATGCGCCACACCCTCGCCCACCTTTTGGCTGCTGTTGTTTTGGATATCTATCCAGACGCCAAACCTACCCTTGGTCCTGCAATTGATACAGGTTTTTACTACGACTTTGAGTTTTCAAAACCGCTTCAGGAAGATGACCTCAAAAATCTTGAAGAGAAAATGCGTGACCTCCTTCCTTCATGGAAAGAATTTACACATGAAGAAGTTTCAAAAGAAGACGCACTTAAAAAGTTTGCTGGGAATATTTACAAAGAAGAACTTATCAATGAAATTGTTGAACGAGAAGAAACAATAACACTCTACACATGCGGAGGTTTTACTGACCTTTGTCGCGGTGGACACGTTGATCATCCCGCAAAAGATATCGATGTCAACTCTTTCTCTCTTTCACATCTTGCCGGTGCGTACTGGCGCGGTGATGAAAAAAACAAAATGCTTACTCGTGTATATGGTTTGGCGTTCACATCAAAAAAAGAACTTGATGCGTACAAAACACAGCAAGAGGAAGCAAAGAAACGCGACCACCGAAAAATTGGAAAAGAACTTGATTTGTTTACCTTCTCTGACTATGTCGGTAGCGGCCTTCCTCTTTACACACCCCGCGGTGCCCTCATCAGACGTCTTCTTAACGAATATATTGAATCTCTCCAGTCAAAAGAGGGTTATGAGCAAGTGTGGACGCCTCAGATGGCAAAAGCTTCACTTTTCAAACAATCAGGACATTACGATAAGTATAAAGACAGCATGTTCCGTGTTGTCTCAAACTACTCTGAGGAAGAGTTTTTCCTCAAGCCAATGAACTGCCCGCAGCACACTCAGATTTATGCAAGTTCGCCAAAGAGTTATCGAGATTTGCCTGTACGCTACACCGACTTTGCAATGCTCTACCGCGATGAGCAGCCTGGCCAGTTGAATGGTCTTGCACGTGTTCGTGCTTTCTCTCAAGACGATTGTCATATTTTCTGTCGCGAAGATCAGGTGGATGAGGAAATTGACACTGCACTTTCAATGACGAAAAAAGTTATGGCGACATTCGGTTTTAAGTATAAATATCGCCTCTCAACAAGAGATCCTAACGATCAGAGCAAATACCTTGGTGACCCTGACACATGGGACAAAGTAGAAGCATGGGCAGAAAAGATAATGAAGCGAAATGATATCGAATATTTCCCTGGCCCAGGCGAAGCATCATTCTATGCACCAAAAATGGATCTCTTGGCAACAGATGCGCTTGGGCGAGAATGGCAACTTTCTACAGTACAGATCGACTTTGTGATGCCAGAGCGTTTTGATCTTACCTACACCGATAAGGATGGGAAAGAAAAACACCCCGTCATGATTCACCGCGCTATTATCGGTTCTCCCGAGCGATTTATAATGATGCTTTTGGAACACTTTTCCGGCGCTCTCCCAACATGGCTCTCGCCTGTTCAGGTAAACGTTGTTCCTGTGAGCGAAGAACAATTTGAGTACGCACAGAAAGTAAACGATGTACTCAAGGACAAAGGCATTCGTGTTGAGTTTGATAATTCAAATGAAGGATTGGGGAAAAAAATCCGCTCATGGAAAGTATCGAAATCTCCATATGCGATTGTTGTTGGCAATAAAGAGGTTGAAAGCAACACTATTACTGTCGAACATCGCAACGGAACAAAAGAAGTACTTACCGTTGAAGCCTTTACAGAGAAACTCGAAGAAGAAATCAAAACTCGCGCCCTCTAGCCCTTAAAAACCATTCTCTAATTCGCTCGAATTAGAGAATGGTTTTGGGCTGGTCTTTTTATAAAGATTTCAGAATGTATTTTACAAATTGAGGTACATTTTTGGTAATACAGCAATATACATCAAGGCTTCGTTGTTCTTTTTCGATAATTCCGGCAGCGTATAAAATAATCAAATGTTTTGATGTTGCCTTGAAAGATAATTTTATGTTTCGAGCAACACCAGAAACAGTTGCCCCATTCTCTTTTTTAAGATGACTAAGAATCCGCAGTCGACGGGCATTTGCAAGTGCCTTAAGTACTTTTGTTATTTCTTTTTCTTTCATGGTTATTCTCTAATTCGCTCGAATTAGAGAATAACAGAGATAGATAAAATTGATTTAAAGAATTTAAAACTTTGATTTTATTTTTTACTCTTAAAACAATCCACACTGTGGTCGTTGACCATGCCTGTTGCTTGCATGTGAGCATATAAGACTGTTGAACCTAGGAATTTAAAGCCTCGTTTTTTCATATCACGCGCAAGTGCGTCTGATTCGGGAGATGTTGCTTTGTAATCTTTATGCGTGCGGATTTTATTCCTGATTGTCTTTCCTCCCACAAAACCCCAGATGTATTTTGAAAATGTGCCGAACTCTTTTTTCACTTCCAAAAATCGCTTTGCATTGTTGATTGCCGATTCAATCTTTGCACGGTTTCTGATGATACCTTCGTTTTTCATCAACTTCCTAACATCTGAACCTCTAAACTTAGAAACTTTGGTGGTGTCAAATCCCGCAAATACTTTTCGATAATTTTCCCGCTTCTTCAAAACTGTCTCCCACGAAAGTCCTGCCTGTGCACTTTCAAGAACTAAAAATTCAAATATTTTTCTATCATCGTGCACAGGAACTCCCCACTCAGTATCGTGATACTGCATATAGAGTTCGTTCGATTCTTTGACCCATGGACAACGCTTTTTCATATCAAAATTCAAATAACTTATCTGCAAAGTTTTCTATTCTGTCATTCTCATCAACTATAATTCCCTCTTTTTTATAGAGTGCCATACGCTTTTTTCTGTATTCACTGTTCACCCAAATCTTTCCATCAGCATACACAATGCGATGAAATGGAATCTCTACTCCTTCGTCGGCTGCTTTTCCTAAAATTGAAGTGATTGATTGTGCGGCTATTCCCCCGCTGCCAGCGGCGCGTGCAATTCGCCCGTATGTTGTCACACGACCTGCCGGAATCTTCTGTGCCGCTTTTACTACCCGCTCACTAAAAGAGTCTTTCATTTTTGTGACCTCACGGGGAATCGAACCCCGATTACCGCCTTGAGAAGGCGATGTCCTGACCGTTAGACGATGAGGCCGTGCGATTACAATAGCCGAGATATGGCTCTTTTTCAAGCAAAAATTGAGCCGTTGGCCGGGATTGAACCGGCGACCCCGTCCTTCGTGCTACCCACGTTTTTCATTCAAACGAATATTGCGTGGGGCTAGACTGTATGTCGAGCGTGCAGAGTGCGACGCTTCCCTTGTCAGTCGTTCGAGCCCTCTCAAAAGAGTGCTACGGTCTCAACCTATCGTTAGGCCATTAACCGTTATTCGGGATTCGTTTTGAATGTTTCCATCCAAAAGGGCAAGATTTTACCATGGACGTGCTCTACCAACTGAGCTACAACGGCTAGTGAGTGGACTCGCAGTTTGGGGCGTAGCTTTCGAGAAGCAGGCGTAGCCTTCGAGGGGAGAAAGAAAAGGAAGCTTGTTTACTTTTCTTTTGAATCGAGAAGGTGGGAGCTTGTATTCGAGAAAGCGGGAACCTGATTAACTATGAGCCACGAGCGAAGACGGTGTATCCGATACAACGGCTTTGCTCCTCCGTATCCTACACGAAAAAACACCTCCCGTCAGGAGGTGTTTTTTTGAAAAGTATTTCAATTACATCTGCGCAGGAGCAGAAGGTGCAGTCGGTGCTGCGGGAGCAGGAGCAGGCATTGGCATTGCTTTTGCCGCAAGCTCGATGTCATCACGACGATCAAGCTTCTTGTAGATATATGTAAGCGCAAGTATCGTCACCGGAATCGTAACGAGAAGTCCAACACCAAAGAGAAGCGCGCCGAGAATGTTAATAACAATAGCGACAAGCATAAAACCAAAGAGGTTCCACTTGTGACCATCCGTCAAACGGCGGCTTTCCTTGAGTGTCTCTACAATACCCATGTGCTTCTCAAGTGTAATAAAGACAACCATTGAGAGCATAAGTTGTGCGATGATGCCTGGAACAATGAGCAATACAAATCCGATAACAACAATGACACCGGTAAGGACCATCACAAGCGCAAATTTGTAGAGAGTCTCCCATTTCTCTGCAAACAACATCTTGAAGTTGATTGGGCGACCTGCCTGTGCGTTAAGTGCGATGCGTGCGAAGCCAAGGTAAATCCACCACTGCACCAACACACTTACAACATCCACGACCACTTCAATAAGTCCGCCCGCATTTTTGCCAATGTTGTCAACGACGATTGAAATAACAAGTGCCACAAGCGCAATACCTCCGTAAAGCCATGGTTCTTTCTTGAACGTGTTCCAGGCAAACGTAAGCGCCTCTTTAATTGAAAAAGATTGCATAATCTCGGTTTATGTAATAACACCTTTATTTTACCACAGCACCCCCCCAGTGTTTACGATCCTATACTCCTTCGCACAGGGTGCATATGAGCCGCTATAGCGAGCGCAGAGGCGATAATTGCGAGGTTTTTGATGATATATTGCCCTTCAAGTGTTGGGACAAAAGGCGCCTGCCACGTGATTTCCGGCAACATAAAGAGTGGCATGAACGTCATTGCCATGTGGATGAAAAGAAGCGGAATGACAACACGCTCCGTTCCCTTAATGAGGAAGAGAATCCCAATAAGACATTCGAATGCCGCGAAGAGCATGAAAAAGACGTCAAACGACATGAATGAGATTGTCTGTGTATAGAGATTGCGAACCAGCCCCGCAGCAGGGCTCATTCCAAGGAGCTTCAAAAGACCAAACCAAAAAAAGATAACAAAGAGGCCAAAACGGGCAACCGGAACGGTCAGGTTCCGTGCAAGGTGCACTAGTCCTCTATCTAATGGTCCAATCATACTAGGATTATTTTCTCATGATTTAGAAACATTAAAAGCACCCTGGACACTAAAAGAGGATAATTGATTTTTAGGTCAATTCTGGTAATATCATCAGAGTCTGGAGTCGTAAGCGAAGGGTTCGTCGTAAGCGAAGCTTCCACCTCCAGCATTCAGACCACATAGTCAATCGGGCTCCCCTCATCTCGACGGCGAGAAAAAGTAAGCGAGCTTCCTTTTTCTCTTCTCTCGATGACTACGCCCTAGAACTGCGTGTCATCTTCATTTGGAGTCGTAGCTCAACTGGTTAGAGCGCTTCCCTGTCACGGAAGAGGTTGCGGGTTCGAGTCCCGTCGATTCCGCCAAAATTGACATTTTGGACGGGACGAGAAGGCCGGAGTCTACCGTAGGTAGACGAGGCGGGGTCGCGAACACTTAACGAGTCGTCGAGTTTAGTGATTCGTGACCGAGTCCCGTCGATTCCGCCAAAAAGAGCCGCCTCGCTAAATCGCGAGGCGGCTTCTGCTTTTCCTATTTTTATTGTAGAATGCGACAGCGCTGTTGTATAAGGTATACGTCAGCGCTTCGGACTTACATGACCAGTCTTGGGCTCCCATCATCTCGACGGCGAGAAAAAGTAAGCAAGCTTCTTTTTTCTCTTCTCTCGATAACTACGCCCTGGGTCGCGTATCATCCTCATATGCTGACGTAAGAGTGAAGACCCTCTTTCCTCAGCGGCACTCCAAGCATATACCCCTCGCGCTCCCATTTTCGTCTTCTCGAGCCGGAAAATAAGCAAGCTTCCTTCCATCTCTCTAAAACGAAAACCGCGCTCGAGGTGCATGCAATACTCGTTTGCTGACGTAGCTCAGTTGGTTAGAGCGAGGGACTCATAAGCCCTAGGTCGCTGGTTCGATTCCAGCCGTCAGCACAAAATTTTTAGGCTGGAATCGAACCCGAGGGAATAAGACATGGGCTGGCGTAATGACGCAAGACCGGCGTGCGACAACGTGAAGTTGGATCGCGAAGCTTTCAGTAAGAAAGTACTCGTGACCGAGGAAACCGTAGTTTTCCCTTGCCGACAGGCAGGGCGCACTCGCAAGTCTATATAAAAACAAATATCTCACTTACCCGTTAAATAAAAAAGAGGCCTAACGGCCTCTTTTTTGTAACTCAGGAAGACGCTCCAGAAGCACCTTAAGAGGAACCGAACTACCAACACCCTTTACGATGTCGACCATACGGAGCAAATCATTCTCACTCAAGTTAATATCAGGGAGCATCAACTTTCGCATACGAAGTTGTCGCATACCGAGAAGCAGTTCTGCGTCTTCTTGAGAGAGTTCACATATCGCCATCAGATTCGGCAACTTCTTCTTGGGAAAGTTCCGATGCGCACAGAGGATTGCGTTGTAGAACGCACCAATCTTCTTACCGTTTCCAAGTTCAAGAAAACGCGCAAACGCATCCCGTGTCATGCCAAGCTTTTCTCGAGCCCGCTCGAGAATGCGTCCCAATGTGTCGTATTTGGGCATAGAACCTCCACTGTCAAAAACATCTATTCTATATTGTAGCAAAGAATACTTGTTAAAAAGAGTCTCATGTTCTATACTCTTTGCTACGCAGCGGGGTAGAGCAGTAGTAGCTCGCAAGGCTCATAACCTTGAGGTCGCAGGTGCAATTCCTGCCCCCGCAACAATCGTTCGCCTAGTCCTATTGAAACGCACGGATAAAATCCTACTGGATTTTTCCTCGTACTCGCGCCGTCGCGCTCGCAAGTCGTTTCAAGAGGATAAGCTCACTTACACGTTCAATTCAAAGAAAATAACAGTGATTCGTGACCAAATTCCTGCCCCCGCAACAAGATACAAAAAAAACGCCCCCAAGGGCGTTTTTTGTTATTCTTCCACTTGTGGCTTCTCAATCGAAAGTATTTCAATACCTCCTGTTTCTCCAGCAATACGAACAACGTCTTTGTCTATTTTTCCGAGTTCTTTATGAGCGGTATTGAAATGATTGACTGTTGTCCCAAGTGCGTTACCGAGTTTCAGCATAAATGCATTGTGATTAGCTATGTGACGACCAAGTTCCCCAACACGCTTCTGAATTTCTTTTGCTTGTTCCTCAATCTGTAGTCCACGGAGTCCCTGGAGCACCGTCTGGAGGTACGCAACAAATGTTGTTGGAGAAACAATAATAACTTTGTATTCTTTGTACGCTCGTTGGATAAGATTCGACTCTCCGTCGTCACCTCCCACAACACCAACTTTATTTGACAGTAAGTCGTAGTAAATACTTTCTGATGGAATAAACATGAACGCAAAGTCCATTGTATTTTCCGCAGGACGAATATACTTACTCGTTTCCTTAATACGCAGTTTTAAGTCATTAACAAATGCTTTCTCAAGTCGTATCTTTTCTTCTGCATCGCGCGATTCAATGAGCCGGCGATAATTTTCGAGAGAAAATTTTGAGTCAATAGGCAAAACTTTTTTGTCTCGGAGAAAGATTACCGCATCAACAATCTCACCGTTCTGGAAAGGATATTGCAGAACATACTGATCTGGCGCGAATATGTCTTGCAGAACCTTTTCAAGATAATATTCACCAAGCGCCCCACGTTGCTTTGAATTTTGGAGAATATCTTGAAGACTTTGGAGTTGGTCAGCGAATGACACCACCTGTTTGTTTGTCTCATCAAGCTTTGTAAGACCTTCCGTCACCTCTTTTACAATGCGTGTCGATTCACCAAGCTGTGCGCGTATTGATTCATGCATCGTCTTCGCATTCTCGCCCAACTTCATATCAACCGTGCGTGAAAGCTCATTAATTTGTTGCAATACGAGATCGAGTCCCTGCGATGGTTTCGTCTCTTCCTGTTTTTTGCGAAGGAAAAACCACACAACGCCTGCATTGAGCAAAACGATAAGTATCGCAAAAACGAGTGTCTCGGTATTCATTAAAGCGATTATACCACGTGCCTCCGAGGTCCCTTGTGGTATCATACGAAGACTTATAAACACAAATATATATGTCACTGCATCAGAACATCAAAGAAAGTATCAAAGACGCCATGCGAGCAAAGGACCAGACAAAGCTCATGGTTTTGCGAGCACTTTCAGCAGCATTTACGAACGAAGTGGTTGCTCTCAAGCGAAAGCCTGATGATGAGGTTACTGACGAGGAGGCACTCGTTGTCATCATGCGCGAAGCAAAGAAGCGTAAGGACGCCATTGAACAGTTTACTGCCGGAGGTCGCCCAGAATTAGCCGCGAACGAACAAGCAGAACTAGCTATTATTGAGACGTACCTTCCTGCTCAAATGAGCCGAGAAGAGATTGAGGCCGCAGTGATTGCAAAGAAAGAGGCTATGGGAATTACAGACGCATCACAGAAAGGACAATTCATTGGCGCTGTCATGAAAGATCTCAAAGGAAAAGCTGACGGAAAGATTGTTCAGGAAATTGTTGAAAGTCTTTTAAAATAAACAGGAGAAATAAAAAACCCCCCGCCGTACACACGGCGGGGTGTTTTTGTTAGCAAGGACTGCCTTCGCTCGTAATACAACCTGAGTACGATTCAATCAGCGTAGCCTCTTGTGACATTTGCTGTGTGCGAACATATTCCCCCACAACAAGCACAAGAAAGCTTGCAAGAAGTACAACAAGAAAAGAAACTGTGTTCCGGAAGAACGTCCGGTTAAAGAGCTCGCGCGCAGGCATATATGAACATGATACACGCAGCACTACATGCGTAGCAAGAAGCTCTAGTACAAGGTTTAACCTTGTACTTTTGAAGCAACACCTCTATAAACAGAGGCGTCGCTTCGCTCAGACAAATCCTGCTTCGCACAAGGCTACGCAGGACAAACAAAAACCGCCCCCAAGGGGGCGGTTTTTGCGAATTGACTCTATACGAGTAGTCGTATCCGAAACTAACTAATGTTAGTTGAGGACGTTGACTGCGTTCGTACGGTAGTCTGATTCAGGAAGTGCTGCTTGTGCAGTAGCTGCAGTATCAGCAATTCCTTCGAGACGGAAGTACACGTTCTGGAGAAGCACCTTGTATGACAATGGTGCGTTGCTACCAGGGATGACGTCAACCGTAAGTGTGAACGTTTCTGTATCACCCTCACGAACCACCCATGCGCTGTCGTCTTCGTCAGCTGTCGAGTCGAGGTTTGCTGTCGTTGATGCTGCCGCAACAGTAACAATATCATTGTCGCCGTTGAGGAAGTCGAATGAGACACCCTCGCTTACCCAGCTTGTTGTTGAAGCAACTGCACCAAATGGGATGTAGAAGTCATCACCAAATGCTGTAACTTCGAACTCAAGCGTGTATGTTGCTTGGTCGTTGTCGTTGCCCTCAACTACTTCACCTGATGCGCTCATGTCGCCAGCTGCAAGTGAGACACCGTCCGTGCGGAGCGTGTGTGCATCACCTGTTGCTGAACCCTTGAGCTGTGAAGCTATGAGATCGTCAGCACCTTCAGCTTCTATTTCGTCAACATCGTCTGATGTTACAGAGGCTGTAACTGTCATACCTGGGTTTCCACCAGTAAGTGCGTTGAATTCGAGTTGGAGTGAGACTTCAACTTCCTCACCATCTTCAACAACGAGTTCTTCGTTGTCAAAGTCGAATGTCAAACCACCGTCCAATGTTGTTGACGCTGTTAAGTCATCAAATTCTTCGCCGTCGATAACGAGCATTGCGTCGTTAACGATTGCTGCGTATGTTGATGAAGAAACAATTACACGAAGTGGGAGTTCTGAGACTTCGATGTCGTTGTCCTCTGCTGCAAGAGTGAAGACAAGAACTTCCATCCAATCAGAAACTTCGTCATCTTCGAGTTCGAGTACAGTTGCGTCAGGGTTGTTGTCTGACTCAGAAACTGTGAGCTCTTCTCCTTCACCTGCAACGTCGATGTCGAATTCAACTTCGTCAGATGCGCCTGAGAGTGCGTCTGCATCACCGATAGTGTGGTCAATACCCTCACCGTCGAGTGCGCGAACACCTTCTTCAGGTACCCAGACTGTCCATGCGACATCGCTATCGACGTCATCAATGTTGTTCTGAGTTCCAACCATCACCGTAAATTCTGGTGATGAGTCTTCATCTACGACTGAGTCAACGTTCGTGAAGCGAATACGATATTCATCGTCTTCGTCCTCATCCCAGTTGTCTTCGTCGCTACCGTCAGCTGAGCCGACTTCGTCGCCGTCGAGCAAGAGAGTAATCTCATCGAATACTTCCCAAGGCTCTGTGTCGCCGTCAGCACCTGTTGACTTGAACATAACGTCAACACGTTCAACTTCAGCGTCTGCTTCGTCAACGTCGAATTCGAAGTCCATGACTTCTGCTTCGCCGCCTTCTTCAACGTCAGAGTCATTGCCGCTTGAGCCTTCAAAGTTGTTGAGGTCTGACTCACCGCCTGAGACTGTGTCGCTGTCGCTGTCGCTGTCGTCATCAGTTGATGTTGTACACATGCTGTTGTACTTAGCGCGTGAAATTGCGCCGAAGTAACCTGTTGCAGGTGCTACACCGTTAGCTGACTGCCATGCTGCGACTGATGCCTGTGTAATAGATCCAAAGTAACCTGTTGCTGCGACCGAGAAGAATCCCTCCGCTGCAAGGAAATTTTGGAGTTCTGTAACGTCTGCACCCGATGCACCTACAGTGAGGTCACGAGTGAATGCGAAACAGCTTGCTGATGAACCCCCGCTCAAGCCCTGGAGCTGTGCGAGAAGCGCATCAATTTCTGCCTGGAGATCCTCTACTGTTGCTGCGTGTGCTGGTGCAGACGCAACGAGAGCAAGAGCAACTGCCAAGCCGAGAATCAATTTTTTCATATGCTTGTTGTAATGTAATTCAAACGAATTACTACTAAATTGCTTACTAATAACTTTTTTATAAACTTTCACTATCTTCTTTACTTCCTGCGAACGGACGTACCTCACGCGGCACACCCGCTGCATGAAGAAAAGAAGCTAGTACCATGAAATCAATATCGGCTCACGATAATGTCGTCCTAGATTGGTGGACATCCGGAAAAAACTTTGCCAAGAGTGTTACAAATACCCTTGGTCTTTCAGTATAAAATTGACAAAGTGCTCCTCACGTACACATCGCCTTCGCGATATGTACGATACAGTATAAAGACTCTCTCCTAAGGCTCCAAAACCTTTTGTGGATAAATGGTTTTTTGACCCCAAAAGAGTCTTCTCACTATACCAGAAAGCGCTGCTTTAGACAATCTTTTTGATGCCTTGGGGTATCGGGTATATATAGGTTTTATCGCAAAATGTTACACAAAAACCCCATCTAAAATGAGGCGATCAAACCTTCTCTTTAGAGGAGGTATGTGGTCCAACGGCGTTCCCCTTTCTTCTTCACACGTCCTTTATCCACCAATTCATTTAGATCACGCTGAATCGTTTTCTCACTACAATCGGGAATTCCAGAAGATATGTCCTTTATCGTCGTTTCTCCCTTTTGTTTTAATATACCAATGATTGTTTCCTTTCTATCTTCATTTCCAGCTTTCTTTTTAGGGGCGTCGTCTTTTTGTTTTTTATAAAGGACATTTTTAGATATACGTCCTTTATCAAAATGTCCTTTAGAAATCCGAGGCATAAATACAGGCTTCAAAGGCTCTTCTTTTGGAGTGGACAATGGTGTATGGAAAAGTGTCGTTATATCAGACACAAGGTTTGTTAAACCTTTTGTGCCAAACTCCTCAAGAGTGTTAGAAAAGCGGATTATCTCTTCCAGAAGGACGTTTCTATTCATCTGTGAAATAAGGCCAGCACGTCCTCCTGTATCAATAAGGGACATTATTTCTTCGAGGGAGATCTGGATATCAAGAACAGTCTTTTTCTTGTCTTTTACAAATGAAACGATTTCGGAAAAGATGTTCAGTGCTTTGTTTCTCAAATGTCCTTTAAGAGGCTCATTGTCTGATAGCAAGCCAGTCACCATATATAGTGCGCTTACAATCCTGCTTATTGCTTCGGTGGAAGAACCACCCCAAGAGTGGGTTGGGTTTAAACTGTCTTTTAGGATTATGTCCTTTTGTTCAAACATGTCCTAGAGATATGATTAAAGACATTTGAACTGTACTCTCGGACATTTAAAAAGACAAGAAGAAAGCCAACCTATGAGAGTCCTTAAGACTCGTGTCAATGGCACCTTTCCATGCACATAGATATTTTCTTTCTCTTTTGCGAGGTAGAAAGTTGTCCACAGTGGAATATTTATATTTCTTGATCAGCACTTTCTTTGTTTTCCACGTTGGTTTTAAGGAGTAAGGACTTATAATGGATGTATGGCAAAAAAGAAAAAGAAGAACCGCGCTTTGACTGAAGAAACGGAAGAATCTGCCGGACGACTTGGGCTCGCAAAGGACACTATCTACGCAGTGCTTTCTATTGTCTTTTTCGCTATAGCCCTTTTCTTCATTTTGGCCTCATTCGGTGTTGTTGGCATTGTCGGCACACACCTCCACAACGGCCTTTCAAAACTGCTTGGCCTCGGCTACTACCTCCTCCCCGCCCTCTTTTTTCTTCTTGGTATTTCGTACTTCAAATCCCAAAAAACAAATCTTGCAATAACAAATGTGCTTGGCTCTCTCATGTTTTGTCTCTCAGGTCTTGGGTTGATTGAAATTATGGGTGACGGCATGGGAGGACTCATCGGCGGATGGCTCGCACATCCTTTGAGCGCACTTTTTGATACCGCAGGAAGTGTTGTGTTTTTGATTGCACTCTTCTTCATCTCACTCCTTATATTGGCAAACGCACATCCTGTTGCATCATTCCGCGCATGGAAGGAACGTAAAGAAGTGGAGCGTCTCGCGTGTGAAGCTGAAGAGGAAGATCTTGAACTCGCGGAATCAGAAGAAGATGATGTGGTGGTCAATCTTCCACAACACAATAGTGAAGAAGTTGCAGGAGCAGAAGCCCTCGAGTCAGCAGAAAAGAAAGGATTCTTTGGAAAGAAAAAACGTGATGACGAATCTGTTCCTGCATTCGCTCCGTTTCTTGCAAGCTTGAGCACATACACTCCTCCCCCACTTTCTATTTTTGCGAGAGATTCTGGAACACCTGGTGTTGGTGATATCAAAGCAAATGCAAACATCATTAAACGTACGCTCCAGAATTTTGGTATCGATGTTGCGATGGATGAAGTCTCAATCGGACCATCAGTGACTCGCTACGCAATGAAGCCTGCTGAAGGTGTCCGCCTTTCAAAAATTCTTGGTCTCCAGAAAAACCTTGAGCTCGCTCTGGCCGCTCACCCTGTTCGTATCGAAGCTCCAATTCCTGGTAAGGCGCTCGTTGGTGTTGAAGTGCCAAACTCTGCAAAGACTACGGTTGGTCTTTCAACCCTCCTCACGAGCCCTGACTATGCAGGATCGGATAAACCGCTCATGGTTGCCCTAGGTCGTGATGTTGATGGCAATGCAACATTTACCAACCTCGCCAAGATGCCACACATGCTTATTGCGGGTGCTACGGGCTCTGGTAAATCAGTCACGATCCACGCCCTCATTAACTCACTTCTCTTCCGCAATGGCCCTGATGCGCTCCGTTTCGTCATGGTTGACCCAAAGCGCGTTGAATTGACGCTCTACAACGGCATTCCCCACCTTTTGACGCCAGTGATTACTGATCCAAAGAAAACAATCCTCTCTTTGAAGTGGCTCGTACATGAAATGGAACGACGCTATACCGTGCTTGAAGAAAAGCGTGTGCGTGATATTTCATCGTATCACTCGACAATTCTCTCTCCTGCACTTGAAAAATTAAAAAATAAAGGTGCCGACGAAGAGATTGAAACACCTGAGACAATGCCGTACATCGTACTTATCATCGATGAGTTGGCTGACATCATGAGCACATACCCACGCGAACTCGAAGCAGGTATCGTGCGCTTGGCACAGATGTCACGCGCTGTTGGTATTCACCTTATTCTTTCAACACAACGTCCATCGGTAAACATCATCACTGGTCTCATCAAAGCAAACATTCCGGGTCGTGTCGCGCTTCAGGTATCATCACAAATCGACTCACGAACTATTCTTGATACGTCAGGTGCTGAAAAACTCCTTGGTGCTGGTGACATGCTCTTCACTGCAGGTGACATGAGTAAACCAAAACGTATTCAATCAGCATTCATCACTGAAAAAGAAGTAAAGAAAGTGACTGACTTCTTGCGTAATCATGGTAACGACGATGCGTTCTTTGATGTTGCGATGGACCTTGACGCAATGAAAGGTGGCTCTTCATCAAGCACGAATTTTGGTGGTGACGACGATGATATTGATGATGATCTTTTTGAGGAAGCCCGTGAGACGGTTATTCATGCGGGCAAAGCGTCAACATCATATTTGCAGAGAAAACTCCGTGTTGGGTATGCGCGCGCAGCGCGCTTGATGGATATTCTTGAAGAGCGCGGCATTATTGGCCCCGCTGACGGGGCAAAGCCCCGCGATATTCTTGTTGAGCACGGAGGTGCGACTGAAGGAGAAGATATAGCGTAGTATGCACACGAAAAATCGCCGACGCGTAAAAATGCTGATATTCGGAGCAGGACTCATAGCTTTACTTTTGTACAGCTACTACGAGTTCCGCGGTTTTTTGTATGGTCCAGAACTCATACTCCTAACGCCCCTTGCCGGAGAGACTGTCACAACACCGACAATCGACGTTACGGGTACGACACAGCGTATCGTCAAAATTACACTCAATGGTAGTCCTATTTTTGTGGACGAGGAAGGGGCCTTCTCTGAGACGGTATCCGTACTTGAGGGCTATAACCTCTTTGTGGTCTCTGTGGAAGATCGTTTTGGAAATGTGGCACAGGAATCACGCGAAGTGATATATACACCAGAGGCAACGCCTCAATATTATATTGAGGCGTTGCCTCGCTCACCATCCCCTATTGACGAAATCGCATCCTCGACTGCTCCTATAGATAGTTAATAAAAAATTTATCGGAAATTAGTATACTTAAGTATTACTCGCACACACGTTTATGGCATTCAAAAAGAAAGAACCAAAAGAATTGAAGCGGTTGGACAATGATATCGAAAATACGCTCAAGCAGATAAAAACAAAATTCGGCGAAGAGTCGATTATGAAATTTGGTGATTCACCGAAAGTTGATATCGCTGCAGTTTCAACTGGCTCTATTGGACTTGATATCGCGCTTGGCATCGGTGGACTTCCTCGCGGACGCATCGTCGAAATCTATGGTCCAGAATCGTCAGGAAAAACAACACTTGCACTTCATGCTATTGCTGAAGCGCAGAAAGCCGGCGGTTTGTGTGCATTCGTTGATGCTGAGCATGCTATGGATCCTGTGTACACCAAAAATCTTGGTGTGAACATCGACGAACTTCTCATCTCTCAACCTGACACAGGCGAACAAGCTCTTGAAATCGTTGAATCGTTGGTGCGCACAGGAAAAATTGACGTCATCGTCATCGACTCTGTTGCCGCACTCGTGCCAAAAGACGAAATCGAAGGAGACATGGGCGCACAACATGTCGGCAAGCAAGCACGACTCATGAGTCAGGCATTGCGTAAGCTCACCGGCATCGTCGCAAAATCAAAAACAATTGTTATCTTCATCAACCAAATCCGCATGAAGATTGGTGTGATGTTTGGTAATCCTGAAACAACTCCGGGAGGAAATGCCCTCAAGTTCTACGCATCCGTTCGTCTTGATGTGCGCCGTATCGCACAAATCAAAAAGGGTGAAGAAGTTATTGGTGGTCGTACGCGCGTGAAGGTGGTAAAGAATAAGGTTGCATCCCCTTTCAAACAGGCAGAGTTCGATCTCGTATACAACGAAGGTATTTCAAAAGAAGGAGAAATGCTCATGATGGGAGAAGCAAATGGTGTTATTGAAAAAAGCGGTTCATCGTACAAGTACGGCGAAACAGTCATTGGACGCGGGTATGATGCGGCTCGTCTTTTCTTGAAAGAGCATAAGGATGTCTCAAAGAAAATCCTTAAAGAGATAGAAGCAAAGCTCAAAGAGGCGTAGGTTGTCGGTTTAAAAGGTGCGTGGTACACTCCCTGTGTGCCCAGAGGGGCTTTTTTATTGCTTTATGTTGGCATATAACGATATTCGAATTGGTAAAGTGATTATTTTCAACGGCGAGCCGTACGCTGTTTTGGCGTCGCACGTCTTTCGCAAACAACAGCGCAAGCCCGTGAATGCGACAAAGTTGAAGAATCTCATCACAGGCAAAGTAACTGAATACTCTTTCCACGTTTCTGAAAAAGCTGAAGAAGCTGATATCGAAACACGTCCCCTCACCTACATTTACAACTCCCCCGCCAAAGGCGGACAAGCGCCACAGTGGTGGTTCCACCGCACCGGAAACCCTTCCGAGCGCGTAACGTTACCTGAAGATCTTTTGGGAGATCAAAAACAATTTCTTAAAGAAAAAATGGAACTCGAAGGTCTCTACTTCGAAGAAAAGCCATTTGGCATCCGTTTGCCTATCAAAATGATCCTCAAAGTAACCGAGGCCCCCCCAAATGTCCGTGGTAACACCGCACAGGGTGGCGACAAACTTGTGACACTTGAAACAGGGGCAAAAATAACGACTCCTATGTTCGTTGAGGCTGGTGACATGATTGAAGTCAACACAGAAACTCAAGAATACGTCGGTCGCGCCTAAAATCTACTCCACATTTGTTTTTATAAAGCACGGATAAAGGTTCTGTGGAACCTGTGTTAGCTCCTCGGCTCGGAGGTATAAAAGAGTACTTTTATACCTCTCTCGCTCTACGTCGCTAATAAAATCCTACTGGATTTTTCCTCGTACTCGTGCCGCCGCACTCGCAAGTCTTTATAAAAACAAATATCTCGTTTACCCGTTAATACAAACAGGTTGACAAACAACCTGTTTTTTGGTATAGAACATTAGACGTTCCAATCACAGAGGAGAATCTGATGGCATTCACCAAACAAGATGTGTCGTCGTTTCTCGTGAAGGAGCCCCTGCTCGACCCTGAAAACATGAGGAAAATGGCTCCGGAGAGCCGACGAAGCCTCATCAATCACGTCGAGGGCCTTCGCGAAAGGCTTCTCCCACTCGACCTGTTCGCTCCCATCCCCACGGACGTCGAAGTCCTCTTCCGTGAGGTCCGAGCAATCGCTGGCTACTGAACCAAAGCCCAACAAAAAAGCCCAATGCTTTCCGTTGGGCTTTTTTCTATTCCTAAACTCCAAGAAAACGTTTGGAACCTCAGATGCGAGGCGTGAGCGAAGCTCGGACTGAACAATAGTTATTCTATTGTGAGGGCGGACCGGAGTTCGCAACAAAGTAGATGGGGCTTCAGAAACGTTCTAGCGGGCGATGTAAGGGAGGAACCCCATGAATCGTGCGCGTTTTACAGCCTGCGCGAGGTCACGCTGGTGTGTTGCACATACGCCTGTGTAGCGTCGTGTTTTCAAACGGCCGTATGAGTTGATGAATTGACGAAGAAGCACGACATCCTTGTAGTCGATGTGTTCGATATTGTTTTGTGTGAAGTAACAGTTTTTCATAAAGTCTCTTGTGTTTTTTAAAATGGAATGTCGTCAGGATTAATACCTTCGTCGCTCGCGTCTGGATATTGAATCGTATCGAGCTCAGGTTCTTTTGCGGCGGCTGGTGCTTCTTGTTTCTGATATCCACCTCCGCTTTGCTCCCGCACACCTGCACTTCGTGGACCAAACTGTACGCGGTCAGCAACAATTTCTGTACGATATTTTTTCTGTCCATCTGGTCCGTCCCAACTTCGTGTCACGATACGTCCTTCAACCAACGCTGATGCTCCTTTACGAAGATACTGTGCTGATGTTTCTGCCTGACGACCGAATACAACGATGTTGTGGTACTCCGCAGTCTCCTGTCGCTTACCCTCTTTATCTGTCCATGTACGGTTTGTTGCAAGGCTGAATGTTGTCACTGTTGTTCCTGACGGAAGTGATTTCTGTTCAGGATCTCGAGTTAAGTTACCGAAAATGAGTGCCTTGTTGAGATACATGATTGATTTTATTAGCGAGTCGGAACGAACTTATTAAAATCATCACCCCGCCCCACTTTTGTGGCGCTGATGATATTTTCTATACTATTTTTTGCTGTTTGAATCATTTGTTTTAAAAAGTGGGGCGGGGTTGTGGCGAATACAGTCACTTCGTTCCTTATTACGCTAACAATTTTTCGATTTCCGCATCAATCACCGCTACGTTTGGAACAGAAGCCACAGCACCCTCTTCAATTGGTGCTTCGGAAACCATTTCCTCTGTCTTAGGAACTTCACGAACGTATGATTCACGAGTAGTCTTTACCAAAAGTGAGCGGAGAACTGTTGGCTTCCCTGCAACAAACGCTTTGAGGTCGTGTGCAATTGCTGGAATTGTTTCGAACTTCATCCAACCAAAGTATGCGGTGTTGAAGGTATAACGCTTGCGTTCGATGTCACGCTGCATTGGGTATGCAAGGTTGAAAAGCACAGGAGCCTCTTCGCTGATAAGCGTTCCTCCTGCTTTTGTGATTTTTTCGCGAATAGCGTCAAATTCGGCACGTGCGCCGTCTTCATTAATTGAAGTCACGAAGTGAATACCTACCTCGTAAATGCGAGGATTAGCATCCATGTCCATATCTTCCATGTTTTCCGCCTTTATTTCCTTCTCATCCATAGAAAAGCATCATACCATAGGCTGTTTCAGGGAGCAACGAGGCCTTTATTTAATTTTGAGGGATACCAAAGACACGCAAGGCATTCTCTACCAATGTCTTCCTAAAGCTCTCAAAATCGGCTCCACGAACCTCCGCAAGGGTTCGAACGACATGCTCAACATACAAAGGCTCATTTCGATGCCCACGAAAAGGTTCTGGCGTTGCAAACGGCGCATCTGTTTCCGCCATAATCATGTTCTCGGGTATGAACTTGATGACATCGTCGTAGTCTCGGCTAAAGGTGATCGGACCATCAAATGACATCGTAAAACCGAGATCTAGGAATTTTTGTGCAGTCGGAATGTCCCCAACAAAAAAGTGAATGTTACCGCGAAGTTTGCTATTTGGTGCTTGATGCTTGGTGCTTTCGAGTATCTCGATAATATCTTCATACGCATCCATACTACCCTTCCGAGGGCGCCCATGAATCATGAGTGGCATATCGTGCTTCAGTGCAAGAACGATGTGTGCTTCAAACATTTTCTTTTGCGCTTCTTTTGTTTCTGTATCATTAGGATCAATACGAAAATAGTCGAGTCCACACTCTCCTATCGCAACAACCTTCCTGTCTTCTGCAAGTTTTGAGAATGTTTCCTCATCAAATGCTTCGCCGTGTGTCGGATGAATGCCAACCGTTGCAAAAAGATGCGCATGCTCGTGCGCGAGTTCCACCGCAGCCTGTGACGTGCCGAGCTCTGTGCCCACCGTAATGGTGCCCATACCAATTTCTTTCATCTTTTCAATAATCAATGATCGATCAGTATCAAAATCTTGAAATGTGAGATGCGAATGTATGTCGAAGTAGCGGTACATGTTTGGGAAGCTTATAGCTGATAGCTTGTAGCTTGTAGAAAATACAAAATTAATCCTTACGCGCGAAAAGTGTTTCGGGCATGGTGTGCGAAGTTATGGCGTGCTGAATCTTCTCCGCAGTCCCTGGCATGAACGGTGTGAGGAATGCTGCAATGTGCCATAGCGTTTCAACGAGTGACGCAACATCTCGGCGCGCAGTATCTGCATCAACTTTTATTTTCTTAAATGGTTCGTGTTCTTGAATAAAACCATCTGCTTGTGCAATATGCTCACGAATGACACCAAATGCTTCGTCAAAACGATATCGGTTGAATGCGTCTGTATAGCCCTTTGCATCAGCGATGATTTTCTCTGTGGTTGGAAGCGTAAGACCGTCCCATCCAATGTCATATGACGTCGCCATTTTCATCACACGCGACGTAAGGTTACCCACACCGTTTGCAAGGTAGGCATTATAAGCTGTGGTAAGGCGCTCCCGTGTGATGTCACTGTCTTCATACGGATGTGCTTCCGCAAGCATGAAAAAGCGAAGTGCCTCAACACCATATGTTTCAAGAAGTGCAACTGGGTCAACCACGTTTCCAAGACTCTTACTCATTTTTTGCCCATTACTATTGAGAAAACCGTGATAAAACACCGCATCAGTTGTTTTTACATGCGCTGACATAAGCATTGCCTGCCACATCAACGACTGCATACGAATCTGGTCCTTTCCAGCAAATTGCACAACGTCGCCTTCTTCCCAATATTTTTTAAAACCATCCGCATCTGGCCAATCCAGTGTTGAAACGTAATTCACGAGCGCATCAAACCACACGTACATGACGTGAAGATTGTCATTTGGAACAGAAATACCCCACGACATTTTTTCTTTGAGACGTGACACACTGAAATCCTCAAGCCCTGCGTTTACAAATGTAAGCGCTTCGAGTCGGCGTGACTCGGGAACGATAACACCTTCACGTGAAAGATATTTGGCGAGCTTCTCTTGATATTTTGAAAAACGGAAGAAATAATTTTCTTCTTCAATAACCTGAATCTCAAGATTTGGATGGAGAATGCAGTGCCCGTGTTCAATTTCTGAATCTGTCTTTTGCATTTCACAGCCAACACAGTACTTTACTGAGTAGTTCTTTTTGTAGATGTCCCCTGCCGCATCACATCGTCGCCAAAATTCTTGCGCAGCAGTTACGTGATCCGCATCTGTTGTACGAATAAAACGCGTGTAACCAATGTTGAGCGTCTCCATCAACGCTTTAAATTTTTCTGCGTACTCATCCGCATATGCTTGTGGTGTTACACCTGCTTCAAGCGCTTTTGAATAAATCTTTTGCCCGTGTTCGTCAGTGCCCGTATTGAAAAAGACATCACGTCCCATAATGCGCGCGAAGCGCGCGTAACAATCAGCCTCAATAAACTCAAGTGCATGCCCGAGGTGAGGTTTATCATTCACGTATGGAAGTGTCGTCGTCAGATACAGCGGCCGCATACAGAGTATTAGATAAGTGTGTGATCTCGCTTTGGCGCATTCTGAAGCTTCAAGTCATGAATGAACTCCATGAATGCCGCCGCGAGAGGCACTGAGAGAAGTGCGCCCAAGAGTCCCCCTAGCTGCGCACCGATGATAAGAGCGAGAATCACCACCATTGCGGGAACACCGACCACTTTATTTACGACCAGTGGATAGATGAGGTGGTTCTCAAATTGTTGAATGATGATGTAGAGACCCGTGACGAGAAGCGCCGCGGTAAGACCTCCATCACCAAAAGCGACGAGAATCGCTGGAATGCTTGAAATAATCGGACCAAAGAGCGGAATAAGTTCAAAGAGTGCGGCAAGAAGCGCAAAAAGAAGTGCGTGCTTCACGCCAAGAATCGTAAGGCCCAAGAACACCAAGACGCCAACGATAAGCATGAGAAGCAGTTGTCCCTGCATCCAGCGACCAATTTTTTTCTGTGAACGCTCCCACAAATCGATTGCGTACGCCTGGTGCGTGTGTGGCGTTACGATACGGAGAAAGTTTTCAATTCCCCGCTCTTGCACGGCAAAGTAGAACGACAAGATAATGACAAGGATGAATGAGAAGAATCCCCCGAAGACTGAACTCACAACACCAAAGACACTGCCTGGGATTTCAAGGAATGAACGGAATCCTGTCACGAGATCTTGTGCAGAAAGTGTACGCGAAAGACCTGTAAGTACGTCTGTTGATGTCGCACTTGAGATATTCTCTATGAATGGAGAGAGTTCAACAGCACTAAAGTATGTCGGAATTTGTGAAATGAAATTCGCCGCATCCGCAAGCATTGATGGCAAAATAAAGTACACCGTTCCAAAAAGTACAAGTGCAACCACTGCGTACGTAATCACCACCGATGCCAAACGAGGTACACGATAGTGTTTAAACCACTTCGTCACAGGTTCAATGGCAGACGCAATCACAATTGCTGCGATAACGACAAGCACAACGTCACGCAAAATATAGAGCACAAGGAGACCAATAATGACCATTGCGGCTTTAAAAACCGACAGAGCGCTTATATGAACGGTTGTTTGGTGTCGTTCCATAAAGCGAGTATATCACGTTGTTTAGGCTTATTCCGCTGCTAGAACACGGTCGTGGTTCACTGGCGCACCATCCTCTTCAAGGTGGATATTTGCAGCGGATTCTACGTCTCCAATTTCTCCACCAATGAATTCATCAAGGGCTGAAAAAATGCTGTCGCCGATTAATTCTGGCGCACTCCCAACCTGTGGTGCTGATGGTGTCATCCCCACTTGGAACGACACTTTACGTGGAGCCTTGTTATATCCTGCGCCCGCAAGAACATCCCCAACCGTCCACAACACTTCACGTGATGAAGCGGTGTACGTTACGTTTTCTGTTGATGGTCGCACTTCATTTTTCCAAGAAACATACGGGGGCAACACAGCACGCACCGTGCCACCTGAAAGCTCATTCACGCTTGAAGAAACCGTCCACGTGATAGTGTATGTTGTTTCTTCTTCAACAACAGGTGGTAGTGGTCCTTCGTTATCAATTGGTCCTGTTGCATATGTTACTAACGTATCGATACCCACACTTGAAGCAAGCATGACGCGATGACGTACCTCAGAGCGAATGGTCTTCTCCGTATCATCTTCGCCTACCGGTATTGCAGTCAATCGTGCAGTAACAGGTACCTCTGGATTTGTACTCATACCACCAAGCTGACTCGAGGGTTTGAGATTAAATGAAAAGTTTACTTCACCACGTGATCCTGGGTTAATAAATTCAAGATCATCAACACTTTGCTGATCCCATGTAATCGTATTGTTTGAAGAATTATAAAAGCCCCCCACAACAAAGACACTGCTTTCATCAAACGCGGAACCATCAAGCTTAACTGTGAGCACACCTTCACCTAGTTTATCGCGTAAATTGTTTCGCCATTCTACTTTTCCTCGAACAATCGTGCCCGGCTGTGCAACAACAGATTCGGCTTCGCTACCATTCAATGTCATCGTGAGATTTATAAATGGACGTTCAATCTCAACCTCATGCTGTGCTTTCACAAATGATGTACCAAGTGTTGTGGTGTCTTGTTGCGACGCAATACCAAGATCAAAATGGAAGATGCGCTCTTCATTGTCTTGTCCTTCAAGCACACCTTTCACAAGAATCTCTCGTGTGCCCTCTGGCTCTATATCGCCCAACACCCACAATGTATCGCTATATGACGCTTCGGGGTCTGCTTCGGTAAAGGTAAACCCAAATGGGTATTCGCCGCGCACAACAACGTTTTCAAGCGGGAATGAAGAGTTTGATCGCACCTTCACAAGCATTTCAACTTCATCACCTGAATTAACTGACTTTGGTCCATCGACTGTCATTGAAAGCGGGGCCGTACCAATTGACACCGTAAACACGCTTTCCTTCACAAAAATCGCACCCGAGCCCGCAATGCGGTACTCAATCGTAATGTATACATCGCGTGTGCTTCCCTCCTCTCCAAAAAGGATTGCTTCTGTCGTGGTTGAGACAGTTACCCCTGGATTAATGTTCCCCAAACCCACACGGTAGTCGGTAAGTTCATTCGTCACATCATGAACGGAGCGCGTACCGTCTGGATATTCCAAAATAAGATCCACCACCTCAAGGGTTGCCGCATTTCTGTTCTTAATATCAATAGAAAGCGGCAATGTGTCTCCCGCAGCGATTGAAACTGGGCCTGTCACCGAAATATCAATCTTCCCTGCTGAAACGACATTGCGGTTATTACTCAAAAAGAAGAATGCCGCAGCAAGCGATACCGCAAAAAATAAAATAGCAACAAGAAAAATCCACTTCGCTGTTGTGTGATGTTGCGCAAGTTTCATATCAAGAGAAAAAGATTTTGGGTGTTCATGTTCATGTTGCCAATCTTGTGGCACGTCCGTTACGTTTTGATGAAGCCCTGAACGACGCTCTTCGGGTACACCATCACCCGGCGTGTACAACTTTTGTGTAAGACTCTCAATCGGTCCTTCTTCTTGTTGACGAGATTCTGTCATAGATACAATTCAGTATATCAGAGGGGTCTGACCCCACTAGGTGGGGTCAGACCCCAAGCAAAGTCTTGCCAAACACTGAGTGTTAAACACTCAGTATTTGGCTTACACGATATCGAATTCTTCGAACACCTGTCGGTACAAATCAATAACACGCTTTGCTTCACGATGCGTCAAAATGAAGTCTGATCCGTGGTGTGCGATGCGATTACGAATCTTATGTGCCTCCCATGCCATTTCGAGCGTCGCGAAGTCACTCTGTTCAATACCTTTCAACTTCTCACCAAGTGTATCGCCGTGATTCCCCATGCTGGTTACAAGCTCATCAAGCATGATGTCTGCTTCAAGAATAGCAATACGCCAGTCTCCTGGGTTTTCTGACGTTGAAAGCGTTATGACATGCTCCCATTTGTCATTCTTTTCTGACACACCAACACCGGCGATTTTCTCTTCAAGCACCTTCATCTGCTCATTGTGTGCTTTCATTACGTGGCTGTGCTTTCGCATCGCATACATTGCCCCCGCTCCCGCGAGCGCTGCTACAATCCACGCAATCCATACGTACATCTGTTTGAATGTTGCAAACCAACCCTCAGTGGCACCCAGTCGATCTGCAAGATTTTGAATGTACGTGATAAATGAAAAACCTTCGTCAAAGCGATCCCCTGCAACACGCTCAACTCCACCGAGAACACTCGACAATAGAAGGAGTCCGAAAATAATTGCGAATATTGTTGCGAGGACTGTAGTATCACTTACTGGTCCTCCCCCACTCGGTGCTGGTTTTTTCTTGTCATCAGCCATAGTTATAGTCTACTCTGTTTCGCCTAAAAATTTCTTCCCGACAGAGAACAACCGATTCTCTCCCATATGTGGCGCAATCAATTGCACGCCAAGAGGTAGTTCCTTTCCCTCTTCATTCACCGTTCCTGATGGAACAGACATCGCTGGCATGCCAGTGTGATTTGATGACACCGTAAAGATGTCTTCGAGATACATCGCGACAGGGTCATTTGTTTTGCTACCGAGTTTAAATGCTGGCCCTGCTGTTGTTGGTGTCACAATGACATCACATTTTTCAAACACCGTATTAAAATCTTTCGTAATCATACGACGCACGGCATTCGCTTTGTTGTAGTACGCATCGTAGTAGCCTGATGAAAGCACGTAGGTTCCAATCATAATGCGACGTCGTGGCTCCAGACCAAAACCTGTTCCACGTGTTTTAAAGTAGTCTTCAATAAGGTCCCCCCCTTCCTCATGGTACCCATACTTAACCCCATCAAAGCGCGCGAGGTTCGATGATGCTTCTGCGGGCAAAATAACGTAATACGTTGGCACCGAATACTTCACGTACGGAAGTTCAATATCAACGAGCGTATAGCCAAGCGTTTTTAATTTTTCCAACGCCGCATCGAAGTTAGCGCGTACATCATCACGGAGTTTATTTTCATCCAAAAATGTTCGCGGCACACCAATCCTTTTTACATCTCCTAAAACAGACGGGTAATCTGTCGTATCAACAGTTGTAAGATCCATCGCATCTTTTCCTTTCGTTACTTGAAACATTGCTTCAACATCTCCTACTGTTTTTCCAAAAGGACCAATAACATCGAGTGATGAGCCAAGCGCAATCAAACCGTGACGTGACACACTCCCATACGTTGGTTTGAGTCCGACGATGCCACAGAGCGCTGCAGGTTGTCGGATAGAACCGCCTGTGTCAGAACCAAAGGAACCAAGTGCTGCGCCCATGACAACGGCTGCCGCTGAACCTCCTGACGAACCCCCCGGAACACGCTCAAAGTCGAGTGGGTTTTTTGTCGGACCATACACAGAGTGTTCTGTTGAACTTCCCATCGCAAATTCATCCATGTTTGCGCGTCCAATAAGCACCGCCCCAGCTTCTTTAAGTTTTGCGACAACGGTCGCGTCGTAGGGCGCAACAAAACCTTCAAGCACTTTTGAACCCGCTGTTGCTGTGTGTCCCTCGAAACACATGTTGTCCTTGAGCGCGACGGGGATGCCAGTGAGTGTTGTTGCTTTTCCTTCAGCAATCATTACATCTGCTCGTTCCGCTTGTTTTTTTGCATCTGCATAGATTTCAAGAAATGCATGAACATCGGCATCCTTTGCTTTAATGTTTGCAAGACATGCGAGAAGTAGCTCCACGGCAGTGAATTCTTTTGCATCAAGTTTTTTGCGCGCCTCTGCTATTGATAGTGTTGTGACGTCGATCATAGAATGTTTTTTACCTTCACATAGCCGTCTTCTTGTGCTGGCGCCGAGTTCAAAAGCGCCTCGGTGTACATGCCCGTTTCGTGTGGATTTGTATCCTCTCGCATAACGTTATGTGGCACACCAACAGTCGCATGATCATCGAGATTTACGTTCGCAGTCTTAAGCTCATCGACAAATGCGATGATATTCTCCATTTCCTTTGTCAGAGACTCTTTTTCGGCCTCGGAAAGGTCTATTCGGGCAAGCTGTGCAAGCTTTTCTACATCCTCTCTAGAAATCGTCATACGGTCAGTATATCACGAGATAAGGGCCTTAAACTGCTCTTCTGTGATGACTTTTACACCAAGTTTCTCCGCTTCATCGAGTTTTGTGCCTGCTTCAACACCTGCCAAAACATAGTCTGTTTTTTTGGAGACTGAGCTTGAAATACTGCCCCCATGTACTCGAATAAGTTCTTTTGCTTCATCACGAGAAAGTGTTGGAAGTGTTCCCGTCAAAACAAATGTTTTGCCCGTTAATTTTGTAATTTGTAATTTGTAATTTGTAATTTCAACACGCACGTGTTGTAGAAGATGTTCAAGAGGTTTTTTATTATCAGGATTTCGGAACCAATCGTAGACAGACTGTGCAACAACAACGCCTACTCCTTCAATTGCGGTAAGTTCGGGGAGTGTTGAATCACGAAGTTTTTGCAACGTTCCAAAATGATTTGCAATATCAATTGCCGTTTCTTCTCCAACATGTTGAATTGAAAGCCCAATCAAAAGTCGCGCGAATGGAACACGTTTTGCTTTCTCAATGGACGCAACAAGGTTGTCCGCTGATTTTTCAGCAAATCGTGGCAGTGAAAGCAAGTCGCCTTTCGTTATCGTAAAAATATCGGCAAACTCTGACACCAACCCCGCGTCTAAAAACATTTTTACCTGTTCTTTACCCAAGCCATCAATATCAAATGCGTGTTTTCCCACAAAATGTTCAAACACTCGTTCTGTTTGTGGACGTGAACCTTTGAACCTACATCGATACGCCGCCTCCCCTGGTACACGCTCGATTGAACCATCTCCTCCACACAAAGCACATGTTGTTGGAAACTTCCAAATTTTTTCTTTCCCTGTGCGAAGATTTGTCAAAACAGAAACAACTTCAGGAATAACATCCCCCGCACGCTGTAATACCACGGTGTCTCCAATACGAAGATCCAATTCTTTTATAAAGTCTTCGTTATGGAGTGTTGCGCGGGACACCATTGCTCCACCGACAAATACTGGCTTCAGGTGCGCGACAGGAGTCAAAACCCCTGTACGGCCAACCTGAAGCGCAATATCCTCAATGACTGTCGCTACTTGCTCTGCGGGAAACTTATACGCAACGCCAAAGCGGGGCGCTTTGGCTGTATGTCCCAACATCTTTTGATGATCACGTCGCTCTACTTTGAGCACAATACCGTCAATATGATATGGCATGTCGTGGCGTTTTTTCAGTGTCTCTGTATAAAACTTTTCAATATCTTCAACGGATTTACCAAGTTTAAATACAGGGTTCACATTAAAACCGAGCTCTTTGAGTTTCTTCAACTCTCCTGTTTGTGTATCTGGAATATCATCCGAAATTTGTTCAATATCGTATGCAAAGTTTTCAAGCTTTCGTGAAGCAGTTATTGATGCATCAAGTTGTCGCAAGGATCCCGCAGCCGCATTTCGTGTGTTTGCAAAAAGTTGTTCATCGTTTTTTGCGCGCTCACGGTTTATACGTGCAAGTTCGGTATCAGAGAGCCAAATTTCACCAATAGCAATTACATCAATAAGTTTTGAAAGTGTGTGAGGAATGTTTTTAATCGTTTTTACTGTATGCGTCACATCTTCTCCAATATCCCCATTACCACGCGTTGCTGCGAGTGTTAGCTTTCCCTTTTTGTACGTGAGTATTGCTTTGAGTCCATCAATTTTGTACTCCATGCAGTACGCAACGTCTGATGCTTTGCCACCTTCTTTTTCAACACCCTTTCGCACGCGCTCATCCCATGCGCGCAATTCTTCCGATGTAAAAACGTTATCAAAGGAATACTGCCGCACAGCGTGTTGCACTTTTGAGAATGCTTCAGACACATCAGCACCAATACTCTCGCTTGGAGTATCGTATGCTTTTAATTCAGGATACTTGTATTCAATTACCTGAAGTTCTTTGACAAGACTGTCATACACCTCATCAGATATCTCTGGCGCATCATGGGTATGGTAAAGATCCCGATGGTGCTTTACCTCGGCAAGGAGCGTTTCGTAGCGTGTTTGTAGAGATTTTGGTGCCATATCTTCTACAGTGTAGCAGAAATGCCAAATATCAAATTTCAAATAACAAATGCCAAAAACACCTCTATTTTGATGTTTGACATTTGATATTTGAAATTACGACGCCTCGTCGTTAGTATTCCGCACGCAATGCACGCTCAAGACGTCGGTTGCTTGATATCTCACAAGTGTTGTAGCCACGGGCAACAATTGTTGTTGACGAAGTGTTCTTTGTCACCGTTACTAGTGCACAACGGCCGTCTTCAAGTGAAAGGTCAAATGTAGTTGTTGCCGATTCTCCACTCGATTCAGACACCCATGCAAGCGGATTACCATTAGAATCTTCATACCAGCCTGTTTCTGGATCTGAAATGTCAGCTTCTGCACAGAGAATATTGCTCATTTCTGCAACGGGTGGCACAAAAATATTATTCGCGTCTCCCGCAACGATTGCATCAATTTCCTCATCTGAAAGTGCGCGGTTGTAAATACGAAGATCATCAAGCGTACCTGAATACCACCCAGCGTTGCCACCGTTTTGTCCTATAAACTGTACACTAAAGTCCCCCCCACTAGTTCCAAGAGAAGTGGGAGCCCCACCATTCACCTGAACCTGTAGACTATTATCTGCCTTTCGGATAACAACAAAATGTGTCCATCCTGAAAAAGATGCTGGCATATCGGCTTCATGATTCTGCGCGTCGATACGCAAGCGATATTTGTTTTGAGTAGTAAAGACAAAAGAAAATCGATCCGAGGCTCCTGACTTTGCAACTATCGTACGTCCTCCTCCAGTTTGCGTCGGAAGCTGTGGCTGTGCCCAAAAAGAAACAGTGAACTCCCCTGCATATGACGTTTCTTCTTCTAACCCCACATAATCGCCCGCTCCATCGAAGGAAAGTGCGTCATTGATATATCCGGGAATCCTGTTTGGACCGTCAGAACCGTTAATACCGAGAATAAGCCCGTCATTATTTCCCGATCCTGTATCAAACACATCATCACCAGATCCTTCATCCATACGCCAATAGTTTACGATGCCCGACGCAAGAGAGTCCCCGTAAAAACCGAATGCAGGCGATAGACCGTCATATTGCAAATCCCAATAGAGTGCACATTCAAGCGCGGTGTCCGCAGCATAAAATGCATTTTGTGATTCGCGCGCATCTGAAGTAAGAATAAGTTCCTTAAGCGTAATGTTGTAGACAGCAAGACCAAGCGCGAGCAAAAGTGACGTCACCAAGACAGCGTAGAAAAGCGTAAAACCACGCGACACGCGAAGCGCGCGTCGCGTGAAATAACAAATAACAGAAAACAGGCAACAAAAACGTTGTGTTTTGTTTTCTGTTTTCTGTTTTCTGTTTTCTGTTGTCATGCTATTCCCAATTATAGATAAACTCATTCATCGTCACGTTGCGTTGTGCAATTCCTTCATACCATTCGACTCGCGTTGTTACTTTTATTTCTTTATCAGTGCGCACATTCTCAATCCATGTTGTGCGACGAAATGCTGAATCAACTCCTTCCCCGTATCCATACACGTATGTTGTTGTGTTATACGTCATAATCGGACACTGATCTAGACAATCTCTTACCTCTGACGTAGAGATATCGATATAACATCCATCTTCTACTTGGCAATCCTCAAGTGTCGTAAGCCAGTCATTTCCTGTCAATGCGTTGGTGTCGCGTGTCGCGCGAATAAATTCGATCGTTTCTTGTGCAAGATAAATTGCAGTCACTTGATTGCGTGCAACGCGCGATGCGGCAAGACTTTGATACACAAGAGACAATGGGGCGGTCACCGCCAACAAAAGTACGGCGATTGCCACCAATGTTTCAACGAAAGTAAAACCCCGAATCATGAAGCGAGAATCATGAATCATGCCAAAAAAGTTTCCGTTATCTTGATTCTTGATTCTTGATTCTTGATTCATAATTGTATTGTGTGATTTCACTATCGATCAAGGAGCCTTTGTGTAATAAGCGTCTGGAGACTAAATACGGTACGTGTCTTGCCCTCCGGTCCTGCAAATCCCTGAAAAACCAAAAGAACGCGAGGCTGTTCGTTGTCCGTTGAACGCTCTCCTCTAACATAAAACTTCAATACTTCGATATCAACCTCAGGCGCCGTGAGAGCTAGATAGTTAATACCCCCATCGGTTGACCGCTCAAGACTCATGTCCGTTTTGTTAAACCGATAGTGAATCTCTTCTCCATCAGTTGAAAGGAAGTTAAACTCTTCCGTGCCTTGATCGGGGTCACACGACGAAACCCCACAGTCGTACGCAGTCCCCACGCGAATGGCGCGCGTCATACTATCAAGCGCGAAGTTGAGATTGTTCATAACCGATTTCACGCTCTGTGCCTTTCGGTTTGCCTCAACAATTGAAACAAGAGCCCCTGTCGCAATAAGCATCACAATAGAAAAAATAAACACAGAAACAATCATCTCAACAAGCGTGAACCCGCGCGACGCGCCGCTTGCGCGACGCGCAGAAAAACAGAGAACAGAGAACAGAGAACAGATCGTTTCATGTGTGTTTTTTGTTTTCTGTTTTTTGTTTTCTGTTTTCTGATTCATACATTATTCTTTTACCTCTTCAAGTTCATGCCGTATTGAAAACTGCCCTGTGGATTCGATGAACACATAGCGTTGGCCTCCGCGTACTGACACAATACCAACAGCGGCGCGTCCTATGGTACCGCGTTCAATAATAGCGTCGGGTTCAGGGCGCTCGAATACTATCGTCAACTCATCAAGATCACACCCGGTTCCTTCGAGATCACAAATCGGTTGAATAATTGCACCACGACCGAGTGTGTATGTCTCAAGGAGCTCGTTTGCGTCATAAAAGCCGTCGTTGTCCCTGTCGATAAAGAACTTATATGTTGTCGTACCGTTTTCAAAAAAGATGCCGTACGGATCATCGAACCCTCCTTGATCTGTGCGTACGTTTATTCCATAGCTTTGTGCTTTACGAACCGACAATGCAACATCGTATGCCATATTCGTAAGAAGTACTTCATCATCAAACTTTGAGTTTCGCGTGATGATGACTGAAGAAATGAGAGCAAAAATAGCAACTGTCACGAGCATTTCAATGAGCGTGAAGCCGTGAATCATGAAGCAAGAATCATGAATCATGCTAAAAAACCTTTTCTGGTCCTGATTCTTGATTCTTGATTCTTGATTCATATTAGGAGATGTATCCGATGAGCGTGAGAATATCAATTGATCCGAAGAGGACAATAAGCAATCCGAGAATAAGAAACGGAGCGAAAGGAACCTCACTCTTCATTGTAAGCCCCGAGCTGCCCCACCGCAAACGAGTTTTCGACAGAATAATGAGAGCAAGGCTCACTAATGCACCTGACCAAAACGCCCAAATAAGCGCGGAGATCGAACCAAGAATCCCGAGCATAAAACCAATACCAAGGGACAATTTTGCATCACCAAAACCCATCCACCGCCCGCCTGAGACAAACCACAAGAATGCAAACGGAAATGCTGCAATTAATCCTGAAACAAAAGGATACCACCATGGAGCATACGGAATGATTGCGTACGGCATAAATCCGTATGATAGTGCGAGCGCAGCAAATGTATACACAAGGCTGTCCGGAATGATGGTGTGGCGAATGTCGTAGACGGTGATTACAACAAGAATACTCATAATAAATGCAAGATGAAGTGCGTGGAGTGGGATGAGAATTCCTGCCGAGAATGCTTTAGAGAGAGCGAGTGTGAAAAGAATACCGGTGAGTATTTCAACAATCGGATACTGCCATGAAATGTGCGCACAACATGCACGACAGCGGCCGCGCTGAAAGAGAAAGCTAAAAAGTGGAATAAGTTCAAACCACCGCAATACGTGTCTGCACGAACCGCATGATGATCGCCCCCCCAGACCACGCCCTGTACGAAAACGAAGTACGACCACGTTAAGAAAACTACCAATGAGAAGTCCGAAAAGAAAAGCGAAAATAAGAAACAACGACATATATACAGTATACCCAGCACTTACAATCTAAAACAGGGATATCTCGGAACATCGAACATGTTTTTATCCATCTTTTTGAAAGAAACTTTTAGTAAGTGCCGGGTATACAGGAAAACAAAAAACCCCTTTCGGGGTTTTTGTTTTGTGTGCGAAGGAGAGTTATGGTCGTACGCAGTAAAATGGAGATGTTGTGTCCTGACAATCAATTCCAAGTGCGTCTGCATCATCAACATCACCATCTAAGACCGTGTTTTGTGTATCTTCAAGTTGTGCGCGAAGTACATATGTTGTTGCCGTTCCCGAATACATATATATCCCTGCGGCAGTTGGGTCTATAGGAATTGCTTGCATAAACCCACTTGTGACAAGTGCCGCACCTGCGACTGATGTTGAAGCGAGTGTGCCTGCCGCCTCTACTGGATACGTACGATTCGAGTCGAAGTACAGCTCAAGTGCAAGTTTCACCTGACCCATATCAGAAACACGTTTCGCATCACGGCCCTTCAAACGTGCGCTGTTGAGTGACGCCAACACAACTGATGAGAGAATACCGATGATGGCGATAACCACCAAGAGTTCAATCAATGTAAAACCTTTTTGTTGTTTCATATCTTGTAATTAATATACTACGGTCGCACGCAGTAGTACGCTATCGGTGTGTCAGAACAATCGGTGTTTGCAGTACCGTTTGATGTTCCATCAATGTCTCCCACCAATGTGACGTGGTTTGCGTCTTCAAGTGCTGCACGGAGAACGTATGATGTGGCATTGCTTGCAGCTGCCGAGTAGAGGTATTGTTCACCACTTACTGGTGGAACGGGAAGCGCCGGCATGTAGCCTCCTGTTACCAACGAGCTTGATGCTGCTGGGTATGCGCGGTTTGAGTCGAAGTAGAGTTCAAAAGCAACGCGCATTTGGCCGAGGTCAGAAACACGCTTTGCATCACGGCCCTTCTGACGTGCGCTGTTAAGAGATGCCAACACAACTGATGAGAGAATACCGATGATGGCGATAACCACCAAGAGTTCAATCAATGTAAAACCTTTATTTTTTCCTTTCATGGATTATTAATTAAATGTTCAAACTTATAAATGCTTAATAACGTAAGCGTGTATTCATTATAGTTGAAGCTAGGGCTGGGGCACCACCCCCTGTGGATAAAGGCCATTCGGCCCTGCCTTTGGAAAATGCACGCGTCCGCGGCTGCTGCCACGGCGCTCCCGCTCGGGCCGTCGCCCTGCGCAAGACATTTCCCAAAGGACGGCCTCATTCAAGCGTTTTAGGAATCAAAAATCATGAATTAAAGGAGGTATACGCGCCTTTTGTACGATATATCGTACAAAAGGCGCTCTTGATTCTTGATTCCAGCTTCTTGATTCTAGCTTTTAGATACCCGAAGAGATGTTGTAAATTGGGATCAAAACAGACGCAAGGAGGACTCCCACACCTAAACCAAGGAGAACAATCATCGCAGGTTCAATGAGATCGACGAGGTTATCAACCGCCGTGTTCACCTCACGTTCATAGAAGTGTGCGAGGGTTTTGAGGATACTTGCAAGCTCTCCTGTCTCTTCACCAATACGAATCATTTGAATCATGATGTTTGGTATTTCAGGCGTAAGTTGTAATGAATCAGCAATTGACGAGCCCCCACGCACCGATTCAACAGCACGCAAGAGCGCATCCTCATAGATTTTATTTCCCACGACAGAACCACTGATCTCGAGCGCGCGAATGACAGGAATACCCGACGATAGCGTTGTATTCATGTTGTCAGCAATACGCGAAAGATACAATGTACGGTACAACGAGCCAATATACGGAATAGAAAGCTTCAAATTGCTGACTGTCTCCTTCCCTGCCTCTGTTTTTGAGTACCGCCATGCCCACACGACACCAAGCAACCCAGCAATAATAAGAAAGACTCCGTAATTTACGAAAAAGTTTGAAATACCAATAACAACGGCTGTATATGCGGGAACTTCTTGTCCTGAATCTTGCAAAATTGCAGAGAGATTCGGAATAACGGTTGTCAACATCAAAATCATCACGACACAGAAGACTGAAATAACGAATGCAGGATAGATAAGCGCGTTGCGTGCTTTTGACGTTACTTCGTAGGTACGATCAAGATAATCGGCAAGGAATAAAAGCGTTTGATCAAGCTTACCCGACTCTTCACCTGCCTTTACCATGTTCACATAAAATGGAGAAAAGATTTTTGGATGTTTTTCAAGTGATTTTGAAATTGAACTGCCCGCCTGCAAATCATTTGCAACTTCGATAAGTGTTTTTCGGAGAAGTGGTTTGTCTGATTCTTCCCCGAGGAGACGGAATACACGAAGCGCTGACACCTGTGCTTCGAAGAGTGTTGCAATTTGTCGTGAGAGGATAACGAGGTCTTTGTTCGAGACGTTTTCAAACCATGTAATTTTTCGTTCAAGGATTGGCGTATCACTCGCTTCCTTAACCGATGCAACAATAAGCCCGCGCTGTTGCAACGAGCGAATCGCAATATCCTCATTCAAGGCATCGATAGTTCCTTGTGTCTCCTTTCCTTCTTGATCAAGTGCGCTGTATGAAAAAAGCATATTAGTTACTTATGGCAAACAATGCGTAGATGATTGCAACCGCACCCCCGATGTAGATGAGCACCTTCATAGATTACAGCAAACGCTCCAGAAGCGTTGGGTTAAGTGAATGCATGCGCGCTGTCTCAACGGTGATGTCTCCTTTCTGCACCAACTCTGCAAGCGATCGGTTCATGTCGACCATGCCATGATCTGATCCTGTTTCAATCACACTATCAATTTCGTGTGTGCGCCCTTCACGAATGAGGTTCGCAACCGCCTTTGTGTTGATGAGCAATTCATACGCTGGCACCAATCCCCCTGACACACGCTGTACCAAACGCTGTGAAAAGATACCGAGAAGTGAGCTTGAGAGCTGAATACGCACCTGATCTTGTTGTGCTGGTGGGAATGAGTCGATGATACGGTCAATCGTCTGTGCCGCGCTGTTTGTGTGCAAGGTGGAAAGCACCAAGTGTCCTGTTTCAGCCGCAGTCACCGCCGTACCAATCGTTTCTTGTCCACGCATCTCACCAATCATGGCAACATCCACGTCCTGACGGAACAATTCAACGAGTGCAGTATGAAAATCTTTTGTGTCGATACGAACTTCGCGCTGGTTAATCATCGATTTCTTTGGTTCAAACATGTATTCGATTGGGTCTTCAATCGTTACGATGTGATCTGATCGCTCTGAGTTGATGATATCAATCATCGCTGCAAGTGTTGTTGATTTTCCGTGTCCCACCGGACCCACCACCAAGAAGAACCCCTGTTGGCGACGCGCAAAATCTCCCAAGACTGTTGGCAAACCAAGCTCTTCAAGCGTACGAATACGCTTTGGCACGAGACGCATCACAATTGATATTGAACCTCGAGACACCGAGCAGTTACCACGAAAACGTGCCTCATTGTTTTGATAGCTGTATGAAAAGTCAATCTCTTTTTCTTGAAGAAAGAGTTCTTTGTTCTCTTTCGTTAAGAGAACTTCCATAAATCCTTCCGTGTCTTCTGCAGTGAGCACTTCTTTCTTCACCAAAGGGATGAGCATACCGGATACGCGGACCGTTGGCGGATACCCCGCAGAGAGATGGAGGTCTGATGCTCCCTCTTTTATCGTAATCTCGATAAGTTCAGTAATTTCTTTCGTGTAATCCATAGATTTTGGTTTAAAGGTTTGGAAGTTTTTGGTTTAGAAGTTGGTATGTTTTTGTAATTATATTCGTGTCATTCGTCCGCCAGTTGGCGGAGCATTCGTGTATTGGTGTCGCGCTTCTATTATTCTATCACAACCTCTTCAGCAGGTTTTGCAGGTGGAACAACTGCCGCCTCCTCTTCTTCAACACTGTCGTACACACCACCCAAGGTATTCACCTCTTCAAACGGCACAATGCCCTGCATGCTCTTAATGATCGCATCTTCTTTCATCGTGAAGAGACCATTCTTTCGCGCAACAGCCATGAGTTTTGGTTCTGTCGGATTCGTCAAAATAATTTGTTCAATTTCTTTATTCATTTCAAGTACTTCAAACACAGCCATACGCCCCGCCACGCCCTTTGGACATTTTTCTGTTGTCTGCACGCCGTAGAATGATTTTGATTTTGGAATTTCTTCGCGATAGTGTTTTGGAATATCGGCAAACTGTTTATCGAGCATTACCTTCAAAGAATCGTCGATTGGAATTTCTTTTCCACCTTCAGGACATAGTTTTTTCACCAAACGCTGGGCCATCGTAAGCACGAGTGTTGGCGCGATAAGGAACGGATCGACGCCCATGTCGATCAAACGCGGAATAACACCAATCGCATTGTTCGTGTGAATCGTTGAGAACACCAAGTGACCGGTAAGCGCCGCCTGAATCGCAAGCTGTGCTGTTTCTTTATCGCGAATCTCACCCACCATGATGATGTCAGGGTCCTGACGAAGTGTCGTGCGTAGTCCCGATGCAAACGTGTATCCGATTTCAGGACGCACTTGCGACTGGTTCATACCACTGATGTTGTATTCCACTGGGTCCTCAAGTGACAAAACGTTTTGGCTTTCGCGATCAACTTCTTGAAGCATTGAATACAGTGTCGTCGTCTTACCAGAACCTGTCGGACCTGAAATCAAAATCATTCCGTACGGACGTTTGATGGCATCGCGTACCAATTTAAGATTACGTTCTGAAAATCCAATCTGATCGAGCGGCAACACGCCTTTCTCTTGGTCGAGAATACGGAGCACAATCTTTTCACCGTAGTACGCAGGAAACGTCGACACACGGAAGTCGATTTTGCGGCCGCTGATATGCGCAGAAAAACGGTTGTCTTGCGGTTTACGTTTTTCATCAAGCTTCATGTTACAGAGAATCTTGATACGAGCGACAATTGCCTGATGCACTTTCATCGGCAATAACAAGTTTGTCGCCATAATACCGTCAACACGAAAACGTACTTTCAAATTTTCTGGTGTTGGCTCAATGTGAATGTCGGACGCATTACCATCAATTGCATGCTTCAAAATGGTTGCAACGATTTTCGTAACCGGCGCGTCTTCAACGAGTTCTGTTGCATCATCGTCTTTTGTGCGACCTGCGTCATCAAGACGCTTTGATAGTTCACGTTCTTCGACCGTCAATTCTGATTCAAGATCAGTCAAAGCCTTCGTCACCTCTCCTGAAAGACCTTGATAGTTTTTTATGACGTCTTCGTAATCACTCTCTGTAATAAGAAAAAGTTTGAACGGAATACCGGTCTTTGACGAAATAAACTGCACCGCATCACGTGCTTCGATGTTGTCAGGATCAACCACACCAACTTCAAGCACCCCATCAGTAAATGCGAGTGGCACCACTTTATAGTGTCGTGCAGACTCTTCTGGAATATTCGTGAGCACATCAAACGACATCTCGCGCGCATTCACGGCGCGTGTTGGCAGACCGTAATAGACACCTTTCGCAGCCAAAATGTCCGTTGGACCCACATCACGTGACAAAAGCACTTCTTCAATGCTTCGTCCGGAAGTTTGTGCTTCAGTTTCGATTTCTGAAACAACGGCTTCCTGAATCACCCCTTTTTGTACGAGTTCAGAAAGAAAGGACATATGTGTTTGTCGTCGACACTACTCCTCGTTTGTCGGCACTGTTGTTGTTCCCACAGCGGCACCAACACCAATCGGCGCAAATGGGTTTGGACGACCAACAGGTTCAGCAGTCAACGTAACACTAAAGTCTTCGAGTGTAAGGAATGTTGTGTCTTGAAGAATGCTTGTATCAAGGTTAATTGTTCTCAATTCCTCAAGAATAGCGAGAAGATCCCCCCCCTCTTCAGCAGGAATATCGTATACAGATTCTGATGTAAGACCTTCGGGAAGTTCGTTGCCTGAAAAGAGCGCATAGCCAACAAATCCAACCGCAACAATGCCCGCAAGGATGAGAAGTTTTTTATATTTTTGTATAAAATTTGTTGGCATAGTGTAGATTATTTCATCCAATACGTGTCAAATGATATACCGTACTCTGTAAGGCCTGTTCCCGCACTTGCTTGACCAAATGAGACCGTGCGAAGGTCAACAAGACGAAGGTTGCGTTCAAGATCTGCAATAAATTCAAGAAAACCCTGATATGTCGTGTTTACACCAAAGGCAACCGGCACCGTGCCGTATGAGGAACTTACAGGACCAAGCCGTCCTGGGACATCGTTTATAGGACTACCACTTCCTACCTCTCCTACTCCAATATCAAGAAGTGTTAGTTTGTGACGCGCCGCAATAGCGTTGATTTCGATAATCAAACGAACAGAGTCAACGGAATTTGGAATAACTCGGTTAATCTTTTCAAGATCGTCCGTCGGAATCGCATTGTATTTTGAAAGCAATGCATCACGAAGCGCAATGAGCTCTTTTGATTTTTCGAGCGCTTGGTCATATTTATTTTCTTCGGCACCAAGTACTTTCAAGATAATAAACTTTCCGTTTGTATATGAGAAAAAGAGAATGATGGCAACCACTATGAGGATGAGGCTAATGACGTTCTTCATATTTATAGAGTTTCGGGAACCTTTTCAACAGGTTCTTCTTCGTTTTCCGCACCAGCAACTTCTGACGGAATGGTTATCACTGCAGTTCCTGCGTCTTTCAAACGACCTTCATATGATACGACTGATGGATCAATGAGCGCGGTGACACTAAATTCAACATCACCACGATCATCAAGAGAGAAGCCTGAAAAGACTGGCTCTCGAATGAAGCGATTCTTCCCAAATTCATCCGACTGCAATGCCACTGATGCAAATGAACGTGCAAGACCCGACATGGTGATACGCACACCCAAAGGTTCGAGAGCGTATCCAAAGTCAGTGAACTGCACCGTCTCAAGTGTTACACCTTGCAAGAGCTCAAAAATACCAGTCACCGCTATATGCGTAGAAAGGAGCTCTTCTGCTGTCCTCAGTTTTGTGTCGAGACGTGAAAGTTCACGAATAAGCTCAGGTTCAAATGCCGCACGTGCCTTCTGAAGCTCTTCCTTCTTTCGCACAATAGAACTTTCAAGGAATTTTTGATAGCCAAATACCCCCGCTGCCGCAGCAACAGAGAGTATGAAGAGAAGCATCGAAATGATGAAAAAGAGACTGGTGACGCGCGCCGGTTTTACTGGACCAACATCGAAGCTTTTCTTCGGAATGAATGATGTCTGAAATTGTTCCGCCATGATTTCTACACCTTAGTATATGATACCCACGCGTCTGCGCAACAAACATCTCCACACTTTTGCCTATGCATTTTCTTCAAGCTTGCGGAGTGCCACACCGATTGCCACATCGAACTCTGGACCCACTTCATGCAGGATATCTGCAAGAAACGCTGGTGTTTCAACCTTTCTGAAGGGGTCTGCGACAACCACGTCCGTTTGCAAAATCCCTTTCACGCGCTCTGCAATACCGGGAAGCAAAATTCCTCCGCCCGTCAGAACTACTTTTGCAACATTGCGAGAATGTTTTTTCTGATAGTTAAGCATCACACGCTGTGCCTCGGTAATGAGCGAGTCGAGGACGAGTGAGACAATTTCTGCAACATCGGTGTCCTTTCCCTGCTTCACCACACCATATGTTTTTTTGAGTTCTTCCGCACGTTCAGGTGTCACCCCAAGCGCTTTTGAAACAGCAATTGTAATTTCTTGTGAGCCACGACTAATGACGTGTGATTCACGCAACACTTTTCGGTCGATAATGTAAATTTTTGTCGTCCCCGCACCCATACCAATAATCATCGTTGGTGCAAGATCTTCTTCGAGCGCGACACGAATCGTACTGAACACTTCAATTTCAAAAAAACTTGGATTAAGTTTTGCCGCACGAATCACTTCGTTATATCGATTAATCGTTTCTCTGTGAATCGCAACGGTGAGTATTTCTACTTTCTTTCCGGGAGTCCCTGTTACACCTTCGGGTGGAGTATCCGATTCAACTTTTGGAACAATACGCCAATCGAGCATCACTTCGTTAATGCTTACTGGAATATATTTGCGCACTTCTAAAGGCACCATTTCTTTGAGACGCGCCTCACCAATATCAGGCATTTCAATCACATTGATCAAACTCGACGCAAGAGGAATTGCAACGCCACATTCCATCGTGGTGACTTTTGCTTCGCGCACAAGATCAGCAACCGCTTCGGCAAGTTTCGTTGTTGAAAGTGCTGTCGCCTTCCCTGCTTCAACACCTGCATAGGGACCAAGCGCAAGTTCTCCGTAGGTTTCCAAAACCGCACGGCCATGACGGCGCGATAGTTGCACAACCTTTATCGTTGATGAGCTGATATCAACGCCCAAAACGCTCTTGGCTTTAGCCTGTGCAAGACTACCAGTGAGTTTTCTAAGTGCGTCACCAAAAGACATACATTTGAAAGAAATTTGATGCCCTTAGTATAGCGTGAAATCACTATGGAATGGAAACACCTATGCGCATATGTTTTTCGGCTTGTGTGTGACATGGTTTTTCCACTTCCACCATCACGACGTTACCTTGAAACACTGTCCGCCGATACGTTGTGCCTGCGCGCGAAGCGCGCTTCAAACGATACCGTGCTTAAAAAGCTCTCTGCCGAAGCACTTTTCGCCTATCGAGACCCCCTTGTTCGCGATTGTATTCATGCGCTGAAATTTGATCGCATGAAAAGACTCGGATTTGTCTTTGCAGATGCTTTATACGACACCTTTCATGAAGATATGGTGTATGAACATCTTCTTTCACCCGTGAGCACACTTCTCGTCATTCCGATTCCTCTTTCGCGCGAACGCTTACGCGAGCGAGGATTTAATCAGTCACTTCTCATTGCTGAACATTTTGTTAAGCGTTTTTCTGATACAGCAGTTGTGTGTGCTCCGCATGTACTTGTACGAACTCGACATACAGAAAAGCAAGCGCTCCGCCTTGGAAAGGCGGAGCGTGAAGCAAACGTTCGTAATTGTTTCAAAGTTGCTTACCCTGAACATACTTCAGGAAAACGAATACTCCTTATTGATGACGTCATCACGACAGGCGCCACAATGCGAGAAGCGCGTCGTGTACTCCTTGAAGCTGGAGCGTTTTCTGTGAACTGTGTCGCCATAGCGCACTAATATTCCTTGCGATATAGTAGAGTCATGACTGAAGACCGAAAACTCCTCGAATCGCTCTTGTGGCGTGGCTGTCGTGATGCTGTCATTAAGGAAGACATTCAAAAACAACTTGCGTCAGGAAAGAAACTTCGCATAAAGCTTGGGATTGATCCAACGGGAAGCCGCATTCACATCGGACATGCAGCCGTTATCCGCAAACTCGCACACTTTCAAAAACTTGGACATAAGGTCGTATTGATTGTTGGTGACTTTACTGCACAGATTGGTGATCCGTCGGATAAAAAAGCTGAGCGCCCACCACTGACACATGCTGACGTGAAGAAAAACATGCGAACGTACAAGAAACAGCTCTCTCGCCTTCTCAATACATGGAAAGCAGAGGTTCGCTACAACAACAACTGGCTTGGTAAAATGAAATTCGCCGACGTTATCGAATTGATTCAACCTTTTTCTGTAGCTCAGATGATGGAGCGTGACAACTTTGCGCTTCGACATAAAGAAGGCAAACGCGTAGGTCTCCATGAACTTCTCTACCCCATCATGCAGGGTTACGATTCAGTTGCAGTAAAAAGTGACATAGAAATTGGTGGCACTGATCAACTTTTTAATCTCCTTACCGGACGTGTTGTACAGCTTTGGCATAAACAAAACAAGAAGTACCCAGGCCCAATTCAAGACGTGATTACATATAATCTTCTCATTGGTCCCGATGGCCGCAAGATGAGCAAATCATGGGGCAATTGTATTTGGATTGATGACGAGCCAAACGAAATGTACGGCAAACTCATGTCAGTCAACGATGAGCTCATTGGAGACTATTTCACGCTCTGTACTGATGTGAGTGATGAAGAACTTGCTCGTGCAAAAGAAGAACTTGCTCAAGGGAAAAACCCCCGTGATCTCAAAGCACGCATGGCATTTGAAGTAACAAAGGTTTTCCACGATGCTGATAAGGCAAAGGCTGCCGCTGACGCCTTCGACAAACAATTCAAGAAAAAAGAAATACCAGAGAAAATTGAAGAGTTTGTTTTTGAAACACCACCAAAAAACATAGCCGAGGCACTATATGTCTCAGGTGTTTCTGAAAGTATGTCAGCAGGTTATCGGTTGGTTGAGCAAGGTGGTGTTCGTATCAACCAAAAAAAAGTACTTGACGTTGCGCAAGAAATTGAATCAGGCGACACCCTTCAAGCTGGCCCACGCAGATTCAAAAAAATCATTATTCGAGGACGAATACAAAAGAAAGAAGATGGCAGATAGAATATAGCAAAAGAGAACACCGGCATTCGATATATCGAATGCCGGTGTTCTTGCTTCTTGAGGTGTGTATAAAAAAATCCCCTCCCGACACATTCTATCGTTCTATAGAACGATAGAATGTGTCGGTATTCTTGATTCGTGACCTGCCTGACGAACAGGTGGGTCCTTACTTCTGTTTTCTATTTTCTGTTTTCTGTTCTCTCAATTTCCTACCACAAAGCTAAAATGATTGATGACACAAGAACAGCCGATGTCATATATCCAAACTCAATGTAGTAAAGTTTCCATGGACGACGGTGCCACAATACTGTTCCAACACTTGAAAACAACACAAATCCAAGTGATACAAACACCGTCAATCGAATTGCGTCGATGACAGAGTACACATCGGCGAGCATAACAGCATACGCAAGAACGTATGCCATAAAAAAGAGCGACACAAAATAAATCGCCATCGTTTTTCTCATTTTTGGCTTTCCTTCTGCCATGTACTGCTGATGCATTTCTTCAGTGTAGCCAGCAAGTGCGCGCCATTTTTGGCCGAACATTTTATTGCTATACCACAACCAACCGAGTCCGAACGAAACGAGTGCCGATAGAATGACTGCCCAAATATTTATTAACATATAGTTTTTAGGCTACTAATAATTTATTTTGTATCGAGGTCTAAGCAGACGGAGTTAATGCAGTACCGCTTCTTTGCTATTTGCCCGTCTTGCCGGACCACCTGCCTGCCGGCAGGCAGGTCATCAAACACATGCCCCAAATGACTACCACATTTTGTACAGCGTACTTCCGTGCGATGCATCCCATGTGATACATCTTCTTCAAGCGTCACCGCACCTGGAAGTGCATTGTCAAAACTTGGCCATCCTGTTCCAGAATCAAACTTCGTGTCTGACGAGAACAACTGCGCGCCGCAGGCCTTGCACGCGTACATTCCTTTATCTTTTGTGTGCACATACTGACCTGAAAACGGCGCCTCTGTGCCCCCATGTCGCAATACTGTAAACTCCTCCGGCGTTAGTTTCTTTTGTAGCTTCTCGTCAAACTCCTGGTCTGATTTTGTATGCATGATTAGTAGTTGAACTCACTGAATGTGATGTTTGTAGGAACGACAAACACTGACGCGTCTGCGTCCCACGAATCACAATCATACTCAAAATCTGCCAATACATCTCCTGTTGCAACGTCTGGTGTGCCACCTTGTGCTTCCACTTCTGCACGCGCATTTGCTGCTGTCGTTTGTGCTTCAGCAACACTTATTTTTGATCCGAATGGCACCATGTCTGTCCACGAGTACACATACGTACCATCACTAATCATGTGCGCCGTGTACGCAACACCACTCGCACTTCCCGATACTGTGCTTGAGAACTTTCCATCTGATGTGTAAATCGTTCCTTCTCCTGTGTAATTGTCTGCCTCAACTTCCCATGTACATACACGGTCTCCGCCGCGTCCTGCGAGGTCAAAAACATTTCCTGAAAATTGTGAGTCACCACCTGCATTGTCTGAATCATCCGATGAATCACTTGTGTCACTACCCTTTCGTGCCGCAACTCCCCATGCAATACCTCCGATGAGAAGTACCGCAACAATACCCATAATGATTTTTGATGAGCCTGTTGCGGCTGTTGTTTCTGTTGTTACTGGATCCATACACAAAAAATACCCTTACTTATAAACTAATAAAAAGTATAGCATTTGGCTTTTATGCCACAGACAAAGAGTGACTATTCGGTGGATTCCAAAAAATATCTTGGCGGAGACGGTGGGATTCGGTCACGAGTTACTAAGTCGCTTCGCTCCTAAGTACTCTCGACCCCGCCTCGGCTTCGCCTGCGGCCTTCGAATCCCCTCGTCAATATCCATTAGACGCTCCACGTCGGAGTGCCACAAGGCACTCCTCGTGAATCGTTGCGGTGTAGTCGGGTTAAGTACCCAGTGGTGCAAACCCCGTAAGGGTATTCTAGCACCTTTGGCTCGGGTGGATTGAGGTACTTGGGTCGCTGTCTTTATTCCCAAACTTCCAAAGGATAAAGGTCGTAGCCTATTTCCTCATACGGGTGCATCTGTTTTATTGCGGCAATTACGTTTCCTACAACTCGTGAGTTTAAGGTGACTTCAATTCGTTCTTCCTCAACTGAAGTATGTATCCCAACCTCACCAATGTGAGGATTTGCACCTTGTTCTGATTTAAACCGTCCTACTCCCTTTAAACTAAAACTGCAGTGTGAATAGTTTCCTATCCTTCCTCCCCCAGCTCCGCCAATGGCAGCTCGAATCTGATCTGCATTCTCTGTAGGAACATACACAACTAATTTATAAAACTTTGGCATACTTTAGTCACTGATTAAGGCATTCAGAATGAATAATTGGTGTTGTTTTCTCTGTACAAAACCTAGTATACAACATACAAAAATGGTGACCCCCGTCAGGAGCCACCAAATGTCTTCAAACAGAGAAGCATAAACCCTTGTACTCTTTGATGCCCACCACTACGCACCCGTGACCGAATAAATGCCACCTCTCTTAGCCATGCCGAGGCCAATACGGACGAGGTCATCCTCGGAAAAGAGAGAACTAAGAGCGTCCTCCACCGACGCCTCGATGAGTGAGCTGCCAACCAGGTTCTGGCCGGCACGCTTGTCTCGGAAAGACCCATCCGGTCCGATCACGAGATATGACTCGTGGAGATCTTCCTCGGTCTCGGGAGCGAGAACAGTCTCTTTGCAACCCGAGAGACCTTGGCGGACACGATCGACGTACGCGTCAAACTGTTGACGGGATATTGCTAACCCGTCGTACGTTCCCTCATTCTCGCCCTCCACCCGAGTTACCTGAAAAATCTTGACCCGATTTGGATGGATGAGCAGCAACCCGGGCGTGGGATCCTCGTGTGCGTTTTGGGACGTAACCACCATGTTCAACTTGACATAAATCTTGTGTCCGAAAGATTTGGCTATCTCTCGGATCATGGCGATGCGGTCCACAACCATCTGCGGAACATCTGGATCATTGTCACGCCCGAGGTCGTGCTGAACCTTCCGATCGAAGCTATCAAGCGATATCGCGATGATGTTCAACCACCGCAGATACTGCGCGCACCATTCTCGAGTGATCAGCTTCCCATTTGTTACAAGCGAAGTGATGAGTCCCGCCTCAGACGTCGCCTCAATCAGACTACCAAGCCCTTGAAACAATAAGGGCTCCCCACCTGCGAAGTTGATTTTTCCTACTCCGGCGACGGTGAGTTTTTGGATGATTAACTTCCATGCAGTGATGGGGAGGTCTTTAATTTCCCTGTAAACCGCGAAACAATACCCGCAGTGGAAATTACAGTGTCTGGTGATATGGAGATTCACGGTCAGGCCCTGTAACGTTGAAATTCTACCAATGCTCTTTTGACCCTCCATGTTGTTTCTCCTTTGTGGTCAGTTTGATTCTTTGTTGTAAAAGAACCACCGTATTTGTGGGTGAATATACGGAAATCTAAAAGTTAGATTATAGTAAAATCTACATCTTGTCAAATGATTGCTGACTCCATAAACCCCTACCTACAGGGCCGCCGGGGTTATGTGCAACAAAATGGATATTCAGGTCACTCCGACTAGTGTATAGACACAACACACAAAACAAATATCTTCCCCGCCTTCGCTCGTCTTCAGCGGACTGCGTCACGCCGAAGCCGAGCTACTACGAGGCGAAGGCGGAGACGGTGGGATTCGAACCCACGAAGGCTTTCACCTTACCTCCTTAGCAAGGAGGCACATTCGACCACTCTGACACGTCTCCAATAAAAGCCAGATTAGCATATTTGAGCTCCTTTTTCTATTTTATTGACTTGCTATAGCGAAACTGTATAATTCGGTCAGAAGTAAATCCCTAAGGAGAGGTCGCACATGGAAAAAGAACAGGAACTCAGTCCAGGACGTGCTGTTTTTCAGGTGGTGGCAACCCTTGGTCTCATTGGCTTTTTTGGTTGGTGGCTCTTCGGTTCAATCTCAGCAGCCAAAAAGGAAGGCGCGCGCTACAGCAATACGATCTACACAAGGACCGGAGTAGCGGTGGCAGATGCGCGTGTGACAGTCACGACCATCGGAAGAACGGCTGATCCGGCCGGAAATGCAATCGGCGGAGCTCTGACGGCAAAGATGCTCGGTCTTCCCGGAACCCTCGGGGCGATTGCTGGAGCCTCGAGCGCTTCGAATGTCCCCGCGATCCAAGGCAGGATTACTGCCTGTGTGTTCTTTCTGAAGATTGAAGGAGAAGGGACCTTCCGATTCATGCCCAATTCCATGTTCGACGGCGAAGAAGGTCTGAACTGGTGCTCGCTGGTGCGAGCTGGTGATCAATTCCACATCGAGATCACCAAACGGTTCAGAGATGGGAAAGAGATACTCGAAGATCTCCAAGTCTTTGGGCCCCGAGGCCTCGAGGGGCACCCTATCCCCTGAACAACAACGCGGCCGTCATAGAAATCTATGCCGGCCGCTTTTTCATTTATACTACCGATATGCAGAAAAATGTTTTTCAGAAAACTGTCTGGCATTACTACAAAAAACACGGCCGTTCGTTGCCGTGGCGCCCCCCTACGCTAAAACTTCGGGGGGTCAACACTGCGTATAAAATACTTGTATCTGAGGTAATGCTTCAGCAAACACAAGTAGATCGCATACTCCCCAAATACAAGTTATTTGTTAAGAAGTTTAAAAGTTTTGAAGAGCTTGCAAAGGCAACAACATCCGACGTTATAAAAGAGTGGCAAGGACTTGGCTACAATCGCCGCGCGCTTAATCTTAAGCGTGCAGCTGAGGTCGTAGTAAAAGAACACAAAGGAAAACTTCCTCGCGACTATGATCAACTCGTCGACCTGCCTTCAATTGGTCCTTACACGGCAGGAGCACTTCTTACATTCATCTGGAATGAACCAATGGTATGTATCGAAACAAATATTCGCACGGTCTATCTCCACCATTTTTTCAAAGACAAAAAAGGTATCTCGGATAAAACACTTGAAAACCTCCTAGCAGAAACACTCGACGCAACAAACCCTCGTGAATGGTATTACGCCCTCATGGATTACGGTTCATATCTCAAGAAAACAATTGGCAACCCAAATACAAAGAGCAAACACTATACAAAGCAATCAAAATTCAAGGGCTCGAACCGAGAACTCCGTGGCACAATTCTTCGCCTCCTTTCAAAATCACCCGCAACGGAAAAGAAAATTATTGCTGAGACAAAAAGAAAATCTATTGAGGTGCGACAAGTGCTCCAAACACTTATAAAGGAAGGCTTTATTTCAAAGACAAAAACATTCTTTGAACTCATGTAACTTGAAAAGAAAAAAGTGTCATATATATCTTGGTCCCCCAATACAGATTGATGCAAAAACAGAAGGAGGAGTTCAAGTGAACTAAATATACAAACCCCCCGCTCCGGCGAGCATACAAAAACCCACCGTATGGTGGGTTTTTGTATTAATCGATGGTTGTTTACAATTGTGTTTCTTTAAGTGCTCGATTTACTTCGGTCACTGCCTGTCGACGCACCTTTTTCACCTCTTCAATGAGTGTTGGTGTAATCTTTGTTGTGTCCAAAAGAAATGCGTCCCACACTCCCCCTTCTTTAAGGTACCCGAGCATATGGAGCACACGAAGCGCCGTTAAGACTTCAAGTGTCTTCAGTGCATCGATCGTAACATCATTTTTGAATACAAAATCAAACGCTGAACGAACAGTTGCATATAATTCTTGGTGCGCTTCTTCCCCAACAACAAGACGCCGCAAAAGCATACAGATACGCGTCACAAAGACACGCTTCGCAATATTGCCACCACAGAGTGCAAAAAGAGAACCTTTTGCAGACACATTCGTCACACGCCATCCTTGTTTTGAACGCACAAATGAAACATCAATCAATGACATTTGTTGGAGCGATTGTCGCTGGAGCGATTTAAGATTACGCACACCACGACCCCGTGCAGACACCATACCGAGCTCTTTGGTAAAAATAGTAAAAAGGCGGTCGGATTCACCGACATTTCGTGTGCGCACCACTATCCCCTCCGTGTGCAGTTTGGTATACATGAAGTAAGAAGGTAGATAGTAGAGAATAGAAAATAAAAAACAGAAAACAGAGGACTAAAGAAGTTTGAAAGTGAGTGGCTCACTTCCTGCATCGCCAACAGCGATGGTCATATCAGAAAGGTTTGTTGCTGCACAAATCTGATCTTTGTATTCTTCTGCAAGTGCAGTTGTTTCTTGTATTGCTGTCATGACTACATGCACCTTGTCTGATGGTGTGAGATTTGTTGTCTTTCGAAAGTCTTGAAGTGCTCGGATAAGGTCACGGAGGTCTCCCTCTTTCTTAAGCCCAGGTGTTATGTGTGTATCAAGTTCAACTTCCCAACCTGTACCGTCAGTAAATGCAATTTCTTTTACGTTTACTTCGTCTTTAATGATATTGAGGATGTCATCTATCTTTCTGATTTCTGATTTTGGATTGCGAATAGTGAGTCTCTGTAATGGCTGACGAATCTTTACGCCTGCATTCATACGCGCTTCAAGTGCAAGAGAGACCGTACGGCGTGCTTCTGCCATGTGTTCAAGAAGATCCGCATCAACCTTCTTTGCTTCCGGCCACGCTTCAAGATGCACACTTTCAAGCGGTCCGTGCATATTTTCGTACAGTTCTTCAGCAAAGAATGGCGTCATTGGTGCCATGAGTTTTGAAAGCTCGAGAACTACGTATCGTGTTGTCGAGAGCGCAAAGAGTTTGTCTTCACCCTCATCTTTGAAGCGATCCCGGGATCGTCGGACGTACCATGTTGAAAGATCATTAATGAAGTCGCGGATATCGCGAGCAGGCTCATATGTTCGATAGTTTTCGAAATGCTCCGTCGTTGATGTTATAAGTTCGTTTAAACGCGCGAGAATCCACTTGTCCAATACATTTTTGCTTTTCTCATGACTTATGACTTGTGACTCATGACTTGCATCATGTGCATACAACTGATAAAACTTCACGACGTTGCGAAGAACGGTAAATACTTTCTTCACACCTTCATCAACAGTACGCTCATCGAAATTCTTTGAGTCCCCTGGCTGGTTCACCGCAAACATCCAAAAACGCAACGCATCGACACCATATTTTGAAATCATCTCCCATGGATTCACCACATTACCTAGTGATTTCGACATTTTTTTACCTTCTGCATCGAGGATGTGCGTCAAACAAATGACGTTCTCAAATGCCCGACCACGGCCCATCAACACACCAACGGCGTGCAAGGTGTAGAACCAGCCGCGTGTTTGATCGATTCCTTCGCAAATATAGTCTGCGGGATAGCCTTCTTTCTCAACCCATTTTTTGTTTTCAAATGGATAGTGATCTTGTGCGAACGGCATCGAACCAGAGTCGAGCCATGCGTCCAATACTTCAGGTGTACGCTTCATATACATAGAACATTTTGGACAGCCGACAACATACTCGTCGATGTATGGCTTGTGGAGGTCGAGTTCAAATTTCTCATTGTGCGGCAGAGGAATAAATGGAAGTTCGTGCACCTCGGCTGTTTCTTTAAACATTTTTATGTCTTTCACAATCGTCGTTGCTGTCGCCTGTTCTGATGCAGCAAAAAGCATTTGTGCGGGTGCGCCGTGCGTCACGATGAGAATATTCTTACCATCGTACATATCTTCAGTTTCGTAGAGAAATTCCGTCACACGACGTTTAATGTCTTCGTGACTCTCCCCTCCTTCTGGACGCTTGGTGAACCAGTCACCGTCAGTGAAAAACATCGCGAGTTCGTGGAATGTCCTGCCATCAAGTTTTCCGAGTTTTAATTCACCTAAACGATCATCAAAAATAATCTGGTCTTCTTTGAGTCCATGTTCTTGTGCAATGATTTCCGCAGTTTCTGTCGTGCGTCCGTATGGTGATGCAAGGATAAGATCAATTTTTTCAATTTTTTTCGCAGCATGTACGACTTGCCTCTTCCCTTCCTCAGTCAACACATCAAATTTACTTCCTTTTTTTGATGAAGCGATGTTCTCGGCATTTGAAAGTGCTTCGCCATGACGCATGACGGTGTACGCATTTGTTGTGCCTTGTGCGAGTGCTGTCAAATCTGCAATAGAACCAACAACTTCACGATGCTTGCAGTGCTCACACGTCCAGACCGGCAAGGGTGTTCCCCAATAGCGATCACGTGACACCGCCCAATCTTTTACTTCACGAAGCCATTCTCCAAAACGTCCACCACGAATGTGTTCGGGTACCCAATTGATTTTCTCGTTTTCTTTGACGAGTGTGTCACGCAACTGTGACATACCGATGTACCACGACGTACGTGCATAATAAATAAGTGGTGTTTTACAGCGCCAACAGAATGGATATGTGTGTGCGTGGCTCTCTTTTTTGAAGAAAAAGCCTTTATCCTGAAGGTATTTAAGGACAACAATAGCTGTTGCCAAACCATTATCTTCTTTATCTTTAACGGGCAGACCTTCAAGCTCTCCCGTGCCCTTGATAAAATGTCCTGTCTCGTCGACAAGATGCACTTTTGGCAAACCAATCTCCGTTCCCAGCACAAAGTCGTCCTGACCGTACATAACTGCAGTGTGTACGATTCCTGTTCCATCTGTCGTTGTGACAAAATCTGCTGCATATACTTTGTATGCTTTTTCGAGTTTTGGTTTTTCAGAGTCAGGGGCAATGTTATTTAAATATGGGAACAGTGGCTCATACGAAAGTCCGACGAGCTCTTTTCCTTTAATCGTGCGTCGTGTAGTCTGACCCTCGACCACACTCTTAGACACGTTATCTGCATACTGTGACAAAATCTTGTCTCGAAGATCTCTTGCGAAAATAATAGTTTCTTTCAAATGTCGCTCTGTTTCAGGTGCGGAATCTACTTTTTGAGAAAGTTCCTCGATGTCATATTCGATATCTTCCCCAACAGCGAGCGCAACATTACCAGGAAGTGTCCATGGAGTAGTAGTCCAAGCTAAAAAATACACATTTTCTGCGTCCTGTCCGCATAGTTTCCGCGTTGATTCCGCATCTAATTTAAACTTCACATAGACCGAAAGATCTTTGATGTCTTGATATCCTTGCGCAATCTCATGACTCGAAAGCGCTGTCCCACAACGAGGACACCACGGCAATACTTTGTAGTCTTGGTACAAAAGTTTTTGCCTATCGACTTCTTTGATGACGTTCCAAACTGATTCAATATATGACGGATAGTATGTCACGTATGCGTCATCGAGATTAACCCAATACCCCATACGTTCCGTAAACGCACGCCACTCATTCATGTACTTCCACACACTCTCTTTACACTTCTCATTGAACGCAGCAATACCGTACTCTTCAATTTCTTTTTTCGATTTCAAACCAAGTATCTTTTCAGTTTCAATTTCTACGGGTAATCCGTGTGTGTCCCAACCCCCTTTGCGACGCACGTGAAAACCGCGCATTGTTTTATATCGCGGAATAACGTCTTTGAATGCACGAGAAATGAGGTGGTGAATCCCCGGACGACCGTTTGCTGTAGGTGGCCCTTCGTAAAAAATGAATTCTCCTTCTGGTGACTTCTTCGCGAGCGTTTTCGCGAAGATGTTGCGCTCACGCCACTTTTGAAGCTGCGCATCTTCTTTTTGAGCATTTTCACCCGGATTGTACTCGCTCTCAAATGCCATAATACGCCAGTATAGCACTTAAAATGGGGTCAGACCCCACCCTTGGGGGTCTGACCCCCGTTTTTATTGTGTTGTTTGTTGTCCGCTTTGGGGACGGATTTTTAAAGCCTCAAGTACGCGTCGATTGCGCATACTCATCAAAATAAGAGCGATAAGAACGGCAATACCGATAAGAACGAGAAGGCCCCCAATAATGAACGTCACCGGTGACGAGCCGAGCCCTTGCAGTCCGCCAACAATAACCTCAAACACTTGTGTTGCATCACTCGTCTCTCCTTCATTTAAAACTGAAGCCCAGAAGTAGTATCGTTTTGAGATAAAAGGAAAAAGCACACTGCCGACCGTCATTTCAGGCAATGTGTAGCCGACACCGCTGTCGCGACCGTACATGAATACAAAATTTCCTGCAGCATCACTTTCAATAGCGTACTGCGATGGACTTTCTTTTTCTTTTTGCAAATACACCTGCACCTGTGCAGTTGGATATGTCACACCCTGTAAAAAGAGATCCCCCACTTGCGCAACGGTGCGCGAGTACTGCGTGATAACAGGAGGACGAATTTGAAGTGCTGCGTCCTCAACAAATGATCCCGATGCTCGTCGTTCAGGCAATTCTTCTCCCACATTTCCCTCTCCTCCGCGTAGTGATAAACGCGCACCTGAAAATGAATCGAGGATATTCGTTCCCTTACCGTCGTTTGCAAGAATAAGTCCCGATGAAAATTCTATGTCAGCATTTCCCTCAGCGAGTACACGAAAATAGATTGTCGCAACTTTTCCTGTTCCTTGAAATCCAGGATTAAACATCAGCCCTTCAAAAAAAATTGTTTTTGCATTAAGCGCGACCGCTGGTTTGGAAACCCACAGATCAACAATTGACGTGTCCGTGTCAATTGAAACAGGTTCGAGTATTTTATTTGAAAAAGAAAATGTGCCCGACACTGCATTAACCGACCTTGTTTCGCTCGTCACGATAACGTCAACAGGAATGAGTGCGCCAACAACGTACGTTCCTTGCTCGGGACTAATTGAAAGTGTTGCAGCCTCTACAGACGACGCCACGAGGAGCAAAAGCGCGATGATACTTATCCCTATCTTTGTGCTGTGTAGATATGGGTTCATGAGCTATGCAGGCATTGAGGGCGGCAATGTACGCCACGGGTCTTGCTCCTGTTTTGGTGCAAACAGTTTACGACCACGAAGTACGGTATATACGAGAAGCGCAAGAATAAGAAGGATGAGAAGCAAAACGATTCCCCCTATGAGAACCGACATTGGTGATGCGTCGATACCAAAGATACCCCCTACCGTCACATCAAAGAGTTGTGTCTGTTCGCTTTCTACTCCGTCGCGAACGACTGATGCCCAGAAATAATAGTGCTGTTTGAGAAATGGCAGAATTGCTGCAGACACCATACGTTCAGGTAATGTTTCGCGTCCTCCACTGTCTCGCCCATGTACGTATACAAAGTTCCCCGCGGCGTCACTTGTAATACTGCGTTCAGTTGGCGTGTTGTCTTCATGCTGGAGCCATACCTTCACTTGTGAACTCTCGTACGTGATGCCTTGGAAGAAAAGTTTATTGATGTCAGCAACGCTAGGAGAATATTGCGTCACCACTGGCGGACGTATGCGGTCGATAATACCGTCAACGGCGATATCCCCACCAGCGTCGTCTGTATCATCAGGTTCTTCATCCTCCCCGCCTGCACGCGCGATGAGCACGCTGTCACCAAATGATTCAAGAATATTTGTTCCTTGTCCATCATTCGCAAGGATAAGCCCGTTCTCAAAAGCAATTGACCCACTCCCTTCGGCGCGCACACGAAAGCGAATCGTTGCAACTTTTGCAAGATCATGTGATCCAGGGTTATGGATGAGTCCCTCAAAAACGATCGTCCCCTTGCTTTCAACGGCTGGTTTTGTAATCCACAGATCAACCACTGATCCGTCAGAGATGATTGACATGGGCTCGAGCACTACTGGGTTGTATGACACAGTTCCTGATACGGCATTGATGAATTGAGTTCCACTGTCAACGACAATATCAACCGATACCGTTGAACCAACAACATAGGTACCACCTGAAGGGGTCAATGAAAGTGTTGCCGCATATGCAGTCGTGCCCGTAAGAAAGAATACCGCGCACAAAAAACTAAGGATGCCTAAGGTTGTTTTCTTATACGCTTCTTTTTGTGCGCAGACGTCGTGCATAACGAACCACCATCACAAGGACAATAAGCCCGAGGAGGATGAGTACACCCCCTATCATACCCTTACCGCCCTCTGGTTTATACACCTCTTCTTGTACATTCCCCGCATTGTCATATGCGCGAACGGCAAAATGCGACGATAGCGTTTGATCTTGTACAACATACGGGCTTGCTGTAGAAACCCACATTGTGTATACATCGTCTCCGCGACCACGCTCCTGTACCTCGTAGTGATCAATACCTGTCTGTTTGTCATCTGTTGCAAAAATAAGAGCGTACAGTGGTTCTTCGGGTGTCATTCCTACATTTATAAGTCCAATTGAAAATGGCTCTGGGGGTATCGTGTCCGTAATCGCTGGATCCGCTGCTGCGCCGAGAACGACATCGCGAATGATACTCGTCGGTGCTATATCAGTCTGCGTACCCAAACCGTCGTCATAAAAAACCGACACATCGCCGATGTTGATAGAAATATTGCCAGATGCTGTTCCTTTGAACACAAGCGTCAACACTTCTCCTTTCCCTGTGAATCCGCCCGGTATTGTTCCTGAAAAAAAGAGTGCGTTGTCTTTAATGGTCAGCGGTGTCACCCACAAGCTCACAATTGACGCAGTATCACGTACATCAGAAAGTAGTGCATCTCCGGAAACCGTAATCTGTCCTTCGATTGCGTTCACTGTTTCTCCCTCAGTGTCGAGCATAAGTGAAAAAGAACGCTCGCCGTTCTCTGGTATCACTCCTTCCTCAACCAGCAGGATTGCCGCAGATGCGTGGAACGCTCCGAAGAAAAGAAAAAGTATGAAAATGTACGTAAAAAATCGTTGCATATATTATCCAGTCCAGTGATAGGTCAAAATACTAAAGTCAGCAAGGTTTATCACACCGTCGCTATTTAGGTCATATGCTGCCGGAACACCTTCTCTCCCTTGCCAATATGCAAGGATTGAAAAGTCGACAAGATTCACACGACCGTCCTTATTGAAGTCTCCCTTAAGCGCCCGTGTGGGACTCGCAAGATGAATAGCAAGACCAAATGGGCTTCGTGCATCCCCCACAGAGGCAAGTGAGCGAATCGCAAACCCTTCACCAAATAATTCTGGTGTTGGGAATGAGACGCTGTAGCGTCCGTCATTATCAGACACATCTGTTTGTATCGCAAGTGTTGCTGGACCATCAGTTACAACAACAGCGACGGTTGCGTTGGGCACTGTCTCACCAAAAACTCTAAATGTGTCGTCTGTGTTTGTCGCAAAGGAGAGTGTTGGCGGAATAAAGATACGCAACGATGACGTCAACGCTCCTTGCAGAAGCGTTACCGGAAACGATAACAAACCGGAACGCACACCACTCGTATCGATACCATACACCGTAAAAATGTATGAGCCCGAGGATACATCACTCAACGGCACAGTAAATGTGCCGTTTCTATCAACACTGATTTCTTTCGCAAAGATTCCGTCCTTCAGGATACGCACAATACCGTTTGGATGTGCATATCCGAAAAAAACAACGGTGGAGGTGCGTCCTCGAGAACTACTCGTGCCATCACCTTGGTCATCATCTTCGTCTTCTTCGTCCTCATCATCTGGAGTTGTGAGCGACACTGGTGTTGATGTACCGATTTGATTGCCGAACGCGTCGGCAACGACAACAACAAAGTAGTAGGTCGTGTCGGGTGTTAGATCGGTTGTTGTTGCGGCAAGATCAAGGTTTACGTTCGTGTATGTGTATGGGCCATCTTCATCGTTTGCTGATACACCGTAGCGATAACTCGTCACACTCCATCCGAGGTAGGCTTGTGCTGCCGTCCACGAAACGCTCGCCGTGCTTGTACCGATAAGTGTTGCGGTGAGTTGTGGTGTCACAACAACAGGGAATGGGAGAAATCCGTACTTTTGTGATGATGACGCAGTTGATGATGTGCCGGTAAACACAAGATCGGTTGAAGTAAAGAGTCCAAAGTTGTCACTTTCAGACCATGTACCGCCTCCGCTCATAACGGGATCTTTGACAATAAAGTTGTCGCTACGAAGCTCGGTTGCTTCTGAAACACGAATTCCCCACACCAAAAAGAGTGTGAGGAAAACGAGTGCGAAGTTGAAATATCGCAGCATCACAGGAGTGTTACGGAAAACCCGTTTAGAGCTCTTCTTCTGTTGAAGTCTCTTCAGAAGTCTCGGCCGGTGCTTCTTCAGTTGTAGCTCCTTGTACCTCTCCTTCACCGATGTTCACCGGAGCAACCTCAACGACTTGATTGCGTGATGGCGAGTAGAGAATTGCTTTCTGTGCCTGTGCGTAGATCAAGACACGGTCTCCTTCCTCTGCATTTGCAAAGAATGGTTGATCTGCGAGAAGGGAAGGATCAGCAACAGTTGCAACTGTTGGAACTTCGTCTGCTGGCAAAAGAATGAGCTTCCCTACTTCTTCAACAAGTGCCGCTACTTCTTCTTCAGTAGCTGCGTTTGGATTATTCTTGAGCTCGTTGTACTTCGTAAAGAAGTAGTATGACGATGCTCCTAAGATAATCACGAGAATAACCAATATGGTAAGTGTATTTCGCTGTGATGAATTCATATCAAATTAAAACTTACAACAATAAAAAGGTGCGTTACCCCACTACGTACCGTGCCTAAAAGTATAGCACAAAAGAATCAACGCAATATCCCCAGCACCCTTGAGTGCCGAAAGCACTCAAGGGTGCTTTTTCCCCAAAGTATCAAACGCTGAGCGTTTGATACTTTTTCCACCGGTAAGGCAACGCCTTACCGGTGGACGGGTCTGTTTTTTGTTCTTTGCTACGCTGGCGAAAAATCTACTCTGTTCCGTCAAGGTTTACTTCTCCTTCTGTTTCGATTGATGTTTCTTCTTCTATCACAGGCCCTGGTGGTAGGGGTGTCTGGTCTGTTTCAGTCAAGGTAATGGTTGCGATGTTCACAACCTTATCGAGTGTTGGATTATAGAGCACAGCTTTCTGTGCGATTTGATACACAAGCACCTTATCTCCTTCTTGAGCATCGGCAAAGAATGGCTGATCTGCTAGTGTCGAGGGGTCTGCAACCGTTGCAACCGTTGGTATTTCCCCCTCCGGAAGAACAACAAGACGCCCTATTTTCTCCACAAGCGCCTGTACCTCTTCTTCGCTTGTGCCTTGATTTCCTGTGATCTGTGCTTCCGTATACTTCTTATAGAAATAGTATGTGCTTCCGACTGCTCCAATAAGAAGGATAAAAAGAATGACAATGATTTTTGCTGCTCGGTTCATATATATAATGAATGGTTATGAATTGCTCGTATGGTTTAAACCCCCGTATGCCCCTTTTACTCACATGCTCCCTTACTTACATACTCCCTTATTTATGCTTAGTGCCATTAGAATACCAGATTTTCGTAAGGCAACAACAGGTACTTGGAGGCTAAGCCTCCAAGAGAACCTCTCTTAGGTCTTTTTCGTCCTCCTTCCTTTTTATTATGTCCTTTAGGGTATTTCTACTAAAAACCATATAGTCTGTGTTTGATGAAAAGCGCTTAAGGACAATGTCCTTTTTACAAAAATTGGTCGTCTCAATACCAAAATACTCTTCCTTACTCGACATTGATAACTTGGAGGCTAAGCCTCCAAGTTGATGTGCTTCATGGTTAAGGTTAATGTATACGCTTAAGTGAAGGAGGTATTCATCTGTTGATACGTGTTTTGCTTTATACGGACCTTGAAAGAGCCCCCCATTTCTTTCATATTTTTCATTGAAATACATTGTGTATCCCGTCCCTAAACGTTGCATAAACTTTTCAATCCCTTTCTCCTCAATTTGCTTCAAAATAAAGTGGTAATGATTTTGATTTAAACAATAGGCAACAAATTCAACAAGCTGCCCCTTGGAGGCTAAGCCTCCAAGGGGCTTTCGGTACTGCAATTCAAAAAGACTTCCGATTGGCTCAAGGACATTGAACTCGTTCATGCATAGAAAAAATCTTTCCATATCTTCCTTGCAAAGAAAAACATCACGCTTATCCGTACCGCGATTATAGATGTGATAGTATTCACCAGCAGCAAAAAGTGTCTTTCTCATCCTTGGAGGCTTAGCCTCCAAGGAGTATACGGATTCCAGATAAAATATATTTAAACTTGGAGGCTAAGCCTCCAAGTCGATTAGAAACGCCAGGAGGTCATGAGGTGTGCAAGCCATGTGTCGAGGTGTGCATAGGTGGTTATTTCATAGAGATACCCGTCGTGGATAATCCACACCTCTCGTGTTTTTCCAATACCATCGGCATTACCCCAAAACAGCAACGCTTCGGTGCCATCTCCTAATACAGCAACTTGTGGATCTTCGACAACTGTACCCGGTACATCACGGTTGATGATCTGTGGGGTGATAACTGAGACCGGTTCTTCTGGCTCATACGGTGTTATGTAGACTTGGAATCCTTGTTTTTGCTCAACTGAAACACCGGCATCGCTTTCTCGCTGTAAAATAATTGTTTCAGCTCCTTCGCCTTCTGTGTACGCATGCACCTCAAGATCTTTAGGGAGTTCTATCGAGAAACCTCGCTCCGGGTGTGTAAATGTGGAATACCCCTCACCTAGAATAGTCCCTGTTGTCAGTGCACTCTCCCCAAACTCAAACGGACCGACCCTATCCTTGGAGGCTAAGCCTCCAAGGATAAGGAAAAGCGCACCCGCACCTAAAATAGCGAGTAGAATAAGGACTAAAAGTATTTTGAATCTTGTTTTCATATCTTCTGGGCGCCCTTGGAGGCTAAGCCTCCAAGTGGCTGGCCGACATCCGATGTCGGCCAGCGTATTAATCAGCTTGATAATCAGCTTGATCTAATCAGCTCACTCAATTAAAACATACGCACCGTGCGGAGGCGGACGTTTCCATACAAACGCACACGCAATAATCCTTGTGTGGTGATTTCTGGAATGACGGTGTACCCACCGAGCACACCACCATCGCTTTGCACGGCACGGATGCAGTAGGTTGTATTGGGAGATGCTGTAAGATCTTTGAGAGCAAAATCCCACAAACCATCCTGACTAAAGGGAATTGTCGCAACAGAATTAGTAAAGTTGTTAAAGTTTTCAAAATCTTGTGCAACGACGGTGTGTGCTGACCCTGTCGTTGTTGCATGTTGTGGATCTAAGTTATTTGCGGTCAAGTTGGTTCCATCTACAGGAATGGTGCTTGCTGTTGATACATTCCATGCTATAGAAAGGTCGTACTCGTCGATATCGCTGCTACCAAAATTTTGTGCCACATACATCTTCAATCCATCTGGTTTGAAAAAAAACCCAGTGGGGCCTGTGCTCTCTGAATTGATGTTTTTTGCTTGAAGAAATGATGCGGTCGAAACATCCCATGCAGTTCCGAGGTTATATTCATTAACCTCTTCTGGTACAGTTTTTTCTCCAACATACATTTTCAGTCCGTCGGGTTTGAAAAAAAGACCCCAGGAGTTTGTACCTTCTGCAGAAATACTCTTTGCCTGAAGAAATGAAGCAGTTGATACATTCCACGCTGTAGAAAGGTTGTACTCATTCACCTCATTGTCGCTGGCCCCAAGTATATACATTTTTAGTCCGTCGGGTTTGAAAGAGACTCCATCTGGGCCTGCATCTTCTGCAGAAATACTCTTTGCCTGAAGAAATGAAGCAGTTGATACATTCCACGC
>JBBTTA010000002.1:147352-151047 GCA_038064475.1 Patescibacteria group bacterium
TGTAGAAAGGTTGTACTCATTCACCTCATCATCAACGGCCTCAGTCACATACATTTTCAGTCCGTCGGGTTTGAAAAAAAGTCCATGAGGACTATCACCTTCTGCAGAAATATCCTTCACCTGAAGAAATGAAGCAGTTGATACATTCCACGCTGTAGAAAGGTTGTACTCGTTGATACCGCTGCCACTAAAATCTTCTACCACATACATCTTCAATCCATCTGGTTTGAAAAAGACGGCAAAAGGAGTAAGCATTTCTGCATTCACGCCCTTGCTTGTCGAGGCAAAAGCGAGCGCTGTTGTATACGATAAATCCGCGTACGATTCACCACTAAATGCCGTATCACATTCCCCTGAACGTTCGGCAAATTGTAGTTTTGTTGTTGTGCCACTCACACCCAAGTCCACTCCACTGTTGTGTAAAAGCATGCGGAGTCTCAACGGGGTTCCTTGTGGAGGAGCGACGGCTGCTTGATTATTTGGAGCACCACTTCCTACATTTGTATGCGTTATGCTGTTGTTCCCAAACCATTTATATGCCGACTGATTGAGTGTTGCTGTGGGTGTGTAGGTAACCGTGATACGCACATGGTCAATGTTAATGTTTGAGTTTGCGCCCGCCGCTGTAAAACAAAGTGCCACACCAAAACCTGTTGAGGTAATCACTGATTCTGTAAGAGTACTTGTCGCTGTCCACAAATCTTGAGAACTACCAAAAGAAGTGTATGAGCTTCCCGGATCAGATGTTCCTAGTGCCCCCGTTGCTTTGTCAACACCAACATAGATTCCCTGTGCTGTTCGGAGTCTTACATCGGTGTATGTGTGTGCGCCACCGGCTGGTGACCATCCAAGAACTTCAACCAGCACTCCGGTCGGCGTACCTCTGAAAGAAAAACCATACTGGGACATTTCAAGTTCATCAGTTACTTCCGCTGCATCCCAGTTACCTCCTGTAATTTTGGTATACGTAGTATCGTTTATTGCAGTAGGAAAAGGTGTGCCTGTGAGCGTTCCCCAGTTCACACTGTTTGAACATGTTGATGAGGCGATACTTGCCGCTGCAGCGGGGTTATTTGGCCCTGCTGTATCTGCGTGTGCCTGCGGAATCTGCACGAGACGCGCAACGCGTGTCTGTGATAGTTGTCCGGGGAGAGGCCCGAGTGTCGTTCCTGGGGGAAGATCACTTGGAGGCTTAACCTCCAAAATTTTGGAGGTTGAGCCTCCAAATTCTCCGAATTGGATGTACGGAAGACCAGAAAACACCCATGCGAAAATAACCACGAAAACAAACGTGAATCGAAGGGCTTTTGTTACGTATCGGTATATTTTGTTCGCGATTTTTCTCATGGCTGGATTTGAGATCCTTGGAGGCTAAGCCTCCAAGGGAGGCTTAGCCTCTCCGGACTCCGGATTACGGTTCGAGCACTACTTCAGGAGTTGGCTCTGGCGTAGGTTCAGGGGTTGGTTCGGGTTCGGGCTCTTCGACAGGTGGTTCCTCTACTGGGGGTTCTTCCACTGGTGGCTCATCACCTGATCCATCATCTCCACTTCCATCGTCCGTCGTCGTACCCGTACCGCTTCCATCTCCACCCCCATCATCTGTTGTCGTTCCTGTACCATCACCACCTGAAGCATCATCAATCGGTGGCACAGCCTCGCCGCTCAAAATTGCTTCAAGCTGTGTCTTCGTGATACACACATCTTCAATACACAATTCTTTTGTATTGACCTTATCAGAATCAACCGTAACTGCCTTCAAGCCCGCCGTGACAACGTTTGCGATGCCGTTTTCCGCTGACGCGAGCCACTCATTAATCTTGCCGAAGAGGTATGCGAAGAATCCTTCATCGTACGCCGCTGTTGATGATGCTGTTTCATCTGTTGCTGTTGTTGATGTAGAGAATTCAATGCCAGCGAGTGATTCAAGTGTTGCAACACGTGTTTCGAGTGTATCGGTCTGCTTCGACAACGCTTTCACTGACGCCAATGTAAGGGATGAGAGTTTGTAGATATCAACGCCCATACCATCAACCGAGAGCACTTCTTCTGGAGAATTCTCGGCGATAAGTCCTGTACGAAGTGGGTTCGATGAGTCTTCTGTCTTGTAGTGATACTGTGCAAGTTCAATTCCCTTCACGATATCAAGTGCATTCTCGTAGTCCTCTTCATCAAGAGCCTCAATGTCCTTCTTGCTGTCTTCTGTTGAAATGTTGACGAAGCTTTGTGCGGCAATGTCGCCGATGACATGGAGATCGTATGCAGGGGTTGTCGTGCCAATACCCACGTTACCTGTGCCTGCGATGTAGAACTGGTTTTCATCGGTGTGTGATTCGTTTTCGACGAAGACCAAGATCTCGCTTGCCGTTGATCCCCCTGTAAGCGGTTCGAGTGCGCGACCAATAACACTTGACGATGGTCCTGCTTTCATACCAACACCAGGAACCGATGAAAGAGCAATACGGTCGCCAATTGCGATAGGTCCGCCTTCAAGGCTCACCTTTACCGGCACACGTCCAGAGAGTGCAAGAGGAATTTCAATTTCCTCTGCAAACAGGTGGTCCTCAAAACCTCCGAGGTAAAGACCAGGATCGGTTGAAACAACACCAATGAGCGGCATTGAGCCATCAGCGCGCTTTATGAAAACAGGGTTTGCGGGGTCAAGCGAGACAAGTTCGCCAGGCACAAGTGTCGCGTCTTTTGTTGGATAGGCTTCAGCAAGGTCGAGAGTTGAAATCGATGCGGAAACAGCATAAATGTTACCGTTCGTACGCGCCGCGTTACCACAGGTAGGTGTTGTATCGTCCACACAGAGCGCACCGATGATGTCGAGTGCTGCGCCTGGTGTTGTCGTGCCGATACCAACGTTCACTGCAAAGTTAATCTTGTCGCCGGCAGTACCAAAGGTGAGTGTATTGCCTCCTTGACCATGGATTGTCGAACTTTCTTCAAAGACAAGGTTTGATGCCGCGCCCACGCCTCCGATGAGCACGTCCCCGGCAATGTTACCAAGCGTGATTGAACCACCTGCCGTTGTGTCCACTCGCAAGAGCGGTGTGATTGATGTTGATGTTGAAATCGTCCATGCGAATGCATGGTTGTTGACAACAGTTGATGTTGCGGCGGCGGCGTACTCGATGTGAAGTGATGTTGCTGATGTTGATGCAAAGCGTATGAGATTGCTATCCAGAAGCACATCGCCGGCAACTGAGAACTTCATAGACGGCGATGTCGTGCCAACACCAAGTCGTGCATTCGCATCGTCCCAAATAAGACCGACGCCACCGTTGAATGTTGATCCGCCATCGTTGTATTGAATCTGTCCGTCAGTGCCACCGGGTGTTCCGCCTCCCCCACCAATACCAAGTGACGATGTTGCGACCCACTGCACTCCTGTGCCTGTTGTTTGCAAGACCATGCCGTTGGTGCCTGCTGAAGCAGTTCTGTCATAGAAAGCGCCGGTCAAAACGATATCCCCAGCAACAGAGAAGGTGGCAAAGGGTGATGTGGTGCCAATACCCACTCGGTTGTTGGCAAAGTTGTATACAAAGCCACTGGTTTCAATCGTGAATCCTCCCGCAAGTGTTGAGGTTGCTGTGGTTGATGTTGCTTCAAGTGATGGTACTTCAATCGTTCGTCCGACGAGTGGATATATCTCTGTGCCATTCACTCCCCAGTTTGAATTGATGATGCCGAGT
>JBBTTA010000003.1:0-105500 GCA_038064475.1 Patescibacteria group bacterium
AAAGTTTTGAAGTTCAAAAGTTTGAACATCTAAACTAAAGCGAAGCGTAACTTCGCAACTTCTAAACTTCGTGCAAGGCGCGTCCGCGCGGTTTGCGCGCGGGGGTTTCCCCATTCAGACATCTTCGGATTAACGGTTGCTAGACACCTCCCCGAAGCTTATCGCAGTCATGCCACGTCTTTCATCGCCACATAGAACCAAGGCATCCACCATACGCCCTTAGATCTCCTGTTAGGAAACCTAAAAACCACGTATTTGCTTCTACAATTTGTTCGCGTGCTCCGCTAGATGAGGAGCACACGATACCTGCGCGTTTGATCTATTAATCAAACGCTTTGATTCTTTTTGTATGCAGTTGACAAGGTACTTCGGTTGAACTTCATCGCTCACATCCGTCTCTTTTGGAACTAAAAACTCCGCTCGTAAGAGCGGAGTTTTTCAACATGCGCCACAAGGGCGCTGTTTAGCGTCTCCGCTCAAATATGCAGTTGCGCTTAAGTTCCATAAAGATAGTGACTATTATACGCGCGGAAGGCATGATGTCAAGGATTCTTAAGGCTTTTTCTGGTCTCTTGGGGAAATGCTGGGGAGAGGCAAAAAAGACCTTGTATAACAAGGTCTTTTTTGCAAGATTTTAAATATAAAAAAGGGCCGGTGAGTAAGGAGTACTCTGCCGGCCCTGGGGAATTACTTCCGCCCCGCACATGTCTCGGGCACGGGACAGAAAGTTGTTTCTATCCTTGTTGGCATCTTAGACGCGCTGCACGCGCGGCGCCGTGTGGAAGTAGGTTTCGATCACGTCGGCCGGGGTCGTTGCGTCAGCGTCGACGTCCATACGTCTGGTGCACGCCGGCGAGGTCCCCCTCGCCCTCGCGTCGATTCTTGCCCTGACGAGAACGGCCTCCTCGATGCCGTGGTCCATGTCGTAGTTCACTGCGAAGAGGACGGTGCTCACGTCGAAGTCGGTCTGCGGAGTGCCTTCGAAATTTTTGTTTCCACTCGCGAGGACGAACCTGTCCGAACTGGACGCGTTGTCGATCGCGAAGTGCGTCTGCGGCTGGGCGCCGTCGTCCTGATCGAGGAATCCGAGTTCCTGATTTGCGACGATGGCCTCCCCGCCGAGCGCGAGCAAGCTCGCGATGGCGAAGCAACCGATCAACTTCTTCATGTGCACCTCCACTCTCTCCCTTGAGCACCGTGACGGTACCCAAGATTACGTAAAGAAACTTCTATAGTGAATGTACCACTGACCCAAAACCTGTCAAGTAAGCAAAAAGAAAGACCCCTTTGCGGAGGTCTTGTGGCCGATGAAGTCAGTAACCTCACTCGGCTCTTCAATTTTCGGAATCTGCTCTCGACGATCGAAATCGGGTGGTTTCTGCTCTTTTTTCGACTTGTCTTGCGGTACCTGCCGAGGCGGAACGAGCGAGGCAACAAAAACACATGCAGGTTCACTGAGTGCGCCAGAATCACCTTGCTCTTGGACGAGAGCAAACACCCCCCAGAGCGTTGCGGTGCTCCCATCTTTAAACAGGACATTGTTAATCTGGAGAAGGTCGGTTGCGCGAGTGAGAAACACTCGGACAGAAAGACCTTCGGCCATCGTCCTGGCCTCAAAATCCCCCCCTCCAACATTGAGAAGTTCCTCGAGTACCTCTAAAGTTACGGGTGCCACAGTCGGCAGACCAATCGAAGGCGGACACTCCACCGCCGCAACAGCCACTGAAATGAAAAACCCTGCGAGAACTGCAATGGCGAGCATCAGCAGCAACTTCGTTCGCTTGCTCACAGAACCCCCTTTGTACAGTAGAAAACAGAACGTCTGTTTCGACACTACACTCTCAAAAAAATCTTGTCAAACAGAAAGACCCGACCACCGTGGTCGGGTCTCAGCCACACTCCTTCTATACGAAAGGTGGGATGGGTCCTGAATCCTCAGGCTCTTCAGACTCCTTGAACAATTCGGGGTCAACTGCAACTCCTGCGATGTAACACCCGGGTGAACTCAAAGGCCCTGAATCGGCCTGAACCCGAGCGAGAACAAAAACTCCGAGCACGGAAATTGTTTTGCCGTCGGGAAGCGGAAAATCCCAGATCATAACAGGACCGTGAGCTTTAACGAGAGAAAGGTGTACGCGGATGAGCGCATTATTCTCATCTTTGACAGCGGGCAGATCGATAGCGCCGATCTCTCCTTCTTTGAGAAGTTCCTGAAGAGACTCGCGTGTGATGAACACAACCCTCGTCGTGAGCTCATCGTACACGATCTGCGATGGACATTCCGTCTCCTTCGCACGTGCCGCCCCAGAACAAAAGAGGAATGTGGGAAGAAAAATCGCGGAGAGAACCCACCACACACGTACCGAAATCTTCATGATGTTCTCCTTGCGCCAAAGCGCAGTCAACGAACTCTGAGCGCAACAATACGCCTCCTAATTCTCTGCGTCAATAAAAACAAATTCTGGAATTCTCTAGAATTTGTTTTCTTGTGAAGACTTTCTTTTCTTACCATGCTCCTTGTTTTCTGTTCTTTGTTTTCTGTTACACGTTACGTGTCCTATCGTCCTCCCCCTCGTGCTTCGATGACTGCCTTTGCAACGCTGTCTGGAACAACTGCGTAGTGATCGAATTCCATTGTTGAGTTACCACGACCTTCCGTCATAGAACGAAGTGCTGTCGCATATCCGAACATTTCAGAAAGTGGAACCTGTGCACGGATAACCTTGAGCTGTCCGCGATCTTCCATACCTTCGATTTGTCCACGCTTTCCTGAGATACTTCCGGTGATATCACCCATGAATTTTTCAGGAACAACAACTTCGATGTGCATAACAGGTTCGAGCAACACTGGCTTTGCCTTCTGTGTTCCTTCTTGGAATGCCTGTGACGCTGCGATTTTGAACGCGATTTCAGATGAGTCCACATCGTGGTACGAACCATCGTAGAGTTCAACTGAAATGTTCACCATGCGGTAGCCTGCGAGTGCACCGCGATCCATTGCTTCACGAAGACCCTTTTCAACAGCAGGAATAAATTCTTGTGGAATAACACCTCCCTTGATTGAGTTAATGAATTCAAATCCTTCTGATCGCTTTGTGTTCTTTGGAAGATCCTCGACATCGACCGTCATATCCATAGGCTTCATACGAATCTTCACGTGACCGTACTGACCGCGACCACCCGTTTGTTTAATGTATTTGTTTTCAACTTCAGCAGTACCGAGAATCGTTTCTCTGTATGCTACCTGTGGCTTACCAACGTTTGCATCAACTGAGAATTCGCGGCGCATGCGTTCAACAAGCACTTCAAGGTGCAATTCACCCATGCCGGCAATAATCGTTTCCATTGTTTCAGGATCGCTTGAAACGCGGAATGTTGGGTCTTCATCAGCCAAACGACGGAGTGCCAAGCCAAGTTTTTCTTGATCTGCCTTTGTCTTTGGTTCGATGCGGAGAGAAATAACTGGCTCAGGAACTTTAATACGTTCCAAAATAACTGGATGATTTTCATCACAAAGTGTGTCCGATGTTTTTGTGTTCTTCAAACCTACCGCCGCTGCGATTTCTCCAGCAAACACTTTCTTCACTTCTTCACGTTCGTTTGAGTGCATGCGCACGATACGAGACACGCGCTCTTTTTCTTCAGTTGTTGCGTTGTAGACGTACGAACCAGATTCAAGCATTCCTGAGTACACGCGGAAGAACGTAAGCTGTCCGATGAATGGGTCTGTCTGAACCTTAAACGCGAGTGCGGCAAATGGTTCGTCGTCAGATGCGAGACGAACTGTTGGTTCGCCTGTTGTCACGTCAATTCCCTTTGTTGGAGGAATATCAAGTGGAGATGGGAGGTAATCAACAACACCGTCGAGGACCAACTGTGCACCTTTGTTCTTCAATGCTGAACCTGTAAATACGGGAACGATTTTGTTTGCAATAACCGCTCGGCGAAGTACTGGCTTCAATTGTTCAATTGAGAGTTCCTTCCCTTCAAGATATTCCGTCATGAGGGTATCGTCTTCTGCGGCAATCTTTTCAACGAGTTCTGCACGATATTTTGCTGCGTCGGCCTTAAGGTTTTCTGGAATTTCTGCCCAGCGAAGAACGTTACCCATGTTTCCTTCGAAGTAACATGCGCGCATCGTCAAAAGATCAACAACACCTTCGTGCTTTTCTTCCTCACCAATTGGAATCTGCATGCGAACAGCATCTTTCGTCAAACGATCAAGAATTGATGCGTATGAGCGTTCAAATGATGCACCGGTGCGGTCGAGTTTGTTGATGAAACAAATACGAGGCACTTTTCCTTCGTCAGCGTAGCGCCAGTTTGTTTCTGATTGTGGCTCCACACCCGATACTCCGTCGAACACCACAACAGCGCCGTCGAGCACGCGGAGTGAGCGCTTTACTTCAATCGTAAAGTCGATGTGTCCAGGAGTGTCGATGAGGTTGAAACGGTGCTTTTTCTCTTCGTCGCCGTTTTCGTATGTTGGAATCCAAAAACATGTTGTCGCAGCAGCAGTAATCGTGATACCACGTTCACGCTCCTGATCCATCCAGTCCATCACAGTCTCCCCTTCGTGCACTTCACCAATCTTGTGAGAAACGCCAGTATAAAAAAGAATGCGCTCAGAGACGGTTGTTTTACCCGCATCAATGTGAGCGACAATTCCGAAATTTCGTACCTTTTCTAGTGGGTAATCTCGGTTCATATGAATAGATAGTATAAAAAGTGCCCCTTCGGGCAACGCCACTATAGCACGTAAGCTCCCTTTGGCAATGAGTGAGTATTTTTTCTTAAACGTGCTAAGCGAGTTAATTTCTCTTTTTCAAAAGCTCCGGAAAGCGCGACGGCGCTGTACGAAGAAACCCGCCAGACGGCGGGTTTTGTGTTTTTGAAAAAGAGAAATTAACGAGCGCTCTTTTTTGGACGTGAAAGAGCGAAGTGCGCAAAGGCCTTGTTCGCTTCTGCCATTTTGTGAACGTTCTCACGCTTCTTCATAGCTTCACCTTCGTTCTTGCTTGCAGCTGTAAGCTCATCTGCGAGACGAACTGAAAATGCTTTACCTTTCTTTGAGCGAGCACCTTCGAGAATCCAACGAAGTGCGAGTGCAAGCTGACGTTCTGGACGCACTGGATGAGGCACCTGATAGTTGGCACCACCCACACGACGTGAGCGCACTTCCATTGTTGGTGCAACGTTTTGAATTGCCTGTTCGAGTGTTGCAACAGGATCTGTCGCACCGTTTTCCTTCATGATGTCGAGTGCACCGTACACACATGTGCGTGCAGCATTCTTTTTACCGCCAACCATAACGTAGTTAACGAGTTTGTTCACTGTGAGAGAGTTGTACACGCTATCAGGACGAACGGGGTGTTTTTGTTTTATTGTGAGTGGGCGACGCATGGTTCAGTTTATATGTTTGGAAGTTTTGAGGTTGAGAAGTTTTTCCTTTCAAACTTTTCAACTTCTAAACTATTTACTTCTTACTTCGCTTTAGGACGCTTCACACCGTAGTGGCTACGGCCCTTCATTCGCTTCTCAACGCCTTCAGCATCGAGCGTACCGCGAACAATGGTGTAACGAACACCGATGTCTTTCACACGACCCCCGCGCAAAAGTACCATTGAGTGCTCCTGAAGCTTGTGGCCCATACCTGGAATGTATGCCGTAACTTCGAGACCGTTTGAAAGACGGACACGAGCAATCTTACGGATAGCTGAGTTTGGCTTCTTTGGAGTAGTTGTCTTCACCTGTGTACATACACCACGCTTGAATGGAGATGCGTATGATGAAGGACGATTCGTGATCGTGTTAAAACCGCGACGGAGAGCCGTCGTCTTTGTTTTTCGTACTTTCTCCTTGCGACCACGTCGCAAGAGTTGGTTCATTGTTGCCATACGGTTTTAATCTCTTTAAAAACCCTGCCGAGAGGCAGGCGCGCACGAATGCGGTCTGCACAAGATACTATGAAAGCCCTTATAACGCAAGGTTTACGGAAGCGTGACGCCGGTGAAGAGATTGAAGAGAAATCCAACGATAGGTGTCAATATTTGCCAGAGGAAAAGGACAAAGAAAAGAACGACAACAAAGCCGTACCGTTCAAGGAAGTGGCGGACATGCGCGAGGTGCGGTGGCAAGAGTGCAAAGAGGATTTTTGAGCCGTCCAAAGGTGGAATCGGAATAAGGTTAAATATCGCCAAACCAATGTTTACCAATACGATAAGCGCAAAGACGCCAATCAAACTTGAGGGGAAAACTGCCGGCACAAAACGGACGAGAAGACCAAATACAAATGCGAGCAACAGGTTTGAAAGTGGTCCTGCGATAGCAACATATGCTTCACTCCATCTTCCCTTCTGTAAATTGTACGGATTATAGGGAACTGGTTTTGCCCAACCAAACACAAATCCTCCTGAAAACCATGTAATGAGTGGAACTGCAAAAGATCCGACAGGATCGAGGTGCTTCAGTGGATTAAGCGTCAGTCTCCCCTGAAGACGCGCCGTTGGGTCGCCAAGATAGTTCGCCATGTGGCCGTGTGCCACCTCGTGGACAACGACCGACATAATGAGAATGATGAGACTAAGAACAACATTGAGGTCCATGCGCTCTATTATACATACTTTGCACGTATAGAATTTCGTGCTACTATCCTGAGACCTATTTATATGGCAAAAGAGTGTGTCATCACAGGGAAAGGATCCCAAACAGCAGGCCGCTACAGCAATCGCACACGTGCGACGCAGTTTAACCCTGGCGTAAAACGCGGAAAAAGGCGTCGAAAAGCAAACCTCCAAAAGCGCTCACTTTACGTTCCTGAAATTGGTAAAACAGTACACGTTATTGTTTCAAACCGCGGCATGAAGACTATCCGAAAAAACGGTGCCTACGCCGCTCTCAAGAAAGTTGGAGCTCTCGCCTAAATATCCGCTCATCTCTTAATTTTAAAAACACGAAACCCGCGGGCTCGCGGGTTTCTCCGTACAGTGCCGTCGCACTTCCCGAGGTTTTTAAAATTGAGAGATTCACTCCACCGTTTAATACAAATTCAGAAAACCCCGCCTCTCGGCGGGGTTTTGTTATAGTACTCAGGTATGAAAAAACTTCTTGATTTCATAAAACTCACGAACGACTTCAAAAAGATTGAGCGCGCAATTCGTGTATCAGGGAGCGAGCGATTTGAAAATGATGCCGAACACAGCTACCAACTTGCTCTTGTAGCGTGGTACATCATCACAAAAGAAAAGCTCCCTCTCGATATCTCAAAAGTACTCATGTATTCGCTCGTCCATGATCTTGTAGAAATATACGCAGGCGACATGCCATATCACGGACGAACTGAGGAAATGAACCACCAAAAGAAAGAGAACGAACACAAAGCACTTTCTCGTTTACAAAAAGAATTTCCTGAGTTTCCTGGTTTTACGAATGCGATAGAACAGTACGAGAAACGTGACAACGAAGAAAGTCGGTTTGTGTATGCGCTTGATAAATTTATTCCGATGGTCAATATTTATTTTGACAATGGTCGTGCGTGGAAAGAGAGAAAAATTTCTCTTACCCATCTTCAGAACAGTAAGAATCGTAGGACGAAAGAACATCCGCGTGTACATGAATATTGGAAGCTTTTTGAAGAACTCCTTGTGGCACAGCCAGATTTATTTCTTACTGAAGCCAAATAGTTTTCCCATCACTCTCAAATATAATCGTGCCCTCTGTATATGTGCCAAGTATTGTTGTGCTTGCCTTTATTAGGGTTTCAAGTGTTTCTTGATGTGGATGTCCGTACGAGTTGTCTTTGCCTGCTGAAATAATTGCGTATGTGGGTTTTACCGCCGCAATAAATGTTTCGCTCGTTGACGTGCGCGAACCGTGATGCCCGGCTTTCAAAATATCGCTCTCAAGTTTGTCCCCGTAGAGTGTTACGAGGTAATTTTCAATTTTTTGCGGCGCGTCGCCTGTGAGCAAAATTTCGGTTTCTCCATACACAAGTCGCACAATGATTGATGCATCATTCGTATCTTTCACATTTTGCATATCGCGATCAGGAAAAAGGATTTCAAGTGTGACGCCATCCCCAAAAATAATCTTCTGCCCGCGGCGCGCCACCACATGGCGCGCCGCTTCGAGCTCAATGTCACTCACATATTCCGCATACACACTTTTTTCATCAGGTACATTCGGATCAATCACTAAACCGACCACATATTCTTTAAACACATCAGGTAATCCACCAATATGATCTTTGTCTGGATGTGTATTCACGACGACATCAATTGAACGATCAAAAAACGGCATCACGCGCGAAAGTTCTGACAACACAGCACGTCCTCCACCGCCATCAATGAGCATTTGTTTGCCCGATGGTGTTTCAATAAAAATTGCATCTCCTTGTCCTACATCTAAAAACGCAACAACAAGTGTGTCGCGCGAAACGTGCAAATTTGAAAAAAGCGCGAAAAGAAAAATGAGAAGTGCACTTACTAAAAACGAAGCATGCTGTCGCATCACTCCAGTGTACCGCCCCTCCTTCAAGAAAAAATAAAAAACAGGCAACCTGTGAAGGTTGCCCGTTGTAGATTGCATCAGACTTGGAGATTCTTGAATCAGGTCGCGGAAACGGCATCCTTAGCTACTGGCTTGGAAGCCGGAGCTTCCGTACCGACGGAAGTGTTGGCACGCTTCGACGCGAGTGCATCGTTGAGCATGCTACCGAGAAGAGCGTTGACGAGCCCTCCACCTTGACCGCTTTCGCCACCAGCGACGATCTCGGGAACCAGCTTGAATCCGCTCTTCGAGAGCGCATTCGCGACCTCGATGACAGCATAGTTTCCGGCACCGAACGAGTCAACCTTGAGCCGAATGACGGTGGCTTCCGCCGAACCGACCGAGGTGGTGACCGCCGCCTTGGCTTCACCGTTAACACGAGTCACCTCGGCGTCCGCGGCGGCATTGATGGTCTTCGATTTCGCTTCGCCCTCAGCCGTCTTGATTCTAGCGTTGGCGTTGAACTCAGCGATTTCGACGGCCCGCTCGGCGGTGACGACGCTGGCCTGGGTATCGGCCTGCGCCTTCGCCTGCTCGAACGTCTTGCGAACCGTTTCCGCTTCCTGCTGCGTGCCGAATGTGATCTGCTCCTGCTGCGCGATCTTGCGATCGGTGAGCGTCTTCATCAGCGCCGCCGGCGGAACGATGTCGCCGATCAGCGTGTTGACCGCACCGACGTTGTACTCCTGGAGCGCTTCGGCGATGCTGGCACGTGCCTCACCCTGGCGCGCGACGCGATTCTTCAGGAAGTCGATTGCGTCTGCTCCCTGTGCGGCGTTGCGGAAGTAGTTGCCGATGGTCGGCTCGAGCACCTGAGTGACGAGAGCGGCCACATTGCCGAAGCGAGCGATGACCTTGGGGGCATCGTTCCTCGGAATGTGGATAATCTGACTCACGTCGAGGTTGTAGGTGAAACCGTCCGAGGAACGAACGGTGATACTCGATAGACGTTCGTCGAGCTTGTGCGCCTCAGTCTTGTCGTTCGCCCAGTTGAGGACGACGTTGGCTGTGGGAACGAGCTCGACACGGTGCGTGAAGGGGTTGATTGGGTACTTGCCTGGATCGAGAGGCTCGGACCAGACACCCTTCTCTCCCTTGGAGACGAGATTGCCATGCTTGAAGGTCTCACCTGACACATCGACGCCCTCTTCGCCAACATAGGCGATGATGACACCGACATGCGCGATGGGGACGTCCGTCATGGGCTTCGTATCGATAGTCACAAACTTCGGGTTCAGGTAGTAGCGTCCCGCGAGCATCACCTGCTCTTGAAGGCCACGGAACCCTCCGCTCGCGATAAACGCGTCGGCGTCCTGGAACATGTTGTGTCCCTCGATCACCTTGCCGGCAATATCGCCGTTTCGGGAATTGAGGGGCTGTCCGTCACTCGTCGTGACCACGCCGACCATGTTGTCCGGGATTTCGATCGCGTCCGCCTCCACGACAGTGAAGAGTGCGGTGTTGATACGGTAGGTGCCAGGCGGAATGATTGCCGCTTGGGTACCGCGCTCACCGCCACCCGTCAAAAATACGCGGGCGTTCTGGAACGTGTTGGACTCCACCTTGCGAGCCAGAATGCGGCCAGCCGGCATCGGCTGACCACCTCTGGACTCCACGAGTCCGACCTTCCCACGACCGATTGTGATGAACTTCTGAAGCGTGATACTGAACTGCCAAGGCCAGTACAACCAATGAAGGCCGGGGGCAAGCGTGTCCGCTTGCACGCCGGCCTCGCCGTTGAGGGCGATGATGGCACCGTCAGGAAGCGTCTTGTACTTGCCGAACAGGACAAACTTCTTCTCGACGATGGCGATGCAGTCTTGGGGAACGATCACGGCTCCGAAGAGACGGAACGTCCACTTGTACATCATGATGAAGAGGATGGCGGGAAGAACCCACCAGTAGGCCAGCAACATCGATGCGAGACTCGTTTTCACTTTCTTGTTTCTCCTTGTTTGATGACAAAGAACTGTCTTCATAAAAAGGCGCGTGACTACACGTCACGAGCCTTTTTACACTAGGGGTATTATAGCAGATTTAAAATATTCGTCAATGTTTACGGATATTTTAAAAGTTGTATTAGGAAAAGAAAAAACGGGCGACCTCCGGAGAGGTCGCCCGTTGTTGAATTGCTTGTGAAAGTGCGGAGGTTGTTACGGAACCGTCGAGCTCCATGCCGACATGTTGCCTGATTCGAACCCGTCTCGGAAGAACGCTGTCGGAACGACATACGCGCCCCCCGAGTCGATCTGACCCGGGAAATCCGCATACGGCGACCCGACAAATGCTCGTCCACCCCGGACGAAAGCGGAGAGGCCGATCTCCTCGAACGAGTTCTGATGAGTCGGCAAGAACGTGAGGTCGCGTACAAAGAGCGAGCTGTTGTCGTGATACAGAAATGCTCGCCCCTGATTTTCGAAGCCGCTCACATCAGCGAACGGTTCCGTCACCAAAAGCGTATTGCTCGCGTCGTCATACGAGACGGCTCGTCCGAACTCGCCATCGTCTTGTGGAGAAGTTGAGATGAGCGTCTGCAGTATCGAGAAGCTCACCGAGCCCTCGAGCTTGAAGACGTACACCTTCCCTCTTCCTTGACCCGTCGTTTCGGGAGCAAATCCCGAACCTCCCCCAGCCGTCATGTCGAGAGGAGCGCCTGCAATCGCGAGATTGTCCTCGCGACTACAAGCCACCGACCAACCGAGACGTTCAGCGTTCGTGAAAGTGATCCTGTTACGGACTCCCCAATTGTTCGCCCCACCTCGATTCTGCTCGCGGACTTCGATCGCGCCGAACCAGTCGTCCGTGCCATCGTTGTTGTACGAGATCGGAATACCGACAACGGACATCATCGTGCCCAACGTCGGATCGCCGCCAGCACAGACGCTGTAGCCAGCAAGCCCGCCGACGTCGTCGCCCGTGTACGTAAACTTCTTCTCGTTCCCGAACATCTGGCCGAGGGCACCGCGTGTGAACACGTATACCTTGTCGACGTACGAAGCACCAATGACGACACCAAGTCCGTTCTGTGTGAGTGACACATCCGAACAGAAATTGTCGCCTGCATCGGTATCGCTCCCATACAGCGTTTGCAGGTGCGTAAACGATCCATCGCCCGGTCCTTCGAGAACGAAGGCAACGCCGCCGTCGACGCCACGCTGATCGTCACGCGGAGCACAGATGACTGCCACGCGGCAGCCGCTAGAAATACTCACCCGACGTCCGAATTGCGCACCGGCTTCCGCCACGGGCGGATAGAGATGCGACTTCTGCTCGAACTCCCCCCCGTTCATGAAGAACGTGAGAGCCGACTCGTTGCCTGGGCTTCCGAAGAGGACGCACTGGCTCGAGGCTGCGGTGTCCCACGCGAAGTTGCCGTCGAGGACGACGGGATCGTCGTGGATCGTCGTTGTGGCCATCGAAGGTGCCACGACGAAGATGATGAAAAGCAGGATGAAACCGAAGTTTCGCTGACGCATTGTCTCCTCCTTAGAAGACCTTCTGTTTAAATTAACTTGGGTTGATTTTTGTCCCTCGCACTTTCAAAGGACTCTGGACATATCATATCAAATTAATGAGAAAAGTCAAGTATTTCCTACTAACAAAAAGCCCCGCGTCATGCGGGGCTTTTCGTGTATTTGTATTAACGTGTAAGTGAGCTTGCTCTTTTCAAGAAGCCTCGGGAGGCGCGACGGCGCCGGACGGAGCAAAAACAAAGTATTGTTTTTGTGTGCTTTTTGAAAAGAGACAAGCGAACAGCTTTTACATTACGTTTGCGAAGAATGCGAATCGAACTGACTCACCATCACGAACTGAGTGCACAGGGCTCAAATCTTTTGCCCAAGAAGGTGTTCCCAACATACTCATAGGCGAGTAGAAGTGAAGCACCGTTGCAGGAAGAGGGCGCAATACTGCATCTGCGAAGTAGACAGCACGTGCAATTGAAAGCGCAGTGTCCCATGCAGGGCTCTCGTCATCATAGTCGAGCGAGATGTTTGTCCAGTATTGTGCATCGGTTGCATGCATACCAGAGAATTGACCACGCTGGAGAACAACATCACGGTAGGTATCAGGGAAAAATGTTGATTCAACGCGGTTGCGGATCACCCATGCAACAAGTGCCTGCTCTTCCGCGCGCTTTGATTCAGAATAGACTGCGCGTGCAAGCCAGAGCACTTCGTCGTTAACATCGCCCGAAATGAACGTATCAACGCCGTTTGTGGTTGCCGCAATGGCTGCATGGTTCGCAAGCATTGTGATATTGGTGCTAAAAGCAAGCAATGTTACAACACCTGAGATGAGCCATTTGCTCAATGTTTCTGATATAAGTTTCAAGTTTTTATTTTCCATAGATACCCATCAAAGAAAAAAGCCATGCCCGAAGGCACGGCCCTTTCGATGAAAGGTCCTTTAGTATAGCACGCCATCCTTATTTGTCAATACATCACAATATCTTTCCTTTATCGTCAATGGCTCCCCCAGATATGGCTTAACAGGACCATATATTGCCCTATGGTATACTAGTCAAGCACTTAATCCTTAGGAGCATTTTTCTACACATGAAGCATTTTGACCCAAAAACCTTCACACTTCCTACAGTTGAGGGCATTTCAGACGATACCCTCAAGGCCCACGTTAAGCTCTACGAGGGCTATGTTAAGCAGGCAAATGTTATTTTGGACAAGATTGAGGAGTATGCTGGCGATTCTGAAAAAAACGCCTATGCATTAGGCGAGCTCCAGCGCCGTTTTGCCTTTGAGTTTGATGGTATGCGTAACCATGAGTACTACTTCACCGCCCTTGAGGGTGGCCCAAAACCTTTGGATGCCGACAGTCCCCTTGCTAAGGCTATTGTCGAAACATGGGGTAGTGTCGAGATGTTCATGAACCGTTTCAAGGCAATTGGCCTTACACGAGGTATTGGCTGGGCAATGCTCTACTATGATCCGACAACGAAGCGTCTTTTGACACAGTGGGTTGATGAACAACACCTCGGTCACCTCACCGGTCTTTCCCCTATCGTAACTTTGGATGTGTGGGAGCACGCATACCTCCGCGATTATATTCCAGCTGATAAATCAAAATATATTGAGGCGTATTTGAATGCATTGAACTGGGAAACGATTAATGCGTGGTTTTTAAAAGCTTCGGCGTAAATCGATACACGAGAAAGAAAAGTGTGCCATACATGACAGCCAACAGACTCCAGTGAAATGGTGGAAGCGCAAATAATGCAAGGGGAAGACGTGCAAGTGTTTCAGCAATAAAAAACACGTATTCAGAAAATGTGTATGCTATAAGCGAGAACGGAAGTGCGAGCGTCGACGAGAAAAAACCGATAACGCCCGCGCCAAATGTTGTTGCCATAATAAAAGGCATCGACCACAAGACAAGTATGTTTGCGGGAAGTGCAACAACGCTCATCTGCCCTGTTTGATACAGAAGAAGCGGCAACACAAATAATTGTGTTGCCGCCGTTGTCGTCGCACTCTCGCGTATGCCAAATGTTTCAGGAAGTTTTACAAACACACGTGCAACAAGCGGCGTTCCATACACCAACCCAAGGGTTGCTAAAAATGAAAGTTGAAATGACGGATCGTGAAAAAGAATGTGCGGATTATGAAATACCATGACACCGCCTGCAATCAAAAGCGCACGCGATATGTTGTACGGGCGATCGATCATTCGTGCAACGACAACAAGTATCGCCATGATTGCCGCACGAATCGTTGCAGCAGATGCGCCCGCCATGATGACAAATAGAACAACTGACATGATGCCGAGAATCGAGGGCAGTTTGTGTGGAAGAAATTTAAACGCACGTGCCATGAATTCAGACACGATTGTAATGTTGTAGCCCGACAATACGATGATGTGAATAATACCGACCGTGCGAAAGAGATCTTCAAACTTTTTCCCCAACCCGTCTTCAACGCCGATCGTTATACCTAATACGAGAGACGCATGTGGTTCGGGTATCGTGGTGCGAATTGATGATAGAAATGCCCGCCGTACCTTGAACAGTGCTTCAAAAAGAACATTTCCATTGTTACGAGAAATGAGTTCCGTTTTCGGATACAGCATTTGATACGCAATGCCGTCTTTTTCGAGATATGAGTCATACGCAAACATGCGTCCGCTCTCTGTTTCAAAACTCTCTGGCAAACGCACTTTGCCAGAGAGTTTTACATAATCTCCGTATTCAAATTTCGGATATCGTTCAGCAGAAATTGTTACTCGTGCATCGCTTGGAAGCCCAACAACAATCCGCTGATTGTTTTCTTTGTGGGTTGGCTCACGAATAATGAGCGCTTCAAAAGAGACTTCTTTTCCTAGTGTCTCGTCGAGATAGGCATCATGCACCGGTGGTGAAAGCGTTAAAAAGCGAACTCCTACCGCAACTACTGCCACACAAATCAAAATCGGAAATGCGAAACGCATTTCCTTTTGTAGCACGTACCTGTTCAAATTTAGATAAAGAAAATGATTGGACGCCGAGCGTCCAATCATTTTTTCCCCACTATTTGATTATTACGCTTCGTGCATATCCATCGCCTCATTTGCAAGTTCGTCCGCTTCTGCGTTCTTCTCTCGCGGAACGTGGATGAACACAATGTGTGGAAATTGTGCGATATGAACTCCCACTTTTGCAAACTGTTCTTTCAATCCTTTGTCTTTTACTTTGTATTCTTTGCGAAGCTGTTTTACGACGAGCTCACTGTCCATACGCACCTCTACTAAAACGTCAGCTCGCGTAGCTTCCGATACAACTGTTTCAAGTTCAACGAGCGCGCGAATCAACGCTTCATATTCAGCTTGATTGTTTGTCGTCTCACCAATATACGCACAACCTTTTTTCACAACAGTCGTGCCATCTGAAATAACAAATCCAATCCCTGCAGGACCTGGATTTCCTCTTGCTCCACCATCTGTATTAAGAATGTATTTCATTAAAACTATTTTAGCATGCAAAAAGCCGCGTCCCCCGAAAGGGTCCGCGGCCTGAAACTGCCTTACAGCAGGGCTACCTAACAGTTTGTCCATCGGTATTCGCGCTTCTTGCGGAGTTTCTTGTTTTGGCGGAGTTCTCGAAAACCCATTTTCTTGAGTAGGCGATGAACATCAGTGAGTGTAAAACCTTTGAGACTCTCGATGAGGTTTTGAGTGCGTTCTTTTCTGTGAACGATCTCAACAAACCTCAACTCACCTTCTTTGTATTTGTTTTCCCTCCCATCGCGATCGACTTCATCTACCTGAAAATACGCCCTCAACTTAAACTTCTTCAGAAGTGGTTGTAGACGAAACCAACCGTCACAGGACACAAGTCCGCCGTTGGACCAAAACATAGAGCCTCCTCAGGTCTGTACTCTTGAGTTACGTTCTAGAGAGAAAATACTCCTAAATCTTCACCACGTCAACAATACGAATCCTCACCTCTCGTGTGCGACCGAAATCACTCTGTTCCAAATTACCAAGCACCGTGACAACAGTTCCTATATTTAAATCAACAAACGTCTGATTTTCTTTTGCAAAAAATTGAATTGCCTGCGCAACATTTCCCTTTTCATCGGCAAGTGTCAAACGAATATGTTCTTTTGCTTTTCCAAACCATGACACTGCATTCACACGCACAGTCGGAAGTACAAAAATCGGTTTGTCATTTCCCATACCAAACGGTGCGAGTTTCTGAATCATGCGAGACGTTGTGCCATTCACATCCGAAATAGTGAGTTCTGCGTCGCACACTGTCGTTTCTTCTTTTACCATGCCGTTTTTTACGCGTACGTATGCATCCGAAAGCGCTTGTTCAAGATTCACGATATGTTCAACGGTTGTTGAAAATCCTCCCGACTTTGCATGGCCACCAAATTCCAAAAAGTATTCTTTCACTTCATTCATGAGAACGTTTACATCAACACTGCCATCACTTCGACATGATCCTTTGATTACTGCTGCATCTCCTCGTCCCCACACAAAAGTAGGTCGTCCATACACTTCAACGGCACGTGTCGCTGCCAAGCCCAATAACCCTGGGCGCCAGTGTGGATTTCCTACCACAAGCACAGGCGATGGTGTTTTTCCTTCCATTTTCTCTTTTATTTCTTTCGACATGTGCGCAACAGCGCCTTTTCGTTCGTTATTGATGCCGTCGAGATGTTCAACAAGTGTTTGTGCTTCGGTGACGTCGCGCGTCGATAGGAGCCTGAACGCAAGTTCAGGCTCGTCCATGCGCGACGCGGCATTGATGCGCGGCGTAATCATGAACACCACATCGTCTTCAGTAAGGGCGTGCTGTTTGATACGAAGATGTTTTAAAAGTGTACGTAATCCAACACGCGGAGATTTGCGTAACACCAACAATCCGTACGTCACAAGTGCACGATTCTCTCCTGTAAGTGCCACCATATCGGAAAGTGTTGCGATCGCAACCATATCGAGAAGCCATTTCTCCCAACCAGCAGGTGGTTTGTTAGTTTCAAAGTTTGGAAGTTTTGAAGTTTGAATATGAGAAAAGAGTGCTTGTACCACCTTGTATGCAACACCTGAACCGCACAAATGTTTATTTGGGTATGTATCTCCAGTTTGATTTGGATTCACAATGGCTGTCGCTTCAGGCACCGCATGATTTGGAAGGTGGTGATCCGTCACAATCACAGCAATTCCTGCATCCATGAGACGCTTTACGTGCACGGCATCCCCCATACCACAGTCGAGCGTAATCACGAGCGATACTTTTTCATTAATAAATTTTGTCACTGCGTCCTCATTCAAACCAAATCCTTCCGTGTTGCGGTGTGGAATCGTTACGGAAATATGTGTATGCCCCAATTTTGCAAATGCATCCGACATCACCACAGCCGCAGGAATACCGTCAGCATCAAAATCGCTAAAGAGCGCGACCGATTCACTTTTCTCAATCGCTTCGACAATCCGCGCAATAGCTGTATCCATCCCCTTGAGTAAGAACGGATCATACACATCCCGCTCATAATCGGGATTCAAAAACCGTTCAATAGCGTCCGCCGAGTGTACACCACGCCCAAAAAGGAGGTTCTGTATGAGTTCCGGATAACCCAAAAGCGCTTCATAACTGCTTTTTTCCTCATGTGAACGCATGGAGTACCCTTTCATTCCGTCGAGTATACCACCAGCACATCAAATTCTTATTTAAAGGCCTAAAATAAGACACTATATGCCTTCTACCCATTTCACCTAGCGATATGGCATACTAGAGATATGAATGACTGTATTTTTTGCAAAATAATCGCAGGAGAGGTTCCTGCGGATAAGGTCTACGAAGACGACACAACAATAGCGTTTATTGATGTACACCCTATCAATCCCGGCCACACACTTGTCGTACCAAAAAAACATTACGAAAATATTCTCGACACACCGAAAGATGTGCTCGCCGCAATGATTCAAACAGCACAGAAAGTCGCAAAAGCGACAATGGCAGCCGTTGATGCGCCCGCAGTAAACATTGGTATGAACAATGGCGCAGAAGCTGGACAAGTGGTTTTTCACTCGCACTTCCATGTCATTCCACGATTCGCAAACGACGGATACAAATCGTGGGAACGAAAAGAAGGATCCCTCCTCACGTACGACAAAGCTAGTGTTGAAAAAATCAGAAACGCATTTAAATAGAAACGATGAAACCCCCGACGCGAATGCGTCGGGGGTTTTTGCACTCATGCCACCTCCTTTAAAACCCCCCCCCGATATTTGATCAATCTTTCAATGCTTCAATTCCCGGTAATGTGCCTTCCGCCAAAAAGTCGAGCATGGCTCCTCCTGCCGTTGAAACAAATGTAAATTTGTCATTCAAACCAAGATGCGCAATCGCCGCAACAGTATCACCACCACCGATGATTGTTGTCGCATTTGATTCGGTGAGCATTTCCGCACATGCAAACGTCGATTCCGTAAATCCAAGTTCGTAGTGACCCAACGGACCATTCCATAAAATAAATTTTGCTTTATTCACTAAATCTCGTAGATGTGCGATTGTTGCTGGCCCCGCATCGACAATCATTTCGTCTTTTTCCAAGCGATCAGGCGACTTCACACGCAAACTCATGCCTTCTCTTTTTGTACGCACATCAATCGGCAACACCACATTCGGTGCCTGAAGAATTTCTTTCATATCAGGAATTGGTTCATTTGAAACAATTGATGTTCCTACCTCGTATCCCTTTCTGTTCCAAAGCGTGTTCGCACTGATACCGCCAAGAAACACGTTATCTATTTTTGAAACAAATGCTTTTGCTAAAGGGATTTTTGTCTCAGGTTTTGCACCGCCAATAATCAAAAGCGCAGGGTGCTCTGGCGTAAACGCTTTTGAAAGCTGTGTGTACTCCTTCTCAAACTGTAGCCCCATAAAGCTTGGCAGAAGTTTTGGCAACAGTACCACAGACGCATGTGTGCGGTGCGCCGACGTAAAATCGTCATTGACGAAGATGTCGGCACACTCGGCTAAATCATGTGTGAATTTTGCATCCGCAGATTCTTCTCCAGCGTACTGGCGAATGTTATCGATAAGTACCACATCCCCATCTTGCATCTCGCTCAAAATTTCTTTTCCTTCACGAGAGAAAATATTTGGTACAAATGATGTCGGTACGAGTTCCGTTAACATTTCATACACTGGCATCAGTGATGCGTCAGCCTCACCTGAAAGGTGGCTGATTAAAATAACTTTGCCGCCCCGATCACGCACATGCATGATTGTTGGCAGTGCTTCAAGAATTCGTGTTGGCTCAAGGATTTTTCCGTCTTTCAATGGCACATTTAAACTTGCACGAATGAGTACGCGTTTGCCAGTTAAAAGTGGGGCGTCAGCTACAGAAATAAGCATAGAATTAGAGCGCGCGAACAAGCGCGCGAACAAGCGCGCGAAGATGATCAGGATCAAGACTTGCGTGGCCGATTAAAAAACCGCTCACCGAACCGTTTCGCAAAAGATCTCCTGCGTTTTCTTTTTCAACTGATCCTCCGTACAACACAGGGACCGACATACCCGCTGCTCGTCCAAATATTTTTGTTAAAATTTTTCGAATGAAAAGTACCGTTTCTTGCAATGTGTGTGCATTAATTGATTGTTTGTATGTTTTTCCAATCGCCCACAGTGGTTCGTACGCAATAACAAGTTGTTTTGCCTTTGCCTTTGAAACGCCTTTGAGTGATGCGCGGAGTTGTGCCTCAAGCATTGCAAAATGATTTCCTGCATCGTCACGCGCCGCTTCACCAACACAAAGAATTGGTGACATGCGCGCATCAAGTACAGCATTTACTTTTGTGGCAACAACGTAATCCGTTTCCCCATCGGAACGGCGCTCTGAATGTCCAACAATCACATACTTCACATTGAGTGATGACAGCATATATGGAGAAATTGAGCCTGTGTGTGCGCCTTTTGTTTCAGGATACACGTCCTGTGCTCCTAACAACACATTGCCATCATATTTTTTTCGCAATGCAGAGAGGAAAATAGTGGGAGGACAAACCACAAATCCAACTCCCGTTGTTATATGTGAAATCCGCTTTGTTGCAGTAAAGAGCGCCTCGGCATCCGCGAGACGCTCAGGATTCATCTTCCAATTAAGTGCGAACAGTTTTCGAGCCATACACAAAGTATACCACCAGACGAGGACTCACCCGAAAAAAAGCCTTATTCCGTCTCTCGCCAGCTGTGTATCGAGAAGGATCCACCCGGACCAGATACGAAGTTCATGTTTGAAAGTCCTCCTTCGTATGTAATAGAAGCGTTGTTCGCAAGTTCAATCAGATACGCAGTTGCTTCTTTTGCTCCAGAGTTGTTCGACATATACAGCGTCCCCTGTTGAGCGTTCAACACCACGGCGCCGGCGTTGTTTTCAACGTTGATCGCATAATTACCACTACATGAAGGACTTGCGGGGCAATCGCTTGTCGTCAAAAGCAAAATGTACGCACCAGCGGTTCCTGTCCCTTCAAAAATACTATTGTTTCGCACATGGACATGCCCATCGCTCATCAAAATACCGCTTGCTGCTCCGTATGTTTGATCAAGCACTACCGTCACATTGGTATCAAGTGTGATTGTTCCCGTCACGTAAATCGTTCCTGTGATAACAAGCGTTGAACCGTTTGAAATGTTTAAGTTGCCATTTATTTTCTTTGGACCAAGTGCTGTAGATGTCCCATCGAGCGTATAATTCCCCGAAAAAGTTCCCCCATCTTCAGCATCAAGTTTCCATTGTGTAATGTTCGCTTCGGAAATTGGAAACGGTTGAGGGGAAGGATCTGGTCGTGATGTATCACATGCTTTGTTATTGCCTGATCCTGTGACACAAAAGAGGTCACCAACGACATTCGTATCGGTTACCGTGTGCGCCCATGCATCCCCCAATCCATCTGAACCAACTTGTATACCGTCAATCGTTGACGTAATGCCCCCAAGATAGATGCTGAAGTACCCATCAAGTCCTGCGGGTGTAGTGTCCCCCCACGATACGCCATAGCGTCCAATTTTTGCTTGCCCGCTTCCGTATGTAGCTGTGTTCGCCGCAAGCGTGTAGTAGCGACTCGCATCCGTTCCTGCATCAACGACGAGCCAGTATGTCGTACCCAACGTGAGTTCTGGATTTGGCGAAAGTGTCACCGATACCCACCCATATGCTGTCGTAACGTTTGCCGAAGAAAGTGTACCGCTCGTCAACGTCGTTCCACCTGGATTTCCCGATGAATCATTCACGATACGCACCGTTGCATTCCCCGGCGTACTTGTTTTTTTGATATACAAATCAATTTTATTGATTGGACTTGTTGTCGAAAGTTGAAAACTTTGTGCAATGTCTTGTGTACCGTTTGCATTCCCAAAAATGATGCTCTGGGGTGGAGATGACGGTAGTGTATTCGATTGATCACTCGTGAGTGCCGCACTGTTTGCCGCAATTGCCGTACCTGTCACAAACGAACCGTTTTCACCAATAAGATTTCCGTTTGAATAGACGTTGCCGTTCACACCAGCATTCTGTCCCATGTAAAATCCTCCGTGTCCTGTCTGCACGCCGTAGTTAAATGCGACACCGGTGCCGGCATAAATGGTGCCCGACAATTTTCGAGTTGCACCATCAACATCCCCAACTGACGTTATTACTTTTCCTCCCAAAATGTCGGTTATAGAAACACTTGCGCTGTCCTCTCCGATTGTCAAAGTCTCCGTTGAATCAATCGCCATACCATGACCAAGTCGATAGAGCGCATCCTCAAATGCTGCTTCTGCGAGGAAATAGGTCTTCTTTGAATTCGCGACATCGTGCGCAATTGATATATCGCGCACGACGGGCGCTGTCATACCAACAACAATCCCCATCGACACAAACACAAACAATATGATTGCCGTGATGATTGCTTGTCCTGCTTCTTTTGGATGGAAGTGTTTCATATTAAATTCCATATGAGCCACGAAGCACTGATGTGGTGGTAAAGGTGTCAGTAATCGTTCCCTTTCCGTTTGATGTATCAATCGTCATGTTGATGCGCACGCCCTGTGATTCAGCGGTTGTAATTTGTGTAAATGACAACACCGATACGATTGCGCGTTCTGTCGTCAAAGCCCCTATCACAACATCATCTTCTTCAACATACACACGTCCGTTATCAAGATAGAAACGAACTGTCTTGTCCGTCACTTCAGTCACCGGAATCGTGAGAATAAGTACACCGGGCGACACACCAAGCGTACTGTTAATCACATCAATTGATTCTGCGGAACGAATATCACGCACAATGCGTTCGAGCGCTGTTGATGCTGAACGGCTGATTTCTTGATTCGCACGTACTGTACCGTATGTCTTCATCACACCCGCGACTCCCATCATCACAACAATCACGAGAAGTGTAAGGATTGCGCAGTAGACAACGAGTTCCGGCAACGTGAACCCTCGCCTTCCCTTGGAGGCTAAGCCTCCAAATCCTTGGAGGCTTAGCCTCCAAGTTGATTTTTCCTTTATCTGCTCTCTGTTTGTGTGTGTAAAAAATTTCATATTAGAAAAGATCGGTGAGATACGTTGTGCCTGTACGAGTTGATGTTGCACTACGATCAAACCACGCAATTGAGACCTCAATACGTCGTGTGAGTGGATCAAGTGTTCCTGATTCTGCAATATCGCGCGACGAGCTATCGCGATACACCGGATACAGCGTTACACGTCGATCAAATCGATTGTTGATGATACCCATCGTTGTCGTTGCCGACCACACCGCGCCATTAAATGAGAGCGTGTACGCAACGTTGTTTGAAAGCCCTTCAATTGTTGCCCAGTCGTTGTCGCGAATGAGACGAATTGCCTCAAATCCTTCTTCCAAAAGATACTGTGCTTGAATGAGGTCTGTCGCAGTGCTTGTTGAGCGCACCAAGTAGGCTTGCGCCGCAACGATGCCAAGCGTTACCAACACCATGATTGCTGATGCAATGACGGCTTCAATGAGTCCTATTCCGCGCTCATATGTTGGTCGCATGTCTTTATTCAGTATACGAGACAATTCCCGTTTCATGAATGGTAATAGTGCGTAACACACTAAAGTCCCCCTCTGAAAAAACATCCACCGTTCCTGACGCCGTTTGCCCTGTAAGGCGGACAAAGACAACAGTTCGACCACCACCTGACAATGTTGTCGTTGCACGTACACCAGTTTCAAGCATGACAGTCTCGTTCTCAGGATCATTTGTTACGTAGGCCGCTCCTTCAAAAATAATTATTTCGTCATCTGCAAAATAAATACCGTGTGTTGAATCGTTGATGCCCGCAAGCGAGCGTGAGCGAGCGTCCGTAAGCGCTGTTGCGATTTGTGCGGACGACACCATGACTGATTGTCGGCGTTTGTATGAAATGAGAGATGCAAACACGACAGCAGAAATAATTGCCACAATAAAAAGAACGACGAGTAGTTCGACGAGTGTGAATGCCCTCCCAGAGACTCGGTCTCTGGGCCAGAGACCGAGTCTCTGGGAACTCTTTGTTGGAGTATATATTGTGAACATTTTAGATTCCTGACGACAGTGAGTAAATTGGAGAAATCATAGAAAGTGCGAAGAACCCGACGGCGCCTCCGATAATCACCATCAAAAACGGTTCAATAATCGTCGACATATCTTTTGTTTTTTGGTCTACCTCCGCTTCGAAAAATTCTGCGATCTGCAATAACATGCTTGGCAATTTCCCCGTTTCTTCTCCAACAGCAATCATTTCATTCACCATGGGTGGATAGAGTTTTTCATGCGCCGCAAAGACTGTTGAGAGCTGTGCGCCCTTCTGAATCCCTTGCTCTGCTTCAACAAGGATCTCTTTGTAGTATGAGTTCTGCACAACGTCGCGTGTGATACCAAGCGCAGACACCACTTCCACGCCTGACGACAACAAGGACGAGAATGTGCGCGCCATACGCGCCGCATTTGTTTCTTGTACAAGTCCTTTAATCACCGGAATGCGCATGATCGTAAACTCAAACGCTCGTTTTCCTTTTGCGGTACGAAGTGAAAGTATGAAAACTACCACAAGACTAATCAATCCTCCAAAGACAGCAAAGGGATGTGCTTTGAAGAAATCCGACACTGCGATAATGAATCGTGTGGTGATCGGCAAATCAACTTCAAGCTCTTTAAATGTCGCGGTAAGTGTTGGCACCACAAACATAAGCATCAAAATACCAATGATAATCATCACGCTCATGATGATGCCTGGGTACATCATCGCACCGCGGATTTTTCGACGAAGTGTGTATGAGCGATCCATTTGTTCAGCAACGATACGGAGCGACTCACCCAACTTTCCTGACTCTTCACCCGCGCGCACCATCGAAACAAAGAGTGATGAGAATGTTTTTGGAAACTTTGCTGTTGCAGACGAAAGCGTACCTCCCTTTTCAACATCTTCTCCAATCTTTTGAAGCTGTTCTTTGAATACCTTGCTCTTTGTTTGTCGCTCGAGCACATCAAGTGCGCGTGAAATAGTGAGGCCGGCGTCAATCATTGCCGCCAAGTTTTTTGAAAACGTAATCTTATCCGCGAGCTTTACACCTCCAATGTTGATATTGAAGTTTTTGAGTGACTTTTTAGCTTCCGCCTCTGGAGTAGCGGACACAAGGGTTTCATGTGCAGATTGGAGTGTCTTTGCGAGCGCAAAAGCATCAGCGGATTCAACCGTTCCTTCTTTTGTTTCGCCGCTTACTGTAACTGATTTGTAGTGGAATTTCATGGCTAGTCTTGTTCTATTCTAGCATTAAATAAAACAGTCCAGCCCCAGTTCTTGTGCACAAGAACTGGGGCTGGGCGCTGTCCACGTACGCTATGTGGGAGAATTTTTTATTTCTTCCCAAAAAATGCAGGCAAATCGTCCCACGAAACTGTTTTTTCTTCGTGTGATGCAAGTGTTTTCACTTTGAACTGTTTGATTTCTTTTTCTTCTTCGCCAATACAGATAATGTATGGAATTCCCTGCTTCTCTGCTGTCTTTATCTGTGCAGGAACCTTGCGCCCTGTGTAATCAACGGCAACATTCACATCACTTGTGCGCAAATGATCTGCAACATCGTCAGCAAATGTGACAACATCTGCTTCGAGCACACATATATAGACATCAGTCGTTGAGGTAAATGCGGGAAGTATTTTGTGAGTTTCTAGATAATCACGAATCGTCACATCTCCCATACCAAATCCAACACCTGATACTTTTTCAACATCAAAAATCGAGACGAGGTCGTCATAGCGTCCCCCACCGAAGAGTGCGCGGTTATTTTCATCACTCACATCAAACACTTCAAACACCATGCCGGTGTAGTAATCAAAACCACGAACGATTGTTGGATCAAATGAGACGTTTGAAATACCTTTGCTTTTTAACATTTCCAAAAGTGCAACGAGCTCGCGCGCGCCGTCAGTGTTCAAAAGCGCTTCCGGAAGTTTCGCGACGGCGCGCGCTTCCAAAATTGAAACTAACTCCCCTGTTCTATCTCCCACAATTTCTTCTGCGGCCTTTTCAAACGCATCTGCATCCATCTTCGCTCGCTTATCCATCAACTTCATGAGTTTTTGTGATGCATCGTCATCGAGAGCAAAAAATGTTCGCGCAATATCGTTGATGAGCTTGCGGTGATTCACATGAATTGTGAAATCAGAATTTTTTGCACCAAATGCATGCATAACAGCGTGTGCAACAGCGACAACTTCTGTATCTGCTTCAATTGTGTCACTTCCAAACATGTCGACATTCAATTGCCAGTGTTCACGCAAACGTCCGCGCTGTGGTCGTTCATAACGGAAAAGGTTTGGAATCGAGTACCAACGAAGCGGTAATGGGAGATCGCGGCGTTTTGCAGCAACCATACGAGCAACGGTTGGCGTCATCTCTGGACGCATCGTCACATTACGCTCACCACGATCAATAAAGGAGTATGTTTGTTCGTTAACGATTTCAGAACCCGTCTTTGCTTCGTAGAGAGCTGTTTCTTCGAGAATTGAAGCCCCATATTCAACGTAGCCATATCGCTCAACCGCCTTTCGCATTGTTGAGAATATGTAGTTCTGCACCGCCATGTCTTCTGGATAGAAGTCTCGCGTTCCTTTATAGGCTTCTGTCGATAGCCCCTTTTTCATGGAAATACTATAGCATGACCAAAAACAAAACCGCCCATTTCGGGGCGGTTTTGTTAAACACGAGGGTTTGATTACTTGAGAGTAACCTTACCACCTGCGTCTTCAATCTTCTTCTTGATTTCTTCTGCTTCTTCCTTCTTAACACCTTGCTTCACCATAGATGGTGCGCCGTCAACGATGTCCTTTGCCTCCTTGAGACCGAGGGCCGCTACGTCCTTCACCACCTTGATAACAGCAATCTTGTTTTCACCTGCTGCGGTAAGTTCGATGTTGAATTCAGACTTTTCTTCTGCTGCTGGGCCTGCTGCTGGAGCTGCGGCTGCTGCAACTGCTGAAACGCCGAACTTTTCTTCGAATACCTTTACGAGTTCGTTCAAATCAAGAACGCTCATTTCTTCAATCTTTGAAACGATGTCCTTGAACTTTGCAGGAACTGCTGCTGATTTTGTTTCTCCTTCCATAATATTTTCTAGAGTTTAATTAATTTGACTTCTTATCTGCAACTGCCTGGAGCGCTATTGCGAAACGCTGCACAGGAGAGTTGATGATGTTCACAAACATTCCGAGAAGCACGTGTTGTGATGGGATTGTTGCGATCTCAAGCATCTTGGAACCCGTGAGGTATGCACCTTCAAAGATTCCGCCGACAATTGAAACGCGACCATCAAACTTCTTCTGGAATGCGTACACACCACGCGCTGGTGCTGTGATATCTGTTGTGTCTTTCTCAACTGGATATACAACAGCAATTTCGCCAGGCAATTCTGGTAACTCGCCCGCAACCTTCTTGTCTCCAAGAACTTTACGAATGAGTGTCTTCTTGGCAACCATATACTTCACACCGTCATGACGAAGTGTTTTTCGCATCTCTGATGTGTTAGACACGGTAAGACCGTGGAAGTTTACGAATACCGCTCCCGGTTTGTCGAAGACCTCTTGAAGTTCTTTCAAGATGCCTCCTTTGATATCTCGTGTAATTGGCATGTTTGTTAAATAAAAAAACGGCTAACAAAACCGTTTGGCCCTTTGACGGGACAGAGTAGATCGACCCCTCGGCCGGCTTGTGAATTAAGACCTTTCGATCGCCAGCTGTCTACGGTTCTGTAACGACTATACTACCCGAAAACCCGCCTAGGTCAAGGCATTTTGACTAGACGCTCAGCGTCTAGTCATTTTGGAGGCTTAGCCTCCAAAAGTTGAGAGGAGTCCGCGTGAGTCAAGAAACGCTTGGCTTGTTGTAGCAGACATTGGGAACGGCTGACTTTGTTCGCTTGAAAGCGGAATGAGTTCGTAGGTGACGTCTTCATCGATAGTTATTTTGATAGCAAGACCCGTCTGTACGTCGTCGTTCCAGTACTGATCGAAGATAAAATTACCTAATGAGTAGAAAATGGGTTTGTTGTTGTAGAGGCCGATGTCTTGCACAACGTGCGGATGTGCTCCGAAGATGACATCGACTCCGTTATCAATTAAGAAATGTGCAAATACCATTTGATCGTCGTTATGTGTCATCTCATACTCGTTGCCCCAGTGAATGACAACAGCGAGCGTAATTTCGGGAGGTACACTTTGCAACTCTTTTCTTAGTTCTTCTCTATCATGTGACTGAATGGTTGTATCAAGTCCGATGAATGCAAGATTTGCGCGCGGCACAACATACACAGATCCCGTTTCTGTTGTGCCGCGCTTGCCGAACATCTCTACACCAGCGTCGGTAAGATATTTTTCTGTGTCTTTATATCCTTCTTTACCCTGATCAAACGCGTGATTGTTTGCAACACTTACGGTTTCAATGTTGTGTTGCGCAAGTGTTTCTGCAACTGACGGATCAAAACTAAATTGCATTGTGTTTGTGGCATCTCCATCACGTGTTGTGATAGGGCCTTCAAGATTTCCGATGACCATATCAACAGAATTGAGAAGTTCCGTGATGTGTTCGAATGGGTGGTCATTGCCGTTTTTTCGCATGAGTGTGCGCACGTGACGACCAAGCATGATATCGCCGACAACAAGAATCGTTGTCGGCTCTGGGTGAGGTGTGAGCGCTTCTCGAACAACTGTAATAGGAGCAGCCACAGCGGCAGGGATTTCAATTTCTTCCACATAAAATGAAAGAACCCTTGCGGCAATGCCAATAGCAACGAGAAATACCAACAGTATTTCAAACAATCGCCCAACCTTCATGAATGCATGATGACATACTTTCAGAAAACAAAAACAGCTGCCGACGGCAACTGTTTTTGTTTGTGTTAAACACTCGGTGTTTAACATCTGGTATTGTCCTCTGTTCTCTGTTCTCTGTTCTCTGTTCTAGATTTCCCTGATGTCCGGTGATCCCTTCTCCGAATCATCGAGAACACTTGTGCAGTGAATATCCCCGCCGGCGCCTGGGGCATAGTCGATACCACCGTCACCGTCATTATCGAACCCGTCTGAACATTCAGTGACATCGCCCCCTGTGTCGTCATCCCCTTGTTCGTTATCGTCCAGCGCATCATCACAGTGTGGATCATCGTCATTGTCTCCATCAATACCGTTTACACCATCCCAATCAACAAAGGTATCTGCATCATTGTCAGTACCGTCATTACACTGTGGTGCATTTACAAGAATCGTTACACTGTCACTCACATCGCCACTTTTATCTCCAGCTTCACACGTAATAGTGAATGTTGTATCACTTGAAAGCACTCCGGAATCTTCTCCTTTCCCGCTATCATCACGACTTCCTGACCATGGAGGAATACCTTCGCTTGCTACACACGTTCCAGATGTAATTTCATTTGATTCCCATGTAAGTTCAACAACCGAATCAGTCCCTACAGGAGTTGGGTTGTCTGATCCATTGATCTTAAGATCAACTTCTGGTCCTCCAGGTGGAGGTGGTGGTGGCTCGGCAGTATAGGTAATCGTGTAGGAGATTGTTCCTCCACAATCAAGTGCTTGCGACGATGCTGGTGCAATTGATGGAGGAAGGTAGCCCTCGAGCGTTGGCACATTTGAAAGAGTATAGTTACCTGCAAGTTGATCTGTGTATGTCTCTGAACTTTGGTTTATGTTTTCAGTAATCGTTCCACTTGGTCCAGACAATGACCATGTTGTTGGCACGTTTGATGACACAACAACTGTTCCCGCAGAACATGCTGGTTCTTCTTCTTCCACAGTAACGTAACAATTTGATGAGACGAGTGCATCACTACCGACGTTCACTGTCTTCGTTCCTGTAGCAGAATATGAAACGGTAAATGAGGCCCCTGATCCGCTTGCAGGTGTTCCTCCAATTGCTGACCATGCATATGTGCTGTTTCCTCCTCGCGCCGTAAGCGTAACTGGTTGATTAACACCTACGGGTGGCTGACCGGCAGGCAAACATTCTGGACGAACACGTACCAGCACATTATCGTTTACCCCCTGTACTGGTGGACCATTGCGTATGGCGTCACCAAAATAGTTGCGTCGAACAGTTGCTGCTGACACGTTTTGTGTTCCACTGTCTGCAATTACTGCTACCCCCCAAAGTGTGTCGTTAGGGCTTGCTCCTTTACTTCGTGTTGTATCTGCACCCGAAGATGTCCACGATAGTGTTGGCACAACACCGTAGTTCACGAGAATTGATGTGCCATTGTACGCAACACCCGGAGCACTTGCACCAAGTTGGAATGTAAGAGGTGGTGGACCCGATGTAATGTTTATCGTACATGCACCCGTCGCACCTGTGTCCGTGCGCGTAAAGGTGACCGTACGTGATCCTGTTGTTGTAAATGTTTTAGTGACAGATGATGCAGAACCGCTTGAGCCTGATGGTAAAATACCTGTCGTCGGAGAAATTGCCCATGTATGTGCCGCACCGCCGCTTGCTGTGAATGTCACACTATCTACATCTTCTTGTGCCGCTGTCGGGCCAGAGCATGTTACGTCTGTTGCGGGACAGGTGAGTGATTGTGGATTGTTCGAAAAAGCAACCCATTCATTCGTGTCTCCTTGTACTTCACCTGTAATGCTATGAGCTACTCCTGTTGAAACAAGGCCAGCAAGGCTCGATGAGAATGTACATGATGCACCAACACAACCCGTTGCACCAGCTGTTGTTGATTTTACAAGTGTTCCATCAGAATAAATTCGAATCGGACGTGGTGCTGTTGTATCAACATCATCACCCCAACCAGTTACGGTACAATTTGCAAATGGTGGTGTGAATGCGCCTGTTGGCAAATCCCCCCCTCCAACCTCCACATTACACGTACTTGATTGTCCGTTCCGTGTCACTGTAACAACTTTTGTTCCTATTGTTGAATACGAAGTTGTACATGTTCCTCCTGTTGCACATGAACCTCCCCCCCCTGTATTCCATGTGTAGTACGGAGACGTTCCTCCGCTTCCTCCTGATGCTGTCACAACTGTATTTTGATCAGGGTTAACCAGAGAAGGGTTTGCTGAACATGATAGTGCTGATGGAGCCGTCACATTCACCGTAACGCTTTTATTCACCGTACCCCCAGGGCCTGTACATGACATTGAAAATGTCGTTGCGGTAGTGAGATCACTTGATGCATCGTTTCCTCCTGTTGCACTTCCTGTTGAAAACCCCGCACCCCCCGTTGCTGTACATGATGTTGTGTTTGTTGATGTCCACGTTAACGTTGTTGGTGTGTCTGATGTTACAGGGTTTGGAGACGCTGTAAGTGTTGCTGTTGGTGCGGGAGGGGCTGTAACAGTAACATTCACGGTCACTGAACCCCCTCCTTCAGGTGATGGATCTTCGACACAGTCACGATCAACACCGATAGCAAAGAGTGTGTCGGTTGTTAACACATCCGTTGTATACGAAAGCGTTCCAGGGTTTGTTGTGTACGTCAGTGTATGCCCAACAGGGTATGTGCGAGAGATATTGTATGGCGTAGCACCCGTACTCGAGTTGGTGAACGTGACAGGAAGTGTTGATCCTGATGATACGGCGATTGAATACACCGCATCGCGATTTCCTGCGCTGTTGGCATACGTCGTCCCATTGATTGTCATACTCATGATAGGGACCGCCATTCCTGAACATACCTCTAGGGCACGTGCCGTGTTTGGGACCGCCATCCACACAAGTGCCAAAAGCGTACCGATACCAAGTAACGAATTTCGTACAATAGATTTCATGGGACGTATAAATAGTTATAAACTCCTTTCAGTATAGTGCTAGACGAACCAAAAAATAAGAAGGTTATGCACATCCCATTGGAGGTGCAAAAAATTGCCCTACATTTTCGATGTCCTCTAACGGGACAGGGCAAAAAGAAAAGGCGCCCCGTGAAGAGACGCCTTGTATTGAAAAAAGAAGAGCTAGAGGTTAGTTGCAAGGAAATGCGGTGATGTCGCCGATCTGACCGAAGTTCAGGTCGAAGTTGGTGTACCCCGTAACTTCCTGAGTCAGTGTATCGCGAATCGTAAGTGTGAAGCCAACGTTCGTGGTTGTTCCGTAGAACACCCAGAAGTAGCTGTTGAGTTCACACCCATTGATGATCTTCACCAACATCTCCTTATTGCTTTCCGTGAAGAAAGAGAAGAGACCGGATTCGGTCGAACCAGGAATAGCGCTCGGCGTTCCGAAGCCCGAACGACCGCCCCCCAACACTGTGTTGTACTCGACCTGGAGCTCAAAACGCTTGTCTAGAGAATTGTTGGAACTGTCGAGGCACATCACCGTATTGCTTGGAACGCAGGGCCCCAGAGGTGCGTCCATCTCGGCCGCAGCCAGAGGCGCTGCAACCTGAAGGACGAGCGTTGCCTGCTGGTTCGGACCAACGAGCTCAATGTCGTTGTAGAAGACACCGGGCCCCGTAACTCGCTCCGCACTGTACCAACCGCACGGAGACGACTGCGTCATGTAGGCGGCAAAACCATCGCCACCACCGTCAGGGCACACATACATCGCGCGGTTGTTTTCGAGTCCTTCCGGCGGCGTCAGTGCTGTCTCTTCCTCGTGGTCGAGACAAACCGTGTGGAACAGTTCGTGAGCGTAAAGCCCTCCCAGAACAGCCCGACGAACTGTTGCATAAGGTCCACAGAGCATTGCACCACCACCGGTTGGGTATTCATCAACGACGAGTACTACACGGTCAGCACCGTATTGGGCTCGAAGCGGATCCAGAATACTATAATCCATCGGAAACACGGGATCTTGCGACCAACGCACGACACCAACCTTCGGAAAGGTCAGCCAATTGTTGTTCGAGTTGTGGAGAATCTGATGCAGTCGCGCATCAGCGAGCTCAAGCTCGCCCATGAACGACGCCGTCGATTCAGCCGACCACGAGTTCGGATACACCACGAGGGTGTCCACCCGAGTCGCTGTCGGAACCGTCATCTCGAAAACGCTGTTGTTCTCCTGGAGTCGCCGAAGCTCGACCAAGAGAGGAACGTTCTCGTCACGAATCACCTGATCCGTGAACTGGATGTTGGACGCCGCCAAAGGAGCGGCGAACAGGATGAGAGCCACGAGCGCAAAACGCTTGCTGATGTTCATCGCTTTTCCTTTCTGCCGTCAATGTGGCGGCGCTTGTCCTCCGTAGCTTTACGCGTAGGAGGAATAGGTATTTCGGTTGAACAACTATAATTGCATTTCAAGGTTTTGACCTTGAAAACTAAGCTCTTCTTGTAAAAGAACTACCCATACCTAGTATAGTCACTGGGCAGAAGAAAAGTACCTCCTGTCAAGGTTTTCTGTACTAACCTGTGGACAATTTCTACGGGTTAAAACAAGGCCTAGTAAAGAGCCAAAATGAGGCTCGAGGAGGAGAATCCCCTTCTATTCCCCAACGTACCACGTCTTCCCAACCCCGTCAATGAAAACCAGTCTCTTGGGGGGTCTCTTACCTATCTCCCATCTTCCATACTCTATCTTCTATTGAGTCACCGGCATTGTGTATGCAACCTCAACAACTGCTTTACCGCTCTGTTGCAATGTAAGTGTTATGTTTACTGTCTCTCCATTACGCTGTGCAGAGAAGTTTGTGACAGGAAGTTCATCAATTGATCCGTCTTTCAATACAACCCATCCCCCGTCAACCAAAAGTCGGCGGTAGCCATCAACAACCTCATGAAATTCAAGTGTCGACATGTAGCGCGCGACGGGCATCTGTTCACCGCGACCTGTGTATGCGATTGAGTAGCTTGTTTCTATTGCTGCACTTGGTTCAAGGAGTAATTCTTGTGGAAATCCCGCAACAAGTGAGCCTGCAGGTGCATGCGTAATCGCATTCCCCTCCTCGTCATACGTTACCCCATCGTCTTTCCCTTTACCTAAAAACCAAAGGGCTCCGACAATGAGAAGAATAATGACAATAATACTCACTAATACAGATGAGCTTTTTCGATGAGACTCTGGAGCCATTCCCCCGCCCATTGGTGTCGTGGTATTCATGCCTCCGTCTGTAAGAGGTGTCGTCATTGGACTTGTGTGGCGCATGTCTTGCATTCCCATATATAAAAAGTGTTAGTAGTAGCTAGTATGAATGGTAGCGGAATGTATCCCCCCAAACAACGCATTTTGTTGATAACTATTAGTACCGCAGTGTGACTTAAGTGGTTCATTGACAAAAAACTCTAGGGAAGTACTGTGGTTCTAGAAATGGTTCTCTGTCAGAAATCCTCATATTCGCGGGACATACTGTTTCGCGAAAAAGCGCCAACGGCGCAGAAGGAAGGAGTCCCAAAATGAAGTTCGCACGACTGGAGTTCCGTGTCACCGACGAGCAGTTCAAGATCTCGTCCTACTCCGACCCGGGCGGCATCATCAAGACCTGTGTCGCGCTGGCCCGCACCCCCGAGGGCGTGGCGGTGCGTCACAGCACCGACCCCGACAAGAAGACGCTGTTCTTCAGCAACGACGAATGGACCGCCTTCACCCAGGGTGTCCGCGCCGGCGAGTTCGGCTGATTTCGGCCCGAAGGCCCAGGGGGAAGCGCCCACACGCTCCCCCTTTTTATTTTCATGAAAAACATTGCATACATTATTCCTGGATACGGAGAAAACTGTAACCTAAAACGCTACCAGGCTCTTTCGTCTATGCTCAAAACAAAAGGGTACACTGTAAAACCAGTAAATCCTGACTGGAAAAAACCACTTTCAAAACAATCTTTTCGAGTTCCAAAAAATGCCCTCGTAATCGGTTTTTCATTTGGTGCCATAATTGCATATCTTATTGCAGAAAAATACACTTTCACAAAAGCAATCTTAGCTTCTCTATCCCCTCTCAATACCTACCCAAAGAAAACTATCATCAAGTATTTTTCAAAAGAGATTGGCCAAAAGAAAGCAATTGTATATGCCACAGACCTAAAAAAAATAAAAATCTCGCTAAAAAACCTATCCACCCCAACCATTACTCTTGCTGGAGAGTTAGAAAAAGGAATGTCGGCCGACTTTCTCGTTCCAAAAACAAACCATATGATGACAAAGACGTATATCAACGCAATTGCAAAGCTAGTCTAATCCTCAACTTGACATCTTCTCGTGCTTCGGTATACTTATAGTCACGAATACGGTTGATGAGAGGACTGCTCCGAAAGAGCGGTCCTCTTTCTTAAAAGCCCCAGCCGGTATCGATAACACATACACCTATGCCCTTCGATTTGAAAGCACTGAACGTTGTCTTGGAAGAACTCGAGAATGAACGCGGTATCTCAAAAGAAAAAACAATTGAAGCGATTGAACACGCGCTTGCAACTGCATACAAAAAAGAATTTGGAAAACGCGATCAAGTTATTCGCGCGCATTTTGATATGAATGTCGGCACAACAGAATTCGAACAAGTAAAAACAGTTGTTGATGAAACAACAGTTCGCTTCAAAGAAGAAGGTGAGGAAGAAATCGAAACGAACGAAGGGCACATGCGACACAACGACACGATGTCAGAAGACGTTAGTGAAGATGGTGAAGTTCGTCTTCCACTCTTCTCTCCTGAAAAACACATGTTGCTTGCCGACGCACAAAAAATTAAGAAGGGTGCTGTTGTTGGAGATGAACTCATCTTCCCTCTCGACACAAAAGAAGATTTCGGACGCATTGCTGCGCAAACTGCAAAGCAGATGGTGATTCAAAAAATTCGCGAAGCAGAAAAAGAACACTTGTCGAAAGAATTCGGTGAGCGCGAAGGAGAAATTGTGTCAGGTACCGTGCAACGCATCGAGCGCGGAAATATTTTCGTTGACCTCGGACGTGCAGTTGGTGTGCTCGCATACGACGAACAAATCCCCGGCGAACGGTACCGTGCAGGTGAACGCATTCGCGCATACCTCTACCGCGTCGAAGAATCTGCACGTGGCGTGTTCTTGCGTCTCTCACGATCACATCCAAACTTCCTCGTTCGTCTCTTTGAAAACGAATCCCCTGAAGTTGCACAAGGCACCGTTGAATTGAAAGCGATCGCACGTGAACCAGGTTCACGATCAAAAGTTGCGGTCTTCTCAAACGACTCACACGTTGATCCTGTTGGCGCACTCGTTGGTCAGCGTGGCGTACGCGTTTCAACCGTAATGTCAGAGTTGGGTGGAGAAAAAATTGACGTCATCGAATGGTCAGAAAATCCTGAACACTTTATTGAAGACGCACTCTCACCTGCAAAGATTATTTCTGTCGATATCACCGACGAAGAAGCACATCAAGCAGTCGTGCGCGTAACCGATGATCAGCAATCACTCGCAATCGGCCGCGGCGGACAAAACGTCCGCCTTGCCGCAAAACTCACCGGCTGGCGCATCGATATTCAGTCGACCAGCACAGCTGAAGGTGCTGAAAGTACACCCGTTGAGGCCTCTTCACCTGAAACAGAAATAGTGACAGAACCCGCCGAAGAAACTCCAACGGTATCAGCAGATCCAGAAACAGCTCCAGTGGCTGATGAAACACCAAAAGAAGAATCAACTCCTAGTGAAACAGGCAAACCAGCAACTTCAGAGGAGATAAAATTTAAATAAAATCTTTCCTTGACTTACTAACTTCTACTTTACATGAATTTGTGGCATGACGTCTCAACAGGAGACAATACACCGGACGAGGTGAACATTGTTGTTGAAATCAACAAAGGTTCAAAGAACAAATACGAAATCGACAAAACAACGGGACTCATCGCGCTTGATCGCGTGATGCACACGTCACAAGACTATCCTTTCGATTACGGTTTTGTTCCTCGCTCATACTGGCACGACAAAGACCCTCTCGATGTGGTGGTGTTGACGACGCATCCATTGATGCCCGGTATCCTCGCTACGGTCCGTCCTGTCGCCATCATGAACATGCTCGACAACAATCAAGGCGACGACAAACTCATCTGCGTTCCTGTTGATGATCCTCGCTTTGAACACGTGCACGATCTCAAGGACATCCACAAACACACACTCAAAGAAATAGAGCATTTCTTTTCAACGTATAAGAAAATTCAGAATAAGCCAGTTGAGGTGACTGGTTTCAAGGGTGTTATTGAGGCGAAGACCGCTCTCAACGAAGCGCTTGCGCTCTACAAAAAAGAATTTCCAAAAGCATAGCTACAGAGCCACCGTGCACAAAAACACCCTGCATGAAGCGGGGTGTTTTTGTACTCCAGAGACATGCCTCACGTAACCTTCACTTTTGCTACGTTCATATATACAATGTTTCCATACCAATATAATCATTACGTCTATGAAAAAAGTATTACTTCTTATTGTCGGACTCGCACTTGTTACACCATTGGTGTTTGCTCGCGCGGAGGATGATGCAACAAGTTCATCAGTGTGGTCATCTGTTCGCAAAGCAAAAGATGTGAGCGCAGAAATGCAAAAGCGTCAGGACCTCATGAAAGAAAACATAGAGGAACGCCGCGCAGAGTGGACAGAAAAGAAAGATGCAATACGAGAAGCCGCAGGTGTATTTATTTTCCGTATCAAAGCACACTTCGGTTGGGCAATTGAGTGGTTGCAAAACATTCACGACCGCATGCTTGCACAAGTTGAAAAGATTGAAGACGAAACAGATGCAGATCTCTCTATTGCAAAAGAACACCTCGATGATGCACAGACGCACATCAATGACGCCGCTGACGCCCTTGAAGATATTATCGTAATTGCTGATGAGGACGATGAAGCAACAACAACCGTGAAAGACAAGGTTGCTGGCGTTCGTGCCCAATTTGCAACGGTAAAAGAGCACATCCAAGCTGCGCGCGAATCACTCCGCCTCGCAATGCAGGAGATTAAGGCAAACTGGCCAAAGAAAGATAGCGAAAGTGACGAAGATAGTGAATAATACTAGTACCTTTACCCACTAATTAACTAGCAGTATGGAAATGGAAACAAACATAATACAGCAACCAGCATCAAACAACGGTCCAGTTGTTGGAATCATTGTTGTGATTATCGTGCTTTTGGTTGGTGCATTCTACTACTTCGGCGCACTCCGCCAGCCAATGTTGCCTGTTGAAGAAACAGCGACGACAACCGATGATTCTCTCGAGACAATCGAAGCTGATCTCGAATCAGGAGATCTCGACAATATCGACGCAGAGTTGAACGCGTACTAAACAAAAACGGTTCGCATCAAAAAATCCCGCCTCATGCGGGATTTTTTGATGCTTATTTTCCAAACGCTTGTCGCATGCTACACTCTCCGCACATGACAAAAGCAAACATCACCACAAACAACAATGCAACGGTAACTATTGAAGGCGAGCTCCCACACGAAGCCCTCAAAAAGCACCGTGCCGCATCCCTAAAACACTTGGGAAGTAAGGTTAAAATCGATGGTTTTCGTGAAGGTCACATCCCTGAAAACATCCTTATTGACCGCATTGGCGAATACACCCTCCTCCAAGAAATGGCCGAGCGAGCACTTTCTGAGCACTATCCCCTTCTTCTTGTTGAACATAAGATTGATGCAATCGGCCGCCCTGATATTTCAGTAACAAAACTCGCAGCAGGAAATCCTCTTGGTTTCAAAATTACAACAGCAGTCATGCCTGTCGTTGAACTTCCCGACTACGCAACGCTTGCAAAAGATGCAGCAAAGAAAATTGGAAATGAACCTGATCTCGTGACTGAAGAAGATATCGATAAAGTTGTCGGACAACTTCTAGCAGAGAAACAAAAAGCAGAATCAGAAAAAACAAATCCGCCAGCTGGCGGACAGAAAACAGAAAACAAAGAAGAACTTACAAAAATGACTGATGATGTCGCAAAAACATTTGGTCCTTTTGAAAACGTTCAACAGCTTCGTGCAAAAATCCGCGAAGGAATGGAGGCCGACAAAAAACGTCAACACATTGAGAAAAAGCGCGTGGAAATCATGGAGGTAATCATGAATGAGACAAAAGTTGTCATTCCTGACGTTCTTATTGATGCGGAGTTAAACAAACTCATGGCACAAATCTCACACGACGTTGAACACATGGGTATGAAACATGAAGACTACCTCAAAGCGATCGGAAAAACTGATGAGGATTTGCGCAAAGAATTTCGTCCCGACGCAGAGAAGCGCGCGAAAAGTCAGCTTGTCTTGAATGCGATTGCGTCAAAAGAAAATATTAAACCAGATCAAAAAGAGTTGGACCACGAAGTTGAACACCTTTTGTCACACCACATGCCAAAGGGCGCTTCCGTTGGTGAACGTGAACGACAATCAGCAACCATTTACGTTGAAACACTCATGACAAATCAGAAAGTCTTGGAATTTTTAGAAAAACAAGGAATGTAAGTCTCTCGTGTTAAACACTCAGTGTTTAACACGGTTGTTATTCTCTAATTCGTGCGAATTAGAGAATAGTTGAGAAGTTGAAACTAAAGAAAATCTGGCGTACAATGGTCTAAATTACAAGCTTGATTCGTGATTCTTAATTCTTGCTTCTATTCTATGCTTATCCCAACAGTTATTGAGAAGTCCACGTACGGAGAGCGCGCATATGACATTTACTCGCGCCTTTTGAAGGACCGCATTGTTTTCCTTGGCGGCTCAATTGATGACCACTCGGCAAATATCATCATTGCCCAGCTCCTTCACCTTGAATCACAAGACCCTGATAAAGATATTTCTCTCTACGTTAACTCTCCAGGTGGCTCTATTTCAGCAGGACTTGCCATTATTGATGCAATGAACCACATCAAACCAGCTGTTTCTACGGTCTGTGTTGGTATTGCCGCTTCAATGGGTGCATGGATTTTGGCCGCAGGTGAGAAAGGAAAGCGTTTTGCCCTTCCCAATGCCGAGGTCATGATTCACCAACCTCTCGCATTCGGTGTTGAAGGTCAGGCAACAGATATTGCCATCAGCGCAGAGCACATCATCAAACTTAAGAAACAAATGGTTAAAATCTTGGCGGAGACAACAGGTCAGAGTGAAGAAAAGATCCAAAAAGACGTTGATCGAGACTTCTATCTCTCGGCTGAAGAAGCCAAGAAATACGGTGTCATTGACGAAGTAATGACGAAAAAGGGTCAAAAGAAGAAATAGCACAAAAAACCTCGCCGAAAGCGAGGTTTTTTGTGCGTTCCCTTGCCCTATTCTTCTCGAAAGCGTATGATGAGAACATTAGTACTTAGAGAACGCCGAACACTTGAACGAAACGAAAGGACACACCGTACTATGATTTCCTCATCAACAATTGCTAAAACGCTTTTACACTCGCACGATTTTTGTCGTTTGGAACCATAGACATTTCAAGTGACGGCGGTTAATGAAACCGTATGTCATTACAACTAGCATTCTTCCTCCTCGCAGTCACAGGAGTCGTTGGTGTTGGTTTGGGTTACTTCATCCGTTACCTCGTCGGACTTGGTAAGCGTGGATCTGTCGAACTCGAAATCAAACGAAAACTTCTTGAGACACAGGAACAAGCAAATAAAATAATTCAGCAGGCAGAAGAAGAGGCGGCACAGACGATAGAGATAGGTCGCGAAGAGTTGCGCGAACGCGAAGAGAAGGCCCTTAAGACAGAAGAACGCCTCATTAAAAAGGAGGAGCTTTTGGATAATCGTCAGCAAGACATCGACGCGTCTGCAGAAGAACTGAAAGAAAAGGCTGAAGATATTGAAACACTTCGCGAAGATACCGAACACGTGAAGGCACAACACGAAGAGGCACTCGTGCGTGTTGCTCGTCTCACTGAAAACGAAGCACGTGAGATGTTGTTGCGTGAAATTGAAAAGAAACACGGAGAAGATCTCGTCATGCGCATGCGCAAACTTGAAGTTGGTGGCCGTGAACAACTTGAAAAGAAAGCGCAGGATATTCTGGTGACTTCAATTCACCGACTCGGCAACAATGTGTCATCAGACATCATGTCGTCGACAATCGAACTCCCTTCTGAAGACGTCAAAGGAAAGATCATCGGAAAGGAAGGACGCAACATCAAAGCGTTCGAGCGCGCATCAGGTGTTGAAGTGGTTATCGACGATACACCAGGCTCAATTATTCTTTCCTCATTTGATCCTGTGCGTCGTGCAGTTGCCAAAATGGCCTTGGAGCGCCTCATAAAAGACGGGCGCATCCAACCAGCGCGTATTGAAGAAGAAGTTGAAAAGTCACGTCAGGAAATCAATAACATCATTAAAGAAAAGGGTGAGCAAGCAGCGTACGAAGCTGGTGTGTTCAATCTTGATCCACGCATCATTTCAATTCTTGGACGACTTCACTTCCGTACAAGCTACGGACAAAACGTTCTCGCCCATTCGGTTGAGATGGCGCATCTTGCCGGCATGCTTGCAGAAGAACTCGGAGGTGATGTTGCTATTGCGAAAGCAGGAGCACTCGTGCACGACATCGGAAAAGCAGTTGATCACGAAATTCAAGGCACACATGTTGAAATCGGACGTCGCATCTTGCAAAAGTTTGGTGCTGACGAGAGCATAGTGAAAGCGATGCAAGCGCATCACGAAGAATATCCGTACGAAACAATTGAATCGATTATCGTGCAGGTTGCTGATGCTGTGTCAGGTTCTCGCCCCGGTGCACGACGTGACACCGTTGAAAACTACTTGAAACGCTTGGCTGACCTTGAAAATATTGCGAACTCATTTGAAGGCGTTGATAAGTCATACGCCATTCAAGCAGGACGTGAAATTCGTATCTTTGTTCGCCCAGAACAAGTGACTGACATCGAGGCACAAAAACTTGCGCGCGATATTGCAGGAAAGATTGAAGCGGAATTAAAATATCCGGGAGAAATAAAAGTAAACGTCATCAGAGAAAACAGAGTGATAGAGTACGCGCGATAAAAAGAAAACCGCCCAGCTCCAGTTCAAAAACTAGGGCTGGACAGTTTCGTTTTGAAAAGCTCAGAGACGATGTCGCTCTTTGTGGTACTTGAGCCACGCATCCGCCTGATGTTCGACACTCCCTGCGTCCTTGCACCGAACATTCATCTCCTCTGTCTTCGTATTGTCGAGAAGAAATGTATGGTCAGGAAGTGGGAAAATTCGAATATACTCGGTGGACATGTTCCCCAACTGCAATCGCCACTGCCCCGCAAGCCGTCTGTCCAAAAAGTCCTCGAAGGGCTGTACCCAGGTGAGCGCATGCTTGGTGATTGGCGGTGATGGCACAAGAGAAATCAAGTCTTCATTCCGTCTTGATGCTGGGCTCATATAGCTCCTCTCTCGAAAAAGACCGTCTATCTAGGAACGTTGTACCTTATCCGCAGGTATTTTTCAATAGAGGGGCCAAAAATCACATTATTGAGCACACACACTATATAAAAGAATTAAGCCGTTGGTCGCAGTGCGACCAACGGCTTTTCTTATTCTTATGCGCACGCATCCGCATGACTCTCAGCCTCAAATTCGGCATCGTTGTTTCTCTCGGATTCCCAACTCCGAATGATGCGCTCCACACCCTGAATTCCTCCAGTACAGAGCCAGACACTTCCCACATCACCTTCTCGTGTGCAATCGTGGACTTCATGCATTCCACGGTTATCGACCTTCACGACTTGATAGATTTCTCTGCCGTAGTAGCTGTACGTCCATCCTCCATACCGACTCTGAGGATTCCAAAGAAACAGCCTCCTTCCGTTCAGGGTTTCAACATAGAAGGCTTTTCCTTCTCTAATACTGGTCATTTAATCTCCCTCAATTGAAGATCACCTACTAAAAGTATACCCAGCACTAAAGCATTAACGAAATTGATGTTGGTAGTACACAACAGTTTAGTGCTGGGTATACATTGTACCCATATTTTAAGCCACAAAATATGTGTTTTGGCGAAAAAACGGCCCTGTTAACGTATCCACACCTCCCTTGCGGCTCTATTTCAGGGTGGGTATACTTTTACTAGTCGAAAAAACAAGTAATTTAAAGGTGTAATTCAATCATCGTATGAACAAAGCAGCACTTGTAGAGAAGATTGCAGAATTCTGCAACACAAAAGCTGATGCAGAACGCGCAGTTGAAGCGCTCATCAGTGAAATTACTCGATCACTCAAGAGTGGTGAGGATGTTTCAATTGCAGGACTCGGTATTTTCAAAGTGAAGGATCGTGCAGCTCGCACAGCCCGCAACCCTCGCACAGGCGAAATGGTGAAGGTTCCTGCAACACGCGTTCCAAAGTTCAGCGCCGCAAAGGCATTGAAAGACGCAGTGAAGGGATAGGTTTAAGTTTTGTTTTTCTCACGCACAAAATCGCCCAAAGAAAATATTCGGGCGATTTTTTGTTTGAGAAAAATGCGCGCTTCCAGGGGCACGATTTCACTGCTATAATCACCAAATCGCGGGCATGGTTTAGTGGTAGAATGACTGCCTTCCAAGCAGTAGACGGGAGTTCGATTCTCCCTGCCCGCACAAACAAAGAAAAGGCCGGCTACATGCCGGTCTTTTCTTATGTTTTGCGAGGCAGAGCAAGCAAACTACTTTGCTTGCGTGGAGAATCGAACGACGGAGCATGTTGCGAAGCAACAGCGAGTCGCGTCCAGCAGTACTTAGGAGCGAAGCGACTTAGTAACTGCGGGACATTCTCCCCCTTACCTAAACCATTCCCGCCCACCATGTGGCCAACCGCGCATCAAGAGAAGCGCAAGCGGTGCACCCCAGTTTGCCCAGCGTTCAACGAAGTCCCATATAGGCTCGCCAACAATTGGTCGCATAAGCGCTGTCCAGAAGCCCCACAACACTGCCCACAAAAGAGCGATGCGAATCGGCTTCACAAGAACGAGAAGTGCAATCAATATATCCATGACACCAACAAGCGTCAAAATAGTGAGTGCAGATTCACCTGTTGCACCAGTGAGTTGTGTGACCCATGGTATCCAAGACGCCTTGCCTTGGAGTGCAAACACACCGTGACCAAGAAATTCTCCAGCAACTGCGATACGAAGAACCCATTCAATTGCTTTTGTGTTCATTTTACGTCTATTCAAAATAATAAAAGACCACTTTTAGTGTACGCCGAATATTATTTTGAACGAGCGCTGATGTGTATAGCTTCTTCTGCCCATTTTTTAATTTCTTCTGTACTCTCTAAAACATCAGACGGCACTTCGTAATAATTTTTTAATACTTGTTTTTCGTTTGGACGAAAACAATCCATATCCTTCGCAATATATTTCTCTCGTGTTTCTTCGTTTGTTTTAAAATACAAAACGCCATCAGCAATCACCGCAAAAAAGATGCCTTCCGAATATATGCCATATCCCCCAAACATTTTACGCACGTGAATATCAGGAAGTCCTTCAAGTTGGTCAACAACAAAATCTTTAAATGAGTCGTCCGTCATATTTGGATATTAACTTAGTATTTTCCTCTCCATGTGAGTGAGCTTATCCTGTTGAAACGACTTGCGAGCGCGACGGCGCGAGCACGAGGAAAAATTCAGTAGAATTTTATCCGTGCGTTTCAAAAGGACTAAGCGAACAATTGTCGGGGCGCCGAGAATCGAACTCGGGCTATTTGGTCCCAAACCAAACGTACTACCGCTATACTACGCCCCGAAAAACAACTACCGCACAAACGCGCATTGCCCTACCACTGGTCTCGACAACTATATCACCTGTGTTCCCATTTCTCCAGTTTTTAAAGCTATTTTCTACTTCAACTAAAATCCCCCACATTCTCCAATAGCTCAACCCGAGCTTTTTTTGAACTCTCATCAATCCAAACAGCTATCACATCTATCTGATACGGTGTTTCAGGTGAAACGTTATGATCTAATAGGTATGTCTGAATGGCGCGCGCGAGTCTTTTAAGTTTTTCTTTGTGGACGTTCTCTTCTGGCCTAAATTCATCCATTTTCGTTTCACGTGAAACGAAGTCCTCTACCATTTCACATGAAACAGCTTTAACTTCAACAAATCTAAGTGTTTTTCCTTTCTTTGCAACAATATCTATTTCTCCCCATTTCCTTAGATAATTCCTATCCAAGATCTTAAAGCCTTGTTTCATGAGAAACGTTTTTGCTATATTTTCCCCTAAAATACCTGTTTTTGACGATATCATTGTGTAAATAGGCTAGTTTCAACCCGTTAGAAGCTACTTCTATGGCGTTGAATGTTTAAATTTCATAAAAATAGGCATATTTTGGTGCTTCTAACGGGTTTCATGTGTAACGGTTTCACGTGAAACGTTTTTTATAAAAACCCTTATTTCCCAACGTATTATTAAATATAAAGTTTTCATAAAGACATGTCTTTTACACATATCCCCGTACTTGTCCCCATTATACCCTTACAAAATAAAGTTTTTTTAAAGGACATGTCTTGACTAAGTCTTAATGTCCTTTTAGAGATTACAAAAACCTCTTCGAATATATTAAGGACATTCCTAACTCTACCCCCCAACACTTCAGACTCCTGCCATTGAATCAAAAATAGGGGACGCTACCTTTTTATATAAATGATTTTCTTCTCTTATATTAAATTTGTTGTATACTGGCCTTCGTGCAAAGAGTACTTTTGCGGGCATGGTTTAGTGGTAGAACACGTCCTTGCCAAGGACGAGACGGGAGTTCGATTCTCCCTGCCCGCACAAGACGTTCGCATGTTCCTGTTGAAACGCACGGATAAAATGAAGCTTCATTTTTCCTCGTACTCGCGCCGTCGCGCTCGCAAGTCGTTTCAACAGGACAAGCTCACTCTACCGTTTAATACAAAAGGCAAAACGGTAGATCCCCAGAACATTCGACTCTGTCTGTATAAGTTCTCCCTGCCCATGTACCTCGTGACCAGCTTCCTTGCGTAGTACACTTAGAATAGATTGCTCCCGTAGTGAAATGGATATCACGACAGGCTTCGAACCTGTTATTGGGGGTTCGAATCCCTCCGGGAGCACCAAAACAATTCTTGGCAGTTTACTCACCAAACGCCAGTATCAATGAAAGCAATCCCCAAAGAGGTTCGTGCAGTCGTCGCCCTTCTTCAACACAAGGGCTTTGAAGCATACCTCGTTGGAGGTTGTGTGCGTGACATCATTATGGATCGCACGCCAAAAGATTGGGATGTGACGACAAATGCAACACCTAAAGAAATTCAAGCAACGTTTCCACATACGTTTTATGAAAATGAATTCGGTACTGTTGGTGTGGTGAATGATGACACAACAGACGAGACACTTAAAGTCGTTGAAGTAACGCCATATCGCAAAGAGGGGACATACACCGACAAACGTCATCCTGATTCTGTTGAGTTTGGAAAAGATCTTTCTGAAGACCTCAAGCGTCGTGACTTCACGATCAATGCAATTGCATACGATCCAATCGCTGAACAACTCATTGATCCATTCAAAGGACACGCTGACATTGAACAGAAACTTATTCGCGCAGTGGGAAATGCAACAGAGCGTTTTGATGAAGACGCCTTGCGTATGCTTCGCGCTGTACGCATCGCAACTGATCTTGATTTTGATTTGGAAAAGGAAACAGCGGCCGCTATCCAAAAAATGGCTAAAAATATAGCTCAAATCTCTGGTGAGCGTATTCGTGACGAGATAACAAAAATACTTCTTTCAAAACATCCTCGTCGTGGTTTCATCATGTTGCACGAGTTGGAACTCCTCACACATATCATTCCTGAACTTGAAGCGGGTGTTGGTATCGAACAAAACCAAGCGCACTCGTTCCGTGTGTTCGAACACATCTTGGGAACGGTTGAAGCCTCGGCGACAAAAAATCTTTCACTTGAAGTGCGTCTCGCTGCGCTTTTTCATGACATTGCAAAACCACATACGCGCGCATTTGATGACAAGAAACAAGATTGGTCATTTCACGGACACGAAGTTGAGGGATCAAAACTTGCAAAGAAACGCCTGCAAGAACTTCGCTATCCAAACACTGTCGTAGAAAAGGTGGTGAAGCTTGTGCGCTGGCACATGTTTTTCTCTGACACAGAATTGATTACGCATTCTGCAGTGCGTCGACTCATTCGAAATGTGGGAACAGAAAACGTTGAAGATCTTTTGATGCTTCGCGTCTGTGATCGTATCGGGACAGGTCGTCCAAAAGAACGACCATATCGACTTCGCAAATATCAGGCAATGATTGAAGAGGTGATGCGCGATCCAGTTTCTGTCGGCATGCTTAAAATAAATGGCACAACGTTGATGGGTATGGGAGAGAAGGCAGGACCACGTGTTGGGTGGATTTTGCACGCACTCCTTGAAGAAGTTCTTGAAGACCCGCAACTCAATACAGAAACGTGGCTTATGGAGAAGGCGGAAGAGTTCAGGAAGCTACCTCTAAGCGAATTAAAGCGTCTGGGTGAGGCGGGAAAGGACGCACGCGAACATGCAGAGGAAGGGGAGGTAAAGAAGGTTCGTTCGCGATATCACGTGGAATAACAAAACGCCCCAGACAAGCGTCCAGAGCGTGAGGTTTTTAGATGATTCCGTATGAGAAGCGAAAGCTCTCACAAAGCGCGTGAAATTAAATTCGAAACCGCGCCGGTTTCATCATATATGGCAAGGCGTTGCCTTGCCTAGTGAGCCGAAGCTCGGAAGTAAAGAACTATAGCGTTCTAAGGACATTGAGACCTGAGGTCCCAAGTAGGAGAAAAAGTAGTGGGGTACTATATTTTGTTGTGCGAACATGTCCTTGAGAACTTCTGGTATCTATTCTAAAGGACACCCATACTCTGTGTAAAGGACATCTGTGGACATCCGAAAATACCTTTATATACCAACCTCAATTTCTAAGGGACAATGGTCAGACCCAAAGACCAAGGGGAGTATTTCTGCCTTCTTCAGTTTTGGAACAAGATCTGGAGAAACAAAAAAGTAGTCTATGCGCCATCCAACATTCCTATCTCGTGCGCGACTCTTCTGATCCCAATATGTGTACACTCCCGTTTTGTTCGGATAGAAGTGTCTGAAAGTATCTACGAAACCAGCGGCAATAACTTCATCAAGCCATGCTCGTTCTTCGGGCAAGAACCCCGTATTCTTTTCATTCTCTTTTGGACGAGCAAGATCGATCTCTTCGTGGGCAGTATTGATGTCACCGCAGAAAATGACTGATTTTCCTTGTTTTACAAGGCTATTTACGTGTTTAAGGAAAGCATCATAGAAACGAAGCTTATATTCGAGTCGTTCTGGGCCTTGGCCCCCGTTCGGGAAATAGCCATTGATAAGCACAAAATCCTCAAAAACGGCTTCAATAAGCCTTCCTTCTTCATCCAACCCATTCTCCAAGATGTCGTAGTGCACTTCGAGAGGCTTCTTCTTCGTGTACATTGCGACACCGCTGTAGCCCTTACGTCCTCGTGAGGAGTTAAAAAAGGGGAAATAACCTAGAGGCATTGCAACTTCGGGAGCAAGTTGCGCACTTTCGGCCTTTATCTCCTGTAAGCAGAGGATGTCTGGTTTTTCTGTTTCAAACCATTTCCAATAGCCTTGTTTATGGAGTGAGCGCAACCCGTTGATGTTCCACGAAACGATTCTCATACAGTAATTCTAACAGCATTCAGAGACCGAGTCTCTAAATACACAGAGACTCGGTCTCTGGGTCTATCCCCAAACGTATTCGGTGTGGAAGTTGTTGAGGACTACAATGAATAGGTAGCTGAATTTGTAGTTTATTATCATTTTAGTGCACGGCTATGAATATGCATATGTCAGGGAAGTGTTCGCACTCAAGAATTGCCGGAACTCTCGTTCTCATCGGTGCAATAAACTGGGGCCTTATCGGTCTCGGATATTTCTTCGGTGGCAATTGGAATGTGGTGAATCTTCTTTTGGGTAATTGGATGTGGCTTGAAGCAGTTGTCTACATTCTCGTGGGTGTTGCAGGTGTCATCCGGCTTTTCGGATGTGTTTGCAAAGACCACAAGATGGCAGAAGGTGGTGCTCCAATGGGTGGAGGCCAGATGTAGAAAGTTTCAGCTCAAAGAAAAAATCCCGACGTCACGCCGTCGGGATTTTTTCGTATCTTTTTTAGTAGTAGATTCCGCGCAAAGCATTAATCCATGCACTAATGAGCGATTGAAACGGCTCTGAAGGACCGTCATAAATGTCTCGAATCGGATCTCCAGTTCCTTGTATTCCTATTCCTCCACCACCTCCACCACCTCCACCACCTCCACCACCTCCTTCTCCAGGGTCGGGGCCACCGTCTGCTGGTGGTTCCTCCGGTATCTCTTCACGCCATTCTTCTGTACATGTCCGATTCAAAAACCGGCTATTTGCACCAAAAAGATCGTGGGTTGGTCGAAGCTGTCCCCCTGTGCCATCTACTTCTGTACAAATACCTGTGTCTGCTTCACAAAGGTATGCATCCTCAAGAACGCCATTATCATTGCGTTTCAATGGACATACGGTTCCTCTCTGCCACACATACTCTCCTGACCGGTTCTTTGAACAGATGAAAGATGCCTCGAAACGCCCCGGGCCAACTGTCGTTGTTCCACACTGCACATCACAAAACTGTGCAGGCTCACACGAGTCTCCCACAAATGGGTTGGGGTATGGATACCTACTGAAATCACCTGATGACTGAACTTCAATGGGCGCGGACGCAGCGAGAAACACGATAAGTGCAGAAATGGCGAGTAAGATTTGTTTCATAATGATGCGTTAGTGTTACCTCCTTATTCTACTTCCTATTTTCACCTGTGTGAAATGAGTTATGCCAATACACAAAGCTTAATTCGAACGCTTCCCGTGGAAATTCTTGTGTACTTCTTTCAAGTGCCTATCAGTCACGTGCGTATATATCTGTGTCGTGGCGATATTGGCATGTCCCAAAAGCGCCTGAACGCTTCTGATATCTGCACCGTTGCCCAAAAGGTCGGTTGCGAACGAATGACGAATGATATGCGGTGTCACTTTTTTGCTGATACCTGCTTTAATCGCGTACTGCTTCACCAAGCGTTCAACCGAGCGGGGAGTGAGGCGCAAATCTGAGGAATTTTTCGCATTTTTGCCAAGTTGTGCGAATAACGCATCATCGGTATCCGCTCGTTTGTCCAGATATTTCTTTACCGAAGTTTTAGCCACATCTGATACGAACACAACACGCACTTTGTCGCCCTTTCCGCGCACCGAAAACTCCCCGCGTGAGAAATCGATGTCGCGCGACAGAGACACAATCTCTGATACACGCATGCCTGTTGAGAAAAGAAGTTCGAGAAGCGCTTTGTCGCGAAGGGATTGAACATCTTCACCTGACGGCTGTGCGAGTAGTCGATCAAGGTCTGTGTGTGAGATAAGATCGAGATCTCGATCACCGGTTTTCGCGAGTTCAATAACTTCAGGTTGTACAGTCTTGATATTTTTTTTACGAAGATATTTGAGAAATGCTCGAAGCGCAATCAAATAATAGTTTTGTGTTTTCTTTTTGAGCGTATTGTCTGTTGTCTGTTGTCTGTTATTTGTTGTCTGTCTATTAAGCCACAAACGGTAGTCGCGAATAATTGATTCTGTAATGTCCGTTGGGGAAGAGATTTTCGCGTATTCAAAAAAGCGCGTAAGGTAGCGGTCGTAATTTTCGATCGTCTTAATCGAGCGTCCGCGTTCGATTTCGAGATATTCTAGAAACTCTCTTTTGTACTTTTCCATGTTTGTTTGCCCGAGTGGCACTTGGAAGCTTCGCTTCCAAGTGTGTGCCGACACTACTTGCTTCGCAAGATCTGTCCGCACTATATATTGTGCGACGCTTCCTTTACTTTCACAAACAATTCCTGTATAAAACCTACAGAAGGTCTACTCAGCCCGAAAAGGAGAAACGTATGCCTATCTTGTCTTGGGTTCTCTTGGGAACCATTTACCTAGTCCTATACTTGCTCGTCGGAGGGGGTTTCGTTCACTTTGGCAGGTTTATACACCAGTCAGAGCCTGATAAAGATCCCTCTCTGCCGTGGCAAGACAAGTTGTTCTATGGACTGCTGAGGCCCGGACAATGCCTCGCGTGGACATGGCCTTTTTCAGTTGTAGGGCTGCTACTCATGCTGATTCTTTTCGTTTTCTATCGCCTGGCGCTAAGTATCGTGAGAGGGACTGTTGCTTCCTATCGATTCGTTGTCAACGGCTACGAGAAGCCGGCCTAATCAACACCTACACCTACCCCCGCTATCCATGCGGGGCTTCTTTTTGTGCTACTTGCGTCCTGCATAAAAGTGTGCTAGTGTACTTACATGAGGCGTCGAGCCTCTATTTATACGAAAGGGTGGTATACTCACCCGACGCAAGAGAGAAACGTTTTCAATACCAGCCATATGGCACTTACAAAGAAAAAGAAAGACGGCATCATAAAAGTCACACGACGCCACGACACCGATACCGGTTCTCCGGAAGTTCAGGTGTCCCTTTTGTCACGTCGTATTGACGAGCTTTCAAAGCATTTGAAGAAGAATCGCAAAGACAAGCACTCACGTCGCGGCCTTTTGGGTCTTGTTGCAGACCGCCGTACACATCTTGAATATCTCAAGAAGAAGAATCCTGCCGTCTACGCAGATTTGGTAAAGAAAATTAAGGAATAATCTCTCCTGTGCGTTTTTCATAATTATTTAGAATTCGAGTTGTATACTCGAGTTCGCCTCTATTTATATGAGTATCATTAAACACAAAGCACAGCGTGTCGCTGTCTATATCGACACACAAAACTTGTATCACAGTGCGCGCAATCTCTACGGAGCACGCGCAAACTTTGATGCAATCGTTAAAAATGCAATCGGAGATCGAAGTCTCGTGCGCGCAGTTGCGTACGTGATTTCAACAGAATCCGGTGAAGAAAAAACATTCTTTGAAGCACTTGAAAAAATGGGAATTGAAGCAAAGACAAAAGACCTTCAAATTTTTGCTGGTGGTGCAAAGAAAGCAGACTGGGATGTGGGGCTCGCAATCGATGCGGTGCAATTGGCACCAAAGCTTGATGCAGTCGTTCTTATTTCAGGCGACGGTGATTTTATCCCGCTTGTAAGGTATTTGCAGATTAATGAAGGTTGTCAGGTTGAAGTTGTCGCTTTCGGGCGCTCAACATCATCGAACCTTATTGAAGCAGCAGATCACTTTACTGACTTGGATGAAAATCCTCGCGAATACCTTATCGGTAATCGTTCACAACGTGGACGTGGTCGCGGCGGAAAACCAAAACAAAATCCGACCGAATAATGTCGCATCAAAACCCCCTGTTACAAACAGGGGGTTTTGATGTATGGTAGATACGGAAGGTCTCTTACAGAAAGGGGAAGTGATGGACAGCCCACAGCCCTTGGTACGACAGAGGGTGCGGAGGGTTATCGTATACATCCTTTGTTTTCTGGTGTTTCTGATTCTTGTGAAGATGCTTATCGCAAAACCAAAGGAGTCAAAGAAAGCCTTCAAGGCTCCAGCACCCATCGTGGAACCAGTGCTCCTCGAGAACGAAGCCGTCGCATTCACATGTGGTGTCTACAGCAGAAAGCTTGGTAGCGGAAAGAAGTATGTCCAGTTCGGAATCCTCGAACGGCTCACTTCGATGCCCGTTATCCGAGAGACTTCTCGCCGACCTCTCGTGGGAGAGCAGGTGAAGGTCGAGTGGCATTCAAACCCCACCAAGGTCTGGGTTTCCATCGACTTCGACGAGTGCCCGCCATTATGATTTCCGTCTACGGAGATAACGGCAGCTTCACAAGAGAAGTCCCCTTCGGACGACACGGTTTCAAAAAAGTTGTGTACCGAAAGCGCTTGCTGCGCATCATCGCTCCGGACGGGACAAAGTTCAAGATGGGGAGTGTCGTGCGACTTGTCATTAAGGAAAAACGCCGAAGCCATGGACTTGGAGAAATTCGCCTTGAGGCCCTTGGGCGAGTCGTCGACTTCGATGTACTGACCAAATCAACGATGGTTCTCCGTGTCTGTTTTTGGGAAAGCCGAAGGAAAAACATCCTTTCGGTAAGTCCTGCTGAGATTGTTCTTGTTTCGTATTGAAGCGTCCAGCCCCAGTTCAAAAAACTGGAGCTGGACGCTTTTTTGTTTTACATAGAAAAAGAACTGTAATTTGCTAAACTCAAAGGAGCACACCACCATGGCTGATCAATCTTTTACACCACCATCATCAGGAGGAGCACAGGGAATGCCAACCGATCTTCCTTTCACACCCACTCCATCTGCAGGTATCAAAACTATGCCGATGAGTCCATCTGAAGTACCTCAAAAACAAATTGAGGAAAAGCCAATTTTGCAAGAAATTACCTCTGCTCCACCTAACACAGCGCCCCTGGAGGCTAAGCCTCCAAGTCTTGGAGGCTTAGCCTCCAAGACTGAATTTGCTCCACTTCCACAAACACCTCAACCACTTCAAACTCCTCCTCAACCACCAAACCGCATGACACACATCGTCATGCCACAGCCAATGCCGCCCATCCCAGCGCCTGTTCCTCAAGAACCTCAACACCCCTCACAAATAGAGTCGTTCATTCCTGAACAAAGAAAACCTCAAATAGTTTCCCAACCAACACCTGTTCCACAAACACAACCTCGTGAAACAACAATTCCGATTCAAAAAATTCCTGACGTTCCTCGCACACCTGTGTCATACAGAGAACCAATTCTTGAAATAGACAAGGTACCGTTCGTTCCCGTGACACCACCGCCTCCACCTCCAAAACCCGCGCCACTTCCACCAAAAAACACAGCGATTCGCACACTGCAAAGCGACATTGCGGAAACAGTGCAAGGACGTGGTATATCTGTTGCCGATATTGCGCTTGCTGAACAAAAAAGATCAGCGGCGAGTGGCGAGCACACACACGAACCAAAACAACCAACCAACTGGTGGGCCGTTGGTGCGATGTTGTTTGTATTGTTGGGTGTCGGTGTCACTGCTTCTATTTTTCTCTTTGCACCAAAAACTCCTGTCGACATACTCGACACAGGATCTGGATCAAATTTTCCTGCAGACAAACAAACATCACTTGATGTGACCGAAATGACCTTTGATGGATTCACAAATACAGTGCGCGACACATTGTTTGCAGAATTTCGTTTGGGCACATTGATGAGTGTCAGTCTTTTCGAACAGACAAACCTTGGAGAAAATATTTCAGTAAACACCGAACGGTTCTTTTCGATTACGAAAAGCCGTGCACCTGATCGGTTGATTCGCTCGCTTGAAAAAGAATTCGTGTTTGGTGTCGCAACCGTTGATACGCCGACAGGATTTCTTGTCTTCACCACACAAAACTTTGAGAATACGTTCGCCGGAATGCTCGAATGGGAACCATTCATGGTTGATGACCTTCCTTTTATTGCACGCACGATTTTGCCTCCACCTATCATCACGCCTGAAGTCATCGTTGCAACAACAAGCACCTCGACACTCTCCGCTTCAACAACGCCGCCTATGGCGCCCGAGCCATTTGTCATACCTACTGCGGTCTTCAAAGATATTATTGTACAAAACGAAGATACACGTGCGGCTGTCTTGCCTGATGGCACCATTCGTTTGTTGTATTCATTCCCTGATAGAAACACACTCATCATTGCGCAAAGCAAAGAAACACTGACCCTTATTCTCGAGCGCATCAATACGGCACGCTTCACACGATAAGGTGTGCAAATATTACACCTATGAATACCCCAATTACATTCGGCAATATGGGCGAGGTAGCACCCCTGCATCGAGGCTGGGTTGTCGGACGCTTTATTGAAATGGAAAATCCATTGCACTCAACCGATGTTGAAATTAAATACCACGTCGCAAAAAAGGGAGAGCACAATGAAGTTGTTGCTTCAAGTAAAGCACAAAGTCTCACTATTCTTATTCGCGGGGAGTTTAAAATTAGCTTTCCCGAACAAAGCAAGGAGTTTATCCTCAAAAAAGAAGGTGATTTTATTTTTTGGAATCCCGGCATAGGACACGATTGGGAGGTGCGTGAGGATTCTTTGCTTATTACCGTTCGCTGGCCTTCACTCTAACTATAGGATGTACGTCCTACACTAAACGAGCCTTGCGCGAGAGGCGGTAATCATCTATCCTTGCTTGGTATGGATCCCGTTAGAGATATTCTTTTGAATGTTTCTCGGGCATACGAAATATAAGCATGGTAAGATAAACTGCTGTTACCAAATAATCAACGGAAACGCTCGGCGTTTCCTATCTCTAACGGGATGGATACATCACATTTTAAACAAAAATTACTCGACGAAAAGATACGTCTCGAAAGCGAGTTGGGCTCAATTGCCAAAAAGGATCCCAATAACCCATCTGATTGGAGTGCGGTTACCGACGAGATTGATTCTGAACCATCTGCAGACAAAAACGATCGCGCAGATGCAATTGAGGATTTAGAGGAGAACACTGGCATCACGAACGAGCTTGAAGCACGCCTCAAAGATGTGAATGATGCGCTTGATCGTATTGAAAAGGGGACATTCGGCAAAGATGAGACTACAGGAGAAGACATTGCTCCAGACCGACTCGAGGCAAATCCCGCAGCACGAACGAATATCTAAATACCAATATATAAAAGGCTTCCCCCGCGTCGCTAATCGCGAGTGCAGGTGTTTTTTGTTACTTCGAGGAAAGAAGCTCCATGAGAATCTGAGGAGCAAGCTTCTTTCCGAGATCGTCTTCCGTTCGTCTTAAAAACTATCGGATGCTCGGCGTCCAATAGTTTTCTTTAATTTATTTTTATCTCGTGTGTGTATACTCCGCGCATGTCATTCGCAAAAGTATACGGTGCGCAGGTGCAGATGCTTTCTGCACACATTATTTCTGTTGAAATAGATCTTTCCCGCGGTTTGTATGCATTCACGGTTGTCGGACTACCCGACAAAGCGGTTGAGGAATCGAGAGATCGCGTAAGCGCAGCGATAAAAAACTCTGGATTCGATCCACCAAAGTCACGTAATCAAAAAATTGTGATTTCACTCGCACCTGCTGACATGAAAAAAGAAGGGCCGAACTTTGATGTTGCAATCGCGCTTGCATATCTTTTGGCGGAGGATGATATTCGTTTTAATCCTGAGAAAAAGTTATTCATAGGCGAGTTATCACTCGACGGTGATGTGCGCGGTGTACCTGGAATCTTGCCTCTTGTGTTGAAAGCGCGAGAAAAAGGTTTTACCGAGGTGTTTGTACCGCACACAAACGCAGACGAAGCCGCTTTGGTTGAAAACGTTTCTGTCTACGCAATCACAACACTTAAAGAAGTCGTAGAACATCTGAATGAAAAAGAAAATGAAAAGATACAAAAGAAACTACTCCTACCCGTCACACCAAAACGGTACGAGCCACGTCACACAGAAACGCAGACCGATTTTCGAGATATCCGCGGACAAGAGTCCGCGAAGCGCGGTCTTATGATTGCCGCATCGGGCGGGCACAACATTGCATTGTGGGGCCCGCCTGGTACAGGAAAAACGTTATTGGCAAAAGCATTCGCTGGTATTTTGCCGCCACTAACATTCGAAGAAATGCTTGAGGTGACGAGTATTCACTCCGTCGCGGGGACGTTGCGCGAAGCGCTTGTTGCGTCCCCGCCATTTCGAAGTCCACACCACACGAGCTCATATGTCTCTCTTATCGGCGGCGGTTCAACACCAAAACCGGGTGAGATAACACTCGCACATCGTGGCGTATTATTTTTAGACGAGTTTCCTGAGTTCGATAAACGAGTTATTGAAAGTTTGCGCCAACCACTTGAAGACCGTGTCATATCTGTGTCGCGCGCAAAAGGTTCGGCGCATTTTCCTGCAGACATTATTGTTGTTGCCGCACTCAACCCATGTCCGTGCGGTAATTGGGGAAGTAGTAGTCACACATGTATCTGCACACCACACTCACTCGCACGCTATGCGCGAAAATTGTCAAGCCCGATTATCGATCGCATCGATATGTGGATTGAAGTTGCATCTCTTGATCACGAGGTGTTGTCACGCAAAGCAGAAGGGGATACGACTGAAACAATTCGCGCACATGTTCTGTCTTCGCGAGAAAAAGCACAGAAACGTTTTTCAAAAACGCGGCTACGAAAAAATAGCGACATGTCGGTCAAAGATCTTGATTCCTTTGTTCCTCTTTCTCCTGAAACGAGAAGTGTGTTGAACGCGTCTGCAGCAAAACTTAATCTCTCTGCACGCGCATATCACCGCATCATCAAACTCGCACGTACGATTGCTGATATGGAAGATGCCGAGCATGTTGAGACACCTCACATTCTTGAGGCATTGCAGTACCGACCAAAAGCCTTCGGTGTATGAAAGCAATCACATTACAAACAGTATCCCAGCAAATTTACCTGATTCGCGGAAAACGTTCATGATTGATAGTGATTTAGCAGAGTTGTATGGAATATCAACTGGCCGTCTCAATGAGCAGGTTCGGCGCAATCATGAACGTTTTCCTTCCGATTTTATGTTTGAACTTACACCAGAAGAAACCCGCTGTTTGAAGTCACAATTTGTGACTTCAAAACCTTCCGTCTCTTTGATATTCCAAAGTGGAATATCAAAAGAGGAGGGTTTGATATCGCAATTTGCGATATCAAAGGGACGTGGGGGCCGTCGAAAACCTCTATTTGCCTTTACCCAGGAAGGCGTTGCTATGCTTTCGAGTGTTTTGCGAAGTCCTCGTGCGGTTCAAGTAAACATTGCTATCATGCGAGCTTTTGTACGTCTCCACGAAATACTTTCAACACACAAAGAGCTTTCAAAACGGCTTAATGAACTTGAAAAGAAATACGATGATCGTTTCCGCATTGTCTTTGAAGCAATACGAAATATGATGCAACACCCCGAACCACCACAAAATAAAATTGGCTTTTGATGTAACGCAAAACCCCGTCTACCGTAGGCAGACGGGGTTCCGGTCGTTTTGGATATTCTAGATCAAAACCTGTAGCACATGTACCCCACATGCTACTGGCTCCACCCTAGAATGGGTTTGTTGCACCACGAACCTCAAAGTGCAGGTGCGTTCCTGTCGCTTTTCCTGTTGCACCCATGTACCCAACCACTTGTCCTTGTGTCACCGCATCACCAACTGAAACAGCGTTTGAGCTGTTGTGCGCATACAATGTTTGCGTACCGTTGCCGTGGCGAACTACCACATAGTTTCCATAGCCACCGTTCCAGCTTCCATCAGAACGACTGATGATAACTTCACCAGCTGCAGCAGCGTAAATCGGTGCACCGTAGGCTGATGCAAGGTCAACACCGTTGTAGCCGTGAATACCCTGTGTACGCACACCTCCTGCAACTGGTCGCATGAAGTACCCCACATACGTTGGACCACTGTAGGTAAGTTTTGTTCCTGATGTTGGTGATATCTTTGGAGCAGCGACTTCACCGTTTGGAATGATAAGTTCCGTGCCAACAGCAAGCGCGTCGTCTGAGTGCAAACCGTTAAATTGTGCAATTTCGTCTATGTCACCACTATATTTCTTTGCAAGAGATGCCAATGTTTCACCTTTAACAACTACGTGTCGAACGCCCGTGATAGGAAGGATTACCAACTTATCACCTGGTTGAATAGCTTCTTTTGGACCAATGTCGTTTGCCCAGCGAATCGTATTCATCGTCACATCAAACATTGATGCAATCTGTGACAAGGTGTCCCCCTCGTGCACGACGTAGACTGAAATCTCACCTGGGTTCTCCGCAGAAATACCTTCGCCCTCTGGAATTGGGCTACCGTCAGCAGAAAGAGCTTCGCCGTCAACGATCGTAATATCACCACCACCGACAGCTACCTTTGGGTCTGGATTCTTTACGCCTTCCAGAAGAACTATTGTTTGAGAGTTGTATGTAGCACCAGCACCTTCGTCTGCGTCTGCGCGATGACCCAAAAAGTCAAAAAGGGCTGCGGTTGTTAAGCCTGGAGTAGCAATAAGGAGAATAGCGCCTATAGCCGTAAGATGCCGGGACGCATTCCAAACCGCATATTTTGTCCGATCCAAGAGCTTTTTCGCGGGATCGGAGTCTGGAGAAGAAAATCTTATATAGTATATCTAGATACTAAAGCCGCCGTTTCAATCATGCCCCCCGTGAAGGGCTACGCGTACAGTCATTCGGAATAGTATCCATTTTATAATTCATCTGCCATTCAGACAATGGACGTGGGAATTATCTGTGGGATAGTGGGGTACCCAGAAATGGCTCCGTTAAGCCACGTTTTTCAAAAATAAAGGTGGATTTTCTATTGACATAAATATTAAGAAATGGTGAAAAACGGGTTGGTTAGGCAAAAAGTAACCTGAGGGAGGATTGACAGATGTGTATTTTGTGATATTATGGATACGAATGTTCCCAACCAAAGCGCTTTTGCTTTTGGTTCATCGAAACGGAGGATGGAATGAGCAGATTCATCTTGTACTTCGCAATCGGATCCGCGCTGGCCTCGTTTTTCCTCATCAGCTACCGGCTCAGAGAGATTGGCGCCCACCTCAAGACAATCGCCGAGAAGAAGTAGCCTCGCCCACAGAAAGTTCCGCGACTTTCTGTGGGCTTTCTGTTTCTGAAGGTTTAACCTTCATTTTTTGTTTTCTGTTTTCTGTTCTTTGTTTTCTGTTCTTTGTTACATGCTACATGTTTCGCGTTTTCTGCTATGATGCGCGAAACGATGTCGCCCAAACTCAATCCCGCACAACAAGAAGCTGTCGAACACAAAGATGGTCCGCTTATGATCATTGCTGGTGCTGGTACAGGAAAAACACGTGTCCTCACACACCGCATCGCACGTTTGATTGAAAAAGGTGTACTGCCAGAAAAAATTCTTGCAGTGACATTCACCAACAAAGCGGCGCGCGAAATGCGCGAACGTTTGCAAACATTGCTTGGCTATCCTCTTGAGAGATTTTCTTCACGCAATCCATCTCCATTCATCGGTACATTCCACTCACTTGGTATTTTGATTTTGCGCGAGAATGCAAAGTTGCTCGGCATGCCGGTTCATTTTTCAATACTTGATCGTGATGATTCACTTTCAATTATCAAACGTGCGGCAAAAGGACTCTCACTTGACCCAAAACGATTTCCTCCTGCGGCAATTCTCAATACAATTTCAAAATACAAAGGAGAAACGGTGTCGTTTGAAGAGTTTAGAAATGAATATGCGCATGACACATTCACAAAAGCAGTTGCATCTGTGTGGGAGAGGTATGCATCCGAAGTGCACAAAGAAAAGGTATATGATTTTGATGATTTGTTGTCAGAAACTGTTTCACTTTTGAAAAAATATCCTGATGTGCTTTCGCAATACCATGAACGTTGGAATTATTTGCATGTTGATGAATACCAAGACACGAACACCGTGCAGTACGAACTCATTCGGCTCTTATCTGGGGCCGTAAAAAACGTTTGTATTGTCGGTGACCACGATCAGTGTATTTACACGTGGCGCTCAGCAGACATCAGAAATTTGGAGAAATTTGAGAAAGAATTTACGGGGACAAAAGTGGTAACGCTCGAAGAAAACTATCGATCAACACAAACCATTCTCACCGCAGCAAACGATGCAATTCGAGAAAACACCGTGCGCAAAGAAAAGAATTTGTTTACAAATGGACGCGATGGAGAAAAAATTGAAGTGTACATGGGAGCAAACGAAGTTGATGAGTCTGGTTGGATTGCATCTCGTGCACAGGAATTAATTGATAGTGGTGTGTCTGCACACGAAATTGCAGTATTGTTCCGTGCAAACTTTCTTTCACGCGCGCTCGAAGAAGGTTTTTTGAAAGCGCGCGTTGCATATCAGGTGCTGGGCGTACGATTTTTTGAGAGAAAAGAAGTGAAGGATGTGCTCTCATACATCGGCGCAGCGTTGAATCCTGAAAGCGCGACACATATTGCACGCATTATTAACACACCGGCACGTGGTATCGGAAAAGTAACGTTGTTAAAAATACTTTCACACGACACAAGTAGTATCCCTGCAAAAACACAAGAAAAAATCGCACACTTTAGATCTCTTCTCTTACGCATCGCGGAGTACGCACTCTCACACAAACCGTCAGAGACAATTGCATACACCATTAAAGAAAGCGGACTTGAACATGAACTCAAAGGAGAGGGGGACGATGGTGCAGAACGACTCGCAAACATTCGTGAACTTGTGTCTCTCGCAACACGGTACGACACCCTACCAAACGAAGAAGGTATTCGTGTATTTCTTGAAGAGGCAATGCTTGCGAGCGATCAAGATGCACTCAAAGAAAAGGAAGATACAGTCAAACTGATGACAATCCATGCCGCAAAAGGTCTTGAATTTGAACATGTGTTTGTTTCTGGGCTTGAAGAAGGCCTCTTTCCTAATGAACGAAGTGAAATGCGGGACAAACCCGAAGAACGTGAGGAAGAGCGCCGTCTTTTTTACGTTGCCCTTACACGCGCAAAGAAGCGTCTCCACCTTTCGTATGCGATGATACGTACGATATTCGGAAGTCCAACCGTAAATACCCCTTCACGATTTTTGACAGAAATTTCTGAAGATTTGGTTGAAAATGCAACGCCTGATGATAGCGGATGGGGGCTCGGTGGACGCGAACTTCTCTCAAACTGGTAGTTTCTTGCTTAAAGTGTGGCAGATTGGTAGTTTTTTGCTTGAAGTATGTTTAGTGTACCCACCCTTGCGATGTCGAGTGTCGAGCTACCTATTGTAATCGATAGAACCCAGATATGGTGACTTCAACTTTCAATTTTGACGATCGTCAAAATTGAAAGTTACAGGGAAAACCTTTTCCTCAGGACTTCATCTGTGTCAATTTTTTCAATAACGATATAGGCAATTTGGTTTTCAATATTTAAGATCTCTCTGAGCGAAGCAATCACTTCGTCGCATGGAAAGGGCGTGATCCAAACGCTCCGTTGAAAATACACAAAACCACACCTTTTCAAAACATCTCGAACAAGCGTTCTCTTGCTCCTTTCTCCTTCTGATATATCAAATGCAACAGCCCGCCACTTGCCGTCCCAAGGAACTTTTTGACTTACTCGGATATCTTTTGTTTTGTACTTGCCCAACAAATCCCTGCCCGATTCGCTTAAAATCACCATTGGTTTTCGGCCTTTCCGTGAAATAACAAGATGTCCTTTCTTTTCAAGACGTTGTATTGCTGTGGCAATTTGAATTTCTTGTTGTTTTGCTTTTCTTGCGTTCATTTTTCGAAGAGTTTTCAGAATCAATACAGCATTTGGAGCTAAGATGGCGAGGGCAACAATTCCCCCAAGAGCCACAAGGGAAAGGACTGTCTTTACAACAACGCCTTTTTTAAATTTTTTCATGAACGGTATTAGATTTTTAATTTCAATCTAGACGATCGTCTAGATTGAAAGTGTAGAGGAAAGAGATAAAAAAAATTTAAAGTTTTATTGGGGAAGAAAAATCAAAAAATTGAAATATAAAAGAGCGGTATACTATCTGACATGCAGCACCATCACGCAAAAAAACGACTCGGTCAGCACTTTTTGAAATCAACCAAAGCGCTCCATGCGATGTGTAACGCTGCGCACCTCTCACAGAATGATGTCGTACTTGAGATTGGTCCTGGGAAAGGAATTTTAACGCGCGAATTATTACAGAGCGGCGCACGTGTTGTTGCTGTTGAGAAAGATAGCGATCTTTTGCCGATCCTTACTGAAACATTTGTTGAAGAAATAAAAAACAATCAGCTCACACTCATACATGGCGATGTGCGTTCGTTCGATCCAAACACACATGGGCTTGTTGAGGGAGAATACAAACTTGTCGCAAACATTCCGTACTACATCACCGGAGAAATCATCTCCACATTTCTTGAACATGTTGCAGCTCCATCAACAATGATCTTGTTGGTACAAAAAGAAGTTGCTAATCGCATTGTTGCGCGAGATAAAAAAGAAAGTGTGCTTTCAATTGCAGTAAAAGCGTTCGGTACACCACGAAGTGTTGAGCGTGTTTCAAGAAAATATTTTTCTCCACCACCAAAAGTTGATTCTGCGATCATCGCAATCGAGAATATTTCACAAAAAAACTTCGCCTCTGTTTCGAAAAAAGAATTTTTCTCACTTCTTAAACTTGGTTTTGCACAAAAACGAAAGAAGCTTGCGGGAAATATTTCGTCACGCATTTCAAAAGAAAAATTCGCAGCGTGGTGCGATGCGAATTCTGTTTCTCCCGATGTTCGTCCTGAAAATCTTTCAGTTAATCACTGGTTTTCTCTTGCGCAAATTCTCTAAAACACGTTGATATTACTGCATTCTTTGAAGAAGAGATGTTCCCATCCCGACGAGATATCCGTTCGCTCCCGGCGTCACTACTGAACATCCAGTTGAGCTAATTTCTGCACACACCGCATTTTGATACGGGAAGAAATTTCCGAGCACATTTACTTCATATCCCGGAATAATCATTCCGTATTCATACAAACGAGAAATAAATCCTGTGAGAAATCCAAAATCTACACCAAGACTTTCAAGCGCTTGCGCAAGATATGGCCAAATAATTGTGTACTGAACATTTTTACTAATGTCATGTACGGTAAAGATAATAAAACCACAACTACATGTGATGTAATCAACATCAACAAGATACCCGCCGAAGTTTGTAAGCAACTGTGCTTCACTCTTATGCACAGGAATCAAAAATGTCACAATAAAAAGAAAAGTGAGTGCAAGTGATTTGAAAATATGTTGTGTGCTGTGCATATTAATAAAATGTAAAAATAAATGGCATAAAGTTGCTTCGTCCCCCGACGGCATTCGTCACACCAATCTGATATTCCATTTCAAACTGTTCTTCTTCATAAAAATCTGCGTTCTCTTCCAAAAATTCTTTTGGAAATGGTCCCTTGATCGTGACACGCATCGTCATGCCGTCAGCTGATGATACATTATTGAACTCCTCAAAGGCAGAGCCGACTTTGTTTCCTGTCGGAGAAAATCCGTACCCCTTGATTGTGACAACGGTGCCAACACCACCTTTGCTCGGCGTAATCGACTGTATGGTTGGTGTGGTGCCCGTCGATCCCGTACTTCCACCACCAAATTTTGTACCTGTTGTGTTTGTGTACACCGTTACACCTCCTGATGCCGAAGGTAGTGTTTCGCCTGACATGTGTGCTCGTGTGCGCTCTCCAAACACACCAGTACCAACCGTGAGTCCAATGGGGAAGAGAATTTCTGTTGCGTGAAGTTCTTGATACTTCGAAACAGCCGCTGCAGTCAGAGGACCAAAATACGTACTTTCATATCCTGGAGAACCAATTCCTGATACAGAAACTTGTGTAAGTACGTTTGTATTCAGCACTTTTTGGAGTTCACGAACGTCTTCGCCCGTCGAACCAATCGTTAGTGTGCGCGAAAATACGGCCGCATGTGTGACTGAAATAGAAAAAAGAAGGATGAGTGCGAGAGAAAGAAGAGTTGTTGTACAAAATTTCTTCATGTGGGGCTTATTGTACTATACCCCGCACTAAAATGGCTTATTTACTCGTCAAGGCGTTGCCTTGACGATGACTAGACGCCCAGCGTCTAGTCAAAATTGATAGACACTCGGTGTCTATCAAAAGAAGTCTTGTATTATCAACGCTTGCTCGTTGGAGATAGGTTTAGTGCGGGGTATACTTTACAGCATGAATGGGGGTTCTCCGTCTTATTTTTTGCGAAGACACAGCAAACCAATTGCACTTCTAATTTGTGTCGTTGCTCTTATCACCGCAACGGTTATTGCGCGCCAAACAGAGTCTTCAGGAGCTGGCTTTATTCTTAAAGCAGGCCCTCAGGCAACACGTGTTTCTGTCACTGAAGTAGATACTGACAAGGACGGCCTCAAAGATTGGGAAGAATCACTTTTAAAAACCAATCCAACCCTTATAGACACCGATGGTGATGGCTTACATGACAAAGAAGATGTTGAAAAAGAAGAGGAGGAACGTCGTGAGGAAGAAGAAAGACGAATTTCTGAAAATGTGGCCGCGGTCCAAGAACCAGAAAATTGGAATGATTTAAGTTACTCTCAGCAAACATCCCGCCTCTTTCTTGCGCAGTATCTTTCGTACAAAGATCCGGGCGAACCTTTGGGGGATGATGAAATTACCTCGATTGTAGAAAATCTTCCTGAATACGAAGCGCCCGAACGAGTGTTTGTTCCATTTTCAGATGATGACATTGTCGTAACAGAAGATAATTCAGAGAGTGCGCTTCGCGCATATGGAAATGCACTCGCACTTATTTTAGAAAAACCAGCAGATGGAGATACCCCGAACGAATTACTTGTGCTGCAATCATTTGCATCAAGTGAAAATGGAGACACATTCGTAGAACAAGTCGATGCTGTTGTAGCACAATATACGTATGTACTTGATCGTATGAAAGTATTGCCAGTTCCTGACATGCTTGCTGATGAACATCTCTTGATCATGAATAGAATGGGAGTTGTTCGAAATGACTTTGAAGTGATGTTGAAACTTCAGAAAGAACCTTTCGTCGCAATTGCTGCAATAAGCGCATACAGTCGAGACTCAAGCGACATGGCAAACGCCTTTGATGCACTGCGCGCTGCGTTTGATGAGAGCGGTGTCGAGTTTGAAGATTCAGAGCCAGGAATCTTGTTTGCACAAGAATAATATGTTGCGTTTCTCATCACAAAAAAGCCGCTCAACCCTCCTCACTATCATTGCGGGCTTTGCTATTTCGGTCTTTCTGCTTATACCGTTTGTACAAGTGTCAACGGTGAAGGCAGATTTTCAAGACAACCTCGAGGAGTGTGGTGAAGCCGCTCTCATTTCGCTTATCGGCATGCTCATTTCTGCCGCAGCAACACGTGTACCAATTGATGATTGGCCAAGTTGGATCAAAGAACAGGTGATGGACTGTGTCGCATGGGCAGCAAAGGCTTGGATCATCGAAGACATGACCGGACAAACCGTGGCGTATGTTCAAACTGGTATCAACGGAAATCCTGCATTCGTTCAAAATCTTCGACAGCATCTCACACGACAAGCGGATGTCATTGCAGGATCATTCATCGAACAAACAGTTCCGTTTCTCTGTTCTCCATTCCAAGCTGACATCCAGTTAGCACTCATGAATTTGTATCGAAATGCAAAAGGTGTTGGATATTACCAATATGCAAGTTGTACACTCACCGAAGCAGTTGAAAATGTTGATGACTTTATTGGCGGAGATTTTTCTGCGGGAGGATGGGAAGGATGGTTTGCGTTTGTTGGTGATCCGTACAACAACCCGATCGGCTCCTACATCGAAACATCAAACGAACTTGCATCACGTTTGAATGCAGCAGCTGAGGAAGAAAGAACGGAGCTCGCATTTGCTAGTGGATTTTTGCGCAAAAAAACACAGACGTGTTATGCGTACCCTCCAGAAGGTCAGACTGGAGCTCCGCAACAATTTACAATACGAGATGGGCAATCTTTGGAAGAAGCTTTAGCAGAAGCTGGTATTGATAGTGCAGCTGAATACGAGTGTGATCCTGCACAAACAATCACGCCAGGAGAGACGGTAAAATCTGGGCTTGAAAGTGTGTTCAAAACAAACCTTGACCAAGTTGTTGCTGCAGATGAGTTGAATGAAATTATTGCACTCTGGCTTGGGTATCTTCTCTCTGATGTATTGACTGGTGACGAAGGTCTTGCGGGATATACAAACGAAGACTTTCCTGAACACGAAGGTGTGACAGAAGACGGAGATCCGTACGAAGATGATTTGCCACCAATTCAAACAACATGTGGAACAGGAGGTTGGCTTGAAGCGGCTCCGGGCGTCACACAAGAGTTCGAACCATATCACTTCGAACGAAATGGTTTGGTACTTGATGCACAACCAGGCAATGCAAATATTGCATTTGAACTTGATACACCAGCTGAAGCGGGTGAGTACTACACAAAAGTACAGGTAAGTATTGATGTAGAGATCGGACCTTGGTACGAACCAATGCCAACCGATTTTCACCAAATCATGTATATCCAACGCGAAAGTAACCCAAACAATTACGACTGGCGTGAAAACAACCTTGGTATTTTGAACCTCCGTGGTCCTGGTCAAAATAAGTTTATTGCAGGACACAATTTGAATCTTACGATCGGTGATTGTACAAAATCAAAGAGCTCAAGCTTCTCGCCACAACAAGGTCAGCGTTACACATTCGTGTATGGATACGACACAACACAAAGACTTGCGTGGGCAGAAGTAAAGCAAGGAAATCAGATTGTGACATCTGTTGGATTTAGCCCGACGGCAGAATTCATTGAAGCGATCCACCCGTTGCATCGTGGCAATGAAGGGTTCTTCATCTCAATCGGTGGTCCAGACGGATACCACGCTCCTGAAGTGCCGATGTACGGATGGAAGTTCTACGACCTCGTCGTCGACTTTGAATAGTATGAGTACAAACATTACAAAAATCCTTGGGGTGGTGATCGGAACATTCGCGATCTTTGTAATGTTTTTTGTTGTGGCTCCAGAGAAAGCAGAGGCCATTGAATGTCCTATTGGGCAAGTTGATGTTGGTGGAAGTTGCGTGGACTACGAAGAAAACCCCGAGGACGTCTCTTCTGCAAACTTAGACAACACAGAACAACCCCCAGAGTTTGGTTGTTCATTTAGTGCTTTTGATTTTTGGGGAGGTGTAAAAGGTTGTATGGCAGCCGTGTCTTACACCATCATGTCCTTCTTTGCCATATTTCTTGGTGTTGCAGGACTCCTTCTTAACGGTGCGGTTGAGTTAACAGTTAGAAACATTGGTCCGTTTGTGAATGGTGTAGGGGATAGTGTTACTGGAATTGAACTTGCGTGGAAGTTGTTTAGAGATCTGGGCAATATCGTTATTCTTTTTGTGCTTTTGTTCTCTGCAATTGGAATCATCTTCCGCACTGACAACATTGTTCCGCGCAAGACACTCGGAAAAGTAATTATTGCTGCGTTTCTTATTAATTTCAGCCTCTTCTTCACCAAAGCAATTATCGATGTGTCGAACGTGTTTACGTTCACTATTCACAATGAAATTCAAAAAATCAGTGAAACAAATGACGATAATCTTGTCATTGGTGTTGCGGGCGCATTCATGAATGGTCTAGATCCAATAACGATATACCGTAGTTTTCAAAAAGAGGCCGCTTTAGGAAAACCTGTTGAGAGCCATATTTTCCAACAAATGATTTTTGGGACCATCGTTCTGTTGGTAGCAACGTTTGTCTTTTTGGTCATGGCAGCGATGCTTTTGATTCGTTTTGTGATTCTTTTGTTCCTTTTGGTAACTTCTCCAATTGGTTTTGTGGGTGGTTTAATTCCTAAACTTCAAAAATATTCTACTGATTGGTGGAATGCTCTTCTTGGGCAAGCAATGTTCGCTCCAGTGTTGATGCTTTTTATACTTATTTCAATCTTGCTTATCAATAGCCCTGGTTTCAAAGACGCATTAAACTACAGTCCCGACTTAAAACTTGTTGATAGCAATGTTGGAAGTTTTCTTGGATTTGCTGGGAGTGGGGTAACAGGCATCATTCAATATGTTGTGGTGATTGGCCTTCTCATCACAGGACTCGTTGTTGCAAAGAAAACAGCGGGAGATCTTGGAAAAGGCGCTGTCAGTTGGGTATCGAAGAAAGCAGGTTCATTGGCATTCGGTGCAACAGCAGCGGCAGGCTCGTATAGTATTGGAAGGTTTGGAGGAAAGCTCGCCGACTCACAATTTGCAAACACACTTCAGGGAAGCTCTAATTTTGCTGCGCGCCTAGTTGGTCGTGGTCTCATTAATACTGGAAAATGGACTGGGAAAAGAAGTTTCGATATTCGAGGAACATCTGCTGGAAAACAGTTGGATGCCGAAAAGGGTGCTTCTGGATTTATTGAGCGTGAAAAAGCAGAAAAGAAACGAATTGAGGAAGCGCGCAAAAAAATTAAACCTGATGACACAAGTGCAGCTGAACGTTTGGCTCTTAAGGCTGACCTTGAGTCGGGCAGCGTTGAGCGTGAAAAACTCAAGGCTGAGATCAAAAAACTTGAGGGTGTGGAAAAAAGCACTCTTACTACAGATGCTCAAAAAGCAGATGCTCGAGAAAAACGAGAGCGTCTTGAGAAAGAAAATGCAGTATGGCTTGCTCGCGAAGAGCGTTTGGACAAACTCGAAAAACAAAGTCCTGCTGTGCAAGAAGAGCGCCAGAAACAGGCACGAAAAGAAATTGCCGATTTGGCAAAAACACTTCAAAGCCATCAAATCCGTTTCGTTCAAGACATCATGAACGAAAAGAACGATGATAAACGAAAGAAAATGCAGGATAGTCTAACTGGAAATGGGGCAAGGCTCGCAAAAGCAATTGAAAACCTTAGCGCTGCAAGTAAGAACATGGGTGATATCCAAAAAGCAGGTCAACTTGAATGGGCAAATCGTATGGCTAACGAAGGTGGTCCAATAAAGGCTGCTGCAGATAACATTAGAAAGGAGCTTAATAAATCAAAGGGTAAGAAAGCACTTGAGGATGCTATTGAGGGGATGGATAAAGAGGGCGGTGGAAAAGATAAGGGAGAAAAACCTGAAAGCGAAACACCTGCTCCAGATAAAAAATAAATTTACGTATGGATGAACAAGATTTTAATAAAGTAATACAAAACCGTTTAGCTGAACTACCAGAAAGTGTTCGGTCGGCAATTGCACATATAAATTACCCTCAACAAGTTCAAAACCTGATGCAGCGCTTTCAGCTACGGCTCGATCAGGCGGGAATCGTTGATAGAGAAATTATGCTTGTTCTTCTAGGCATGGAGCACCCCGACATACTCCTCAATAATCTTGTGCGTGAAGGCGGAATTGCGCGTGATGTTGCAACACAAATAGTTAATGATCTGAATGAAAATATTTTTAAAGCAATCAAACAAGATCTTGTGGAGACGTACACAAAAGATCAACTGGTTGAAGAAATTTTGGACCCAAATAAATCGAGAACGGTTTTGCCCGATAGATCTGCCACACAAAGTACACCAAGCCAATCTCCTCAAGTGACGCTCGCACAACCAACCCCAACTCAACCAACCGGTATTGATCGTACGATGCCAAATGACATTGCAAAAACAAAGCTTGAACAAAGCTTTCGTATTCCTCCTCAAACAACAACAGTTCCTCTGCATGGCGATATCCCAAAAATGACACCCCCCGCACGCCGCACACTAGATCCCTATCGAGAACCCACGCAGTAGGAGATGGAAGATAGAATATAGAAGATAGGAAAACTAAAATATATTTGATGTGTGTCGTGTAGAGTTTTTAGATGGAAACTCCACTTAAGGATTTTACAAGCTTACGAGTGTGGCAACACTCTCGTCATTTTGCTGTAAAGATTTATAAAATTACCAGCGCATTTCCTCGAGATGAGATTTTTGGTTTAACGAGTCAACTTAGGCGTGCTTCCGTATCAATTGCTTCAAATATTGCGGAAGGTTTTGGCAGATTTTCGTTTAAAGAAAAAGTTCAATTCTACAATATTGCTCAATCCTCACTAATTGAAACGCAAAATCAGCTTATAATTTCAAAAGATGTCGACTATCTCCCTGAAAAAGAGTTTCATATGGTATACAATGAGTCTGTGCTTATAGCGAAGATGTTATCTGCCCTCGTTAGGTCGTCTCGATCAAAATTTGGCTCTTAACCCATCTTCCATATTCCATCTCCTATATCCAACTCATGCGATTCGAAGTGCCACAATTTATTGAAGTCGAGGACAAAATATTTGGTCCTTTAACGTTCAAACAATTCGTCTACCTCGCCGGAGGTGGTGGTTTGTGTGTGATTATCTGGATTTTCGTTCCAAAAATCATCGGTATCTTTCTTATTCTCGCTGTTGCTGGTTTTGCGCTCGCACTTGCGTTCTACCAACCCAACAATAAGCCGTTTGTGGCTCTTCTTGAGGCCGCACTTCGCTATGGAACGGGAGGAAAGCTCTATATTTGGAAAAAAGAAGAGAAAAAGGCAGTGTCATCAGCAACTGCAGGTCAAAAGGCTCAAGATGCGGCCGCAAATCTCTCTGTCCCTCGTCTTTCAGACAGCCGTTTGCGCGATCTTGCATGGAGTCTCGATGTACATGACTCACTCTATAGCGATCAAGCAGAAAACAAATAATAGAAAGGTATTTCATACACAGAACGTGTTGTGGATGCTCATTCGTAGGTTAGAATAGAACTAATGGCTCAAACAAAAGCCCAGTCGGCGCAGGCCTTTGTACCTGTGAAAGAAATTCGTAATGGTATTGTCGTTCTCAAAGACGGCTCTCTTCGCGCAATTTTGCTCGCTTCGTCATTGAATTTTGCCCTCAAGTCTGAAGACGAGCAATCGGCTATCATTTTGCAATTCCAAAATCTCCTCAACTCAGTTGAATTTCCAATACAAATCTTTATTCAGTCACGCGAACTCGATATTCGTCCGTACCTAGCACTCCTTGAAGCACAATTAAAAGAGCAGACCATCGACCTCATTAAGGTACAGACACATGAGTACATCGACTTCATCAAAGGTTTCACTGAAAACGTTAATATTATGTCAAAGAGTTTCTTTATCGTGATTCCATACAGCTCCGCAATGATTAAAACTGCGGGTGGTATCAGTGGTGTCGTGGGCGGACTTGTTGGCACAAAAAAGAGTCGTGATCCAAAAGCAGCACTTGATCTCTTTGAGGAGGGGAGAAGTCAATTGGAGCAACGCGTCAGTGTTGTCTCACAAGGTCTCTCGCGCACAGGTATTCGCGTTGCACAACTTGGTACTGAAGAGTTGGTCGAGCTCTACTACAAATTATTTAATCCGGGTGATTCAGAAAAACCAATTAAACTTGGACCAACTTCATAATCTATGGCATTCCTCGATATTTTTAAAAAGAAAAAGAATGATGCGCTCGATATTGTTCCGGTGTTGCCGAAAGATATCTACGAAGCGGGTGTGCTGGAATTGCAAGATATAATTGCACCGTCAGCGTTGCGTATCACACCACGTGAACTATCACTCGGAGATAAAATAGTTCGCACGTTCTTTGTTATTTCATATCCGCGATTTCTTCCTGACAACTGGATTTCTCCAATTATCAACCTCGACAAGGTGTTCGATATTTCTATTTCAATTATTCCTGTTGAAACATCGTCAGCGCTCAAAGATTTCCGAAAACGCGTTGCCGAAGTACAAAGTCAGATTCACACACGTGAAGAAAAAGGTCTTGTGCGCGATCCGATTTTGGATGCTGCGTACCAAAACCTTGAGAACCTCCGTGATCAATTGCAGCAGGCAACAGAGAAACTTTTTGATGTTGGTCTCTACATCTCGATGTATGCAGATAGTGAGACAGAGCTTGATAAAATCGAGTCTGAAATCCGCTCAATTCTTGAATCTCGACTCGTGTATGTGAAGCCAGCACTCTTTCAACAGGAGCAGGGATTTAAGAGTGTGATGCCAATTGGAACGGATGAATTGGGTGTGCACTCAAAACTGAACACGTCTCCGTTGTCGAGTTTTTTTCCATTCGTCTCATTCGACCTCACGTCGGACAAAGGAATCCTGTATGGTGTCAATCGTCACAACTCAAGTTTGATTCTCTTCGATCGTTTTTCAATGCCGAACTACAACTCAGTGACATTCGCCACATCTGGTGCCGGAAAATCATACGCAACAAAATTGGAAATTCTTCGTACACTCATGTTCGACACTGAAGTGATTGTTCTCGACCCTGAACGTGAATACGAATACATGGCAGAAGCGATGGGTGGGCGTTACTTCAATATTTCTTTGACATCAGAACATCACATCAATCCATTTGATCTTCCTCCTGCACGTGAAGATGAAACTCCATCAAACGTATTGCGTTCACACATTGTGACGTTGGTTGGTCTTTTCCGCATCATGTTCGGCGGTCTCACACCTGAAGAAGATGCAATCATCGATCGCGCAATCACCGAAACGTACGCACTCAAAGACATCACCGGTGAAGCAGACTTCACCGGAACCGAACCACCACTTCTTTCTGACTTTGAATTGGTGCTTGCGGGTATGCAAGGAGCAGAATCACTCGTACAACGATTGTCGAAGTACACGAAAGGAACGTGGGCAGGTTTCATCAACAAACCAAGTAACGTCGACATCAATAAAAAGTTCGTAGTGTTCTCGGTGCGTGACATGGAAGACGAATTGAAACCAGTTGCTATGTACCTCGTTGCAAACTACATCTGGAGCGCGGTGCGAAAGAATTTGAAAAAACGATTGCTCGTTATTGATGAGGCGTGGTGGATGATGAAAGATGAAGATACTGCATCACTTCTCTTTGGTCTCGCAAAACGTGGACGAAAATATTACCTCGGTATTGCAACAATCACACAAGACGTCGGTGACTTCTTGCGCTCACCATATGGTTTGCCAATCATCACCAACTCTTCAATTCAGTTGCTCTTGAAGCAATCTCCATCATCTATTGATGTTGTGCAGCGCACCTTTAATCTCACTGACGAAGAGAAGTATTTGTTACTTGAGTCAGAGGTAGGAGAGGGAATCTTCTTTGCTGGTCTTAAACATGTGGCAATTAAGAGTATTGCCTCATATACCGAGGATCAAATCATTACATCCGATCCATCCCAAGTTTTGGCCCTCAAACAGGCTCGTACGGAATGGAAAAACACTAAGCGGGGTGCTGAAGCAGCAGGTGAAGTGGCTCCATTGCCTCCAATTCTTCCTCCAGCTCCAGCGGAACCCACAATTCCGCAAGCCCCAGGAACACCAAACACCGATCTTAAGGGTATTGTCTAAATACTATGGACGAGGAACAGAAATCCCAAAGGCGAATATCGAACGTAACCGCCGTATTGATGGTTATTGTTGCGGTGGTTCTTGATCTTATAAACCTCATTCCCGTTGTTGGTGTTTTGGTTGGTAATATCCTCGCTCTTTTAATATTCGGCTTGTGGTATCTCATGCTTGGAATCCCAATTATGGGGGCACGGCAATTTGCACGGTGGGGAACAAGTTGGCTTATCGATACCATATCTGTTGGTTATCTCCCCGGCATTACGCTCGGTGCTATACTTATTATTGTAGTAACACGTACCGAGGATAAGACCGGAATAAGCCTTATTGATAAGGTAAAGCCAACTTCGGCAGGAACGCTCAAAAACGCTCGGCGTGCGGCAAACCCAGAGAGAACATTACAAGCACGAGATCGATTGGAACGCCGATTGGCGCGCCGAGCACAAGAAAGTGAGGGTGCGGCAACAAAACCAAAAGAGCACCCCCAAATCAAAGACATTAATTACCCCAAGGCGGCATGACGTACGAATCAAGAATCAAGAATCAAGAATCAAGAATTTGCGTTTTGTTTTTAGCGTGCTTCTTGTTTCTTGCTTCTTGCTTCGTTTTCGCGCGGAGCGCGATAGCACAGAATACTGCAACAGTTGATTTGGTATGGGAAGCAAACTCCTACGTGCCACCGTTCTATAAAGGTAAAGCCTTAACAACAACCGATGGAGATGTTGATGTATATGCATTTGTTCCAAGTACGTTTGGCAATCCGCTACGCGCAACATATACATGGGAATTAAACAGCCAAGTACTTGGCAGTCTCTCGGGTGTAGGTAGATCATCATTGCGTGTTTCAGGTTCTCCTTTTATTGATGATCGTGCAATTAGAGTGCGTGTTGTTGGAGAGAATGGTCGTGAGGGTTTTGGATATGTACGCATTCCGGCGGTAAAACCAACTATCATGGTCTATGTTGATTCACCACTTGCTGGTGTGCAATTTGGAAACGCTGTGGTTACTCGTTTAGAAGCACAAACAGAGACCGATCTTACACTAACCGCATACCCATACTTCTTTTCAACATCAGATCGCAATGAAAATCTTTCATATACATGGAATGTAAACGGTGTTGCGTCAGAAACACGAGGACCAACACTTGTTGCGCGCTCTGAAACAACAGGGACGTCAACGGTAAGTGTTGAGATAAACAATGTTTCTAAGATTCTTGAGCGTGCTTCGAAGATATTCTCTGTCGTTCTACAATAGAGTTATAAGAATAGAAAACAGAGAACAGTATATACTCAAATGATAAATTTCAAATTTCAAATTTCAAAAAAAGCTCCTTCTTTCTTTTTGTTATTTGTTATTTGTTATTTGTTATTTGTGATTACGCTCCCTGTGTTTGCACAACAAAACCCACCAACGGTAGATCTCCTTGTTAAGGATTTACCGGGAATTGGCCCTGCTACAGATCTTAAGGGCTTTCTTCAGGGAATATTTAAACTCACACTTGGTATTGCGGTCACCGCCGCTATAGCAATCATTGTGTGGAATGGTATTCGCTACATGGTGAGCGATGCGGTTGGTGGAAAAGAGGATGCAAGGAAATGGATTGGAGAAGCGTTGTGGGGATTGGTACTCGCATTTTCTGCTGTGCTTATTCTTTCAACAATAAACCCACAGCTTACACAATTTGATTTTCTTACAACACTGCAAGAAGTGCGTGAAGCTGCTGGTGGTCCGCCGGGGGGTCCTCCCCCTCCTCCACCTCCACCAGGAGATACTCCTCCGGACGGACAATTTACCTATCAACCTAGAGTAGCTCCACAACGACTACATGCGTCTTCTCAACTAGAAACATTATTAAGTTGTATTGCAAACAGGGTTCCGGGAAATGTTGGAGAGATTTCGTCAATATCAGACGAAATGATTACGTCGGGTCAAAGAACCTTTGAGGAATGTGCCGCCGGTGGACAATCTGTTGGATGTGCCCACAGAGCGGGTTCGCTTCACTATGGTGGATTATTTTGTGTTGGACAGTCATATGCTGTCGACTTTGGAGACGAACAAAATATGAATGTTCTTGGTGATGCGGCCGTATTGTGTAACCCAAACGTTGCAGTAATAAACGAAGGAAATCATGTGCACATAAGTTTAGGAGATAGTGCGGGTTGTGGACCAGGAAACTAGCCATGAAAAAAGCACTCATCATCACGGGTATATTGTGTGTCATCATCGCAGGGGTGCTTGCGTTTTTGTGGTATTCATCAATCAAACCTTCTGCAACAACATCATCTGACGCCGGTTCGTCTGATAGAACCTTTTCACCATTCAGTTCATTTGTAGATTTTCTTACGGGAGACGACAGTGAAACAGAAAACACGGAACAGATAACAGATAACGGAGGGGAGTCGACAGCTCGTTCTGTGTATGATTTGTTGTCTATTACACCTGCGTACGAAGTAACTGACGCACTTGTTGCAAACGCAGTTATTGTATTCACAGGAACAACAACAGGAAATATACTTCGCTATGTGGAGCGCGAAACAGGACATATTTATGAACTATCACTTCTTTCTGGTGTCCTGCGACGCCTTTCAAATACAACCGTGCCTCGTATTCAGGAAGCATATTTTGGAAATAACGGTTCTTTAATTGCACTGCAGTACTTGGGCGAGGATGGAGAAACAATAGAAACATTTGTGGGAAGCGTCACAACAACTTCTATTGAATCGTCGAGTGAGTTCACGGGAGATTTTCTTGCACAAAATATTCAAACCATAACACTCCATCCAACACAACCTGGTGTTTTCTACACTCTAAAAGCAGGTGGTGGTACTGCGGGGCGGTTGTTTGATCCCGTATCAAAACAGATTGCTTCTTTATTCTCGTCTCCGTTGTCTGAATGGACGGCTTTGTGGAATAGCGGCACAAACATTTATCTCCATACAAAACCCTCTTCGTCAGCTCAAGGTTTTGCATATGCAATCGCGCCTGGAAGCGCTACACCAGCGCGTGTTTTTACAAACACGTTCGGCATAACCCTTCTTCCAAACCCTTTTAATAAAAACATCCTAGTTGGATCCTCAAAAGACACACCAAAAATGTCTCTTTTTAATAACACCGATGGTTCCACGGTGTCACTTGTGGGCACAACGTTCCCTGAAAAGTGTGTGTGGAAAACGGCAACGGTCCTTGTGTGTGCAATTCCAGAGTCGGCTTCTTCAATTGATTCATGGTACAACGGCAGTGTTTCATTTTCTGATAGTGTTTGGAAAATAAATGTTGAAACGGGGCTTACTGATTTCTTGTTCGATAGCGAACAAACCCAAAAAGAATTTGATGCAACACATCTCTCAGTAAGTTCTGATGGGACAATACTTTCTTTTATAAACAAAAAAAACTCACACCTTTGGGTTGCAAGTCTTTTACCTCGAACCGATACAATTGATGTTAATGCTGAATTTGAAGAAAATTACTAAACTACTTTTTTTCCTCGAGTCGTTTACGAATTACATACTCTTGTCCAATAGAGAAGATGTTGCTTGTTGTCCAGTAGAGCGCGATCGATGCGGGAAGTGATGCGGAAATAAAAACAATAATGAGAGGAAAAATATATTTCATTTGGAAATGCATTCCTTTCATAAAATCTGCACCGAATGTTCCTTTCGCACCCGCTTGCGGTTGCACCGACTTCATCAAGAGTGCTTGAATAAATTGTGTAACACCAGCAAGGATTGCAATCGGAATACTTTTTATTGTCACATCAACAATTCCAAGAAAGAGTGTGCTTGCATGTGTTGGACCTGACACAAATGAGTAAAGAAAATCAGGATTCACTACAGGTAGCCCTGATTTCAAGAACATAAAATAAAGGCCAAAAATAATAGGAATTTGGATACCAAGGAAGAAGATACTTGCAAAAGGATTAATCTTTTCGCGGCGATATACCTCCATTATTTTCATCGCCTGCTGTTGTGAATCGTTTTTGTATTGTGCACGAAGTGCATCAATTTCTGGTTGCACTTTCTGTGCGACCATCTGCGTTCGGAGTGATTTTTGAGCGAGTGGAAAAAGAACACAACGAATAAGAATCGTAAAGAAAATAACTGCAATACCAAGATCAGCCCAAGGAAACAGCTGCATTAAAAAGACGAGTCCGTTGTAGAGAGGTGTGGTGACAAGTGTTCCAAAAATTCCTGTAGACATATGTATGATTTTACACCAATTATGAGAGAAGGGAAGTTAGTTCTTTTTGAAGTGTTGTGTGTGTTTGTTCGTCTGTTTTTTTCTTCGCAAAGACCACATATGTGTGTCCGGTGTCTTTTTTGAGAAGCGTGTGGAGTATGTGATACACACGACGACGAATAAGATTTCGTGTAACTGCTTTTGCTGCAACTTTTTTTAAAACAACAACAGCAAAACGTGATGGTTCGTTTTGTTGTATGTTGTTTTTTGTTACGGTGAGATACGTTCCTGTAACCCGTCGTCCGTTTTGTGTTGTTTTTGCAAACGTTCCCTTCGAAATTCGTTGTCGTTTGGGGAACATGAGGAGATTACGCTGAAATTCGCTTGCGGCCTTTTGCACGACGACGCTTCAACATATTTTTTCCTGTCGAAGACTTCATGCGCTTACGAAATCCGTGTGTTTTTGCTCGTTTCTTCTTTTTTGGTTGATAGGTTCGTTTCATTGTGGTCTTATGTTGTTCTTTTTGAACGGTTACCCCCACATTATTAACATAGTTATCTCCCTTTCACAAGTTCCTGAAATGAATCTCACAGTTATAATAGTCTTCGTATTCTCACCTATATGCATCAAGGACCAGAAACAATTGATATCCGTACCCTTTGGAAAGAAGTTCTTGATGGTATCGAACCTACCATCTCAAAAGCTATCTTCAAGACATGGTTTAAAGACACCCATATCGTCAAAATAGAGGATGGTACGGTGTTTGTGGGTGTACCTCACATGATGAGTAAGGATTGGCTTTCTACGAAGCTGCATAAGCCTATTTTGAAGGGTTTACGGGAACATTCTGATAGTATTCGGGCCGCAGAATACATTATTTCCACAAAAGCCCCTGATGCTTCCCAGTCATCGGTTATTATTCCTTCATACTCAAATGGCGTAGGGGAACTACCTCTCAAAGATCTCTATATCAATAAACTTGATAACCTCAATCCTCGCTACACATTTGACTCTTTTATTGTTGGATCATTCAACGAACTCGCACACGCAGCGGCACAAGCAATCCTTGAGCGTCCCGGAGCTCGCTACAATCCATTTTTTGTCTACGGACAAACAGGCCACGGAAAAACACACCTTATTCAAGCTCTGGGAAATGAAATAAAGAAGCGAAATCCTGAAAAAAGAGTGTACTACGTTTCGTCAGAGCGCTTTGCACAGGATTTAGTGAATGCAATTCAACTCAACACGGTGGGTGCCTTCAAAGAAAAGTACCGAAAGTATGATGTCTTCATTATGGACGACGTACAATTCATTTCAAATAAAGAAAAAACACAAGAAGAGCTTTTTCATTTGTTTAATGAGATTTACGATAGGAACGGTCAGATTATTTTTTCTTCAGATAGACACCCAAACTACATTCCAAGCATCGCAGATCGTCTTAAGTCGCGTTTTAACGCAGGTATGACAGTTGATATTCCTGCTCCTGACTCTGAATCTCGTGTTGCAATTATTCGTTCAAAAGCAGCGGAAAACAATGTAGTTCTTTCAGATGAGGTTATTCAACAAATTTCAACAACAATCGATGGCAATATTCGTGAGTTGGAAGGAATTGTGAACTCGTTGATTGCTCATATGATTTTGAAGAAGAAAGATTTGACGGTGTCTGAAGTAAAAGAGGCAATAAAGAACAATATCAAACCAAAACGTCTTGTCTCTGTGAAGGATGTGGTAAAAATTGTGTCTGGTTTCTATAACCTCGATGAGGAAAGTATCTATAAAAAGAGCCGTAAAAAGGAGGTTGTGAAGCCTCGTCAAGTAATTATGTATCTCCTTCGTGAAGACTATAGTCTTCCGTATCCTGCAATTGGTGAGAAGCTTGGTGGTCGCGATCATACCACAGTGATTCACTCATACGAGAAGGTGTGTGAGGATTTAAAAACAGATCATCAGTTGGAACAAGAGATCACACAGCTCCGTGGAATGCTGTGAGTTCACAGTGGAGATTATAATGAAAAACCTGTGTATATGAATGGAGAAAAAATAACAAAACAATCCTATATGAAAAGTTATCCAAGTTTCTCTCACATACAAACAGATGTTGTTCTTTTTGTCAGTAGAGAAAAAAGTATTATGGTGTCACATATAAAAGACTTGTACACATATCCGACACCTTAATAGTAATAATAATTTTCTTATATATAAAATAATACGTATGAAATTCAGTGTGAATAAAGACAGTTTTCAAACAGCAGTACTTAAAGCAGAGCGAATGACAGGAAAAAACCTTTCGCTCCCAGTACTTCGTTGTGTACTCTTGAGTGCAGAAAAAGATTCTGTTGTTATTCGCGCTACAAACCTTGATTTGGGAATTGAAGTAACTGTACCTGCACAAGTACAGCAGACCGGTGTTGTTGCTGTGCCTGCAGATATTCTCGGAAGTCTTCTGTCGTCATCAGGAAACGGCGGTACACTCACTGTTGAGCAAGAAGGTAGTCATATTACAGTTACCACAACACACAGCACCACAAACATAAGTACCTATCCTAGAGAAGATTTTCCACTTCTTCCGAAAGTAAACGATACAGAGATGTTTATTGTTGTAGGAAAAGAGTTTGCAACAGCTCTCAGATCGGTTGTGTGGGCCGCATCAATGGCAAGTATTAAACCAGAACTTTCGAGTGTGTATGTGTATGGAAACGGGGATGAGCTTGTATGTGTTGCTACAGACTCCTTTAGACTTGCTGAGAAGCGTGTGCGAGCAAAGACAGGAAAAGAATTTGAATCTGTTCTTATACCACTTAAAAACAGTATAGAACTTATTCGTTATACTGAAGGACTCTCTGGAGATATAGCGTTTTTTGGAGATACACATCAAATTGCTTCAAAAACAGAAGACACATACATTACATCACGTGTTATTGATGGGGTGTTTCCTGATTACAAACAAATTATTCCAAAAGAACACAGTACAGAAGCTGTTGTATTAAAACAAGATCTCTCTGACACACTTAAACAACTTCGTATTTTTTCTGATCAATTTAATAAACTCACTCTCACTATTAATCCAAAACTAAAAGAGTGTGTTTTAAAAACAACAAATAATGATGTTGGAGACAGTACCGTAACACTTGATGCCGCGCTTACAGGAGAATCAGCAGAAATGCACTTTAACCACGCATATATTCTCGACGCACTCCAAGCAATTCATACAGACAGTGCAGCACTAAATTTAAGTGGTGTTGGAAAACCACTTACAATTCGTTCAGTAGGAGATACGTCGTTTTTGTACATTGTGATGCCAATGAATCGCTAATATGTTTCACATCAAAGAACTTTTTGATCGGTACAAACATATAACCCCTCCAGATGCCTCTATACGCTCCGCTGTTGTGAAGGCACTAGCACCTTGGAACATCCATACACAAGAGCGTTCTGTGCGCGTTATACACACTGTGGTGTACCTCGATATAGATTCAGTATCAAAGAATGTTGTTTTTTTAAATAAAAACAAAATACTCTCTGTAATTGCAGAGAGTATTGGAAAAGAAGGTGTTGTTAAAGATATTCGTTAGTTGTTTTTCTCCTCGTCATAAGAATCATTAGATGTTTGGATAGGAATAAGAGCATCTCCACCGAAACCTTGCGAGATGGCCCATGTGCGCACAGGAGCTTCCCAATACTTAAATTGAGGATCTGAAGAGGGGGTTGATGGTACTGGTCCATCAGGATTATCTTTATCTACCCAATACAAAATTGAGTGTACATCTTGCTCGACATACCACTTTCCGTTTTTACGAGTTGTGTCTCCTCCCTGCCAAATACCTTGCAGTATTAGTTTTGAAGCATCTGATGGTTCAGGTGGAATAAACACACCACCAGGATATTTTTCAATCGCCAACTCCATCACACGATGCCACATCGGTGCAATGATAAAACCAGCAACTTTCTTCTCCATTGGTGTGTTGTCATTATTTCCCGCCCACGCACCAACAGAAACACCTTTGGTGTATCCAATAACCCACGCATCACGATAGTCGTTTGTTGTACCTGTTTTTACGGCGACACCATACCCAGGGAAGTTAAGTGCTGATGTTCCACCGAACGCAGGCGCACGCGCCACGTTATCAGAAAGAATATCAGAGATAGTACGCGCGATGTTTGGAGTTAACACCGTTGCACCAACTTCTTTAAACTCTTCAAGTACAGCACCTGTAGTATCTTCAACTTTTAAAATTCCTGTTATTGGAAAACGTACACCGTCGTTTGCAAATACACCATACGCCGCAGTCATTTCGAGAAGTGTTACTTCACCACCACCAAGCACAAGAGTAAGACCGTAGCGAGATGCGTCGGTGAGGGTGGTGATACCCATATTGCGAGCAGTCTTGATTGATTCATTAATTCCAGCAAGGTATAAGGCTTTTACCGCAGGAATGTTTACTGATTGTGCGAGCGCGTTGCGGATAGTCATAGGTCCTCGATACACACTGTCGTAGTTTCCGGGGCTGTAACATTCTCCGTCGCTTGTGAGATCGGATACAGGACACGCTGTTGAAAATTGTGTAGGAAGATCAAAGAGGATTGTGTCTGGTGTAAAACCTTTTTTAAATGCTGTTGCATATACAAACGGTTTGAACGAAGAACCTGGTTGTCGGTGGGCTAACGTTATATTTACATTTCCATCGATAGTTTTATCAAAATAATCACGTGAACCAACCATGGCGAGAATCTGACCTGTTTTTGGGTCAGTTGCCACAAGACCGGCGTTTGATGCATTAAAATTCTTTTCATTCTCTAATGCACCTTCTAAAAATATTTTTTGTGCTTCTGTTTGAAGTTCAAAATCAAGTGTGGTAATTACACGCAATCCCTGTTCTTCAATGACACGCTGACCGTATTTGCGTTCAAGATATTCACGAATATAAAATACGAAGTGGGGTGCTTGGAGACGTGTATCTGGACGAGCTAAAAATTCAACTTCTTCAGCGACTGCCACATCATGTTCTTCTTCGTTGATAAAACCGTACTCAAGCATTTTTGCAAGCACGAGGTTTTTTCGATCAGATAAAGCGTCCACATGATTACCATACGGAGAGTAGTACGTAGGCGACTGTGGAAGTGCGGCAAGGTATGCAGACTCGGCGAGGGTTAACTCACCTGCGTTTTTATTGAAAAAAGTTCGACTGGCCTCCTCGATACCGTACATGGTGCCACCATAGGGTGCTTCGTTAAGATAGAGTGCCAAAATTTCTTCTTTTGAAAGTACTTGTTCGAGTTTGAGCGACAACACCCACTCTTTTATTTTTCGAGAAATTGTTTTTTCTTGAGTAAGGAGTGCGTTCTTTACCACTTGTTGTGTGATGGTTGAACCACCTTGGCTGTAGCCGATTGACGTGAGGTTTACTAAAACTGCACGAATGATTGAAGAAATTTTAAGACCGTTGTGTTCGTAAAAATCAGCATCCTCAATTGCTACCGCGGCGTTTTTTGCATGGCGTGAAATGTCTTCAAAGGGAACAACAGTTCGTTGAATGTTTTCGTGAAGGTCGTAGAGAAGGTGTTCACCGGTTCGATCATAAATCTTTGTTGACTGTTCGATTTTTCGTTCTTCAAACACATCAAAGTCGGGGAGGCGGAGTGATGCGGCCCATAACAATAAACCACCAACAAAAAAGACTGCTACTGAGCCAACAAGCCAGAGCAAGGTTATATGTTTTTTGGTGAGTCGCGGCATCTAGATTTCGAGTATACCCCGTTGAGAGACCTTTTTCTATAGAAAAACACCCCGCAGCACTTTGTGCTGCAAAGTGCTGCGGGGTGAAACCCTTAGGTTTTACTACTCATCAAGACCTCCCTCATCCATTTCGTCGGGGTCGTCCATTTCTGGATCTTCAACATCTTCGCTGGGCTCAACAGGGCGAGCCTTGTGAGGGGGTTCTTCAACCTCGTCCTCTACAGGAAGTGTATATGTGGCTGTGTCGTCATCGTCTCCAACTACCACGTCGTCATCAAGTGTAATACCTTGATTCAAAATATCATCAGGCATGGTACAAAAATTCGTATTAGATAAGTAACAATTTTGTTTCCCCACAAGGGAACGTCATCTTTTTACCAAAACTACAGGGTGAGTCAATACCCTAAACAACACGAAGTGGATAAGTCAACTTTAGCGAGAATGAGAAACAAGTGCGGTAAGTGCCACTGCAATCGCATCATATTCATCATCGCGCATTTTTTTATCGGGAATTTCAATAAGATGATGGAGCATTGCTGCGACATCTTCTTTTGATCCACGACCACTTCCTGCGACAGCACTTTTTACTTGTTGTGGAGCAAATTCTTGTATCTGACAGTTTGCATTTTGTGCAACATACAAAAGAGCACCACGAACTTCAGCAACATGCATTGCTGTTTTTTGATTGTTACTGAAAAAAAGTGTTTCGAGTGCAATCACGTCGGGTGAAAATTGATCAATAACAGACACAATACGTTCAATGCCGGCATGAAGACGTTCTGCAAACGGAAGGTTCTTACCCGTTTCAAAACATTCTGAATGGAGGAGGGCATGTGTTTCTCGAGTACCTTCAAGAATTGCGATACCAAGTCTGTCGTATCCGGGATCTATACCAAGGACTCGAATCATAAAGAAATAACAGATAACAAAGAACAGATAACAAAAAACAAGGAACAAGACAGATTTTTCTGTTCTTTATTCTCTATTCTCTGTTTTTTGTTTTCTGTTTTAGGCTGCATTGGTGTAGATGTCTTGAATATCGTCGTGGTCGTGAAGGTCTTCCATAAGTGCACCAAGCTTTTCTTCGTCATCTTCCGAAAGTGTAACGGTGTTGTTTGGTGTGTACCCACCCTCGGCGTTTTTAGTGAAGGCCCACATGACAGATCCTTGTGTACCAAGTGATGTGTTGTGTTCTGACAAGAGATGTTTTATTTCTTGCACCGTACGATTGTTGTTGTCGGTGAGTCCGGTGATGATGAGGGCACAGCCTCCGGGTCCGTATGCTTCATACAGTACTTTTTCATCTGCCTGTGCACCCATGGCGGACGCAACAGCACGTTCAATATTTTCTTTTGGCATGTATGCCGCTTTTGCGTTTTCAATTGCAGCACGAAGCATGGGGGAGTTTATGTCGCCTTTTGCAAGACGAGCCTCAACACGAATAAGTTTTGCGTATTTGGTGAAAAGCTTACTACGTTTTGCATCAGTCGCACCCTTCTTTTCTTTAATTTGTTTCCACTTATTGTGACCTGCCATAAAAATGAGAATTAGGAATTAAGAATCATGAATCAAGGAAAATCCCATACCGTCATTCCGCCCTCTAGGCAGGTAAAGTATATCAAAATACACAAAAGGCGGAGAGGGCGGGGTTGCAAAAATATAGTCGTTTCACTCCTTATTTTTGGTAAGACGAAGGCCCGCTTGAGGCGGGCCCACTGAACACTAGGAAGGTTTTAAAATTTTTCCTCGCATGTATCGCACGTGTTTGTGCAGGAAGCGTGCAACGACAACTCCCATGACGTTGCCACACACATAACCACCAAAAACTCCGAGAAGATAAACAAGCCAGTTTGTGTCCCGAATCGGACCAGGGTGGAACGCTGTTGCTGGGAAGATCGGAGCGATGAGGACAATCAGTGTGAAAAACATGCCAGAAATCTTTCTGATCCTGAGTTCGTCGATACAGACGGCGACGCTCGTTGCCAACACAGGCAACCAGAGATACTTGAGGGCAAGAAACAATCCCCACAAGATCCACTCTACGATGAACCAGCACGTCCCAGGCACGTCCTGCATACTTACCCCCTTAGGTGTGAAGAGAACACGTCCTACAGTATTGTACCACTACAGAAGTGTTCCTTGATTCTTTCCACGTACATGTAACTTTCCTTTTTCAGTGATTGCACGACCACGGGGTGTGCGCTCAAGAAAACCTAATTGCATCAAATAGGGTTCCAATACTTCCTCAATTGTTGCGATGTCTTCAGAAAGGGAAGCAGAGAGTGTTGAAAGTCCGGCAGGACCACCATTAAAGTTTTCAATCAACACCGACAAGAGTTTTCGATCTGCTGTTGTGAGACCAACATGATCCACTCCAAGCAAATCAAACGCTTTTAAGGCAACATCAAGCGACAAAGGCTCTTTCGTGACCTGTGCAAAATCACGCGCACGCTTCAACAGATGATTTGCGGTGCGCGGGGTGAAGCGACTGCGTCGTGCAATTTCCCTGAATGCATCTTCCGACGCCTCAATACCCAACAAATGTGCAGAACGTCGTACGATGTCAAGAATTTCATCTTCAGTATAAAAAGCCAAACGGAATGTGCCTCCAGAAAATCGTGAACGAAGCGGTGACGACAACATTGCAACGCGTGTTGTCGCTGCAACAAGTGTGAATGGAGGAAGTTCAAGTTGCACGGTGCGCGCTGACGGACCCTTACCGATGATGATGTCGAGTCGCCCCGACTCCATGGCAGGGTAGAGCACTTCTTCAATCGCGCGATTCAAGCGATGAACCTCATCGATGAATAAAATATCACCAGGAGAAAGATTAGTGAGGAGTGCGGCGAGATCACCCACTTTTTCAATTGCAGGGCCTGAGGTCACCTTCATGGTGCCACCTAATTCTGTTGCAATAAGATGTGCGAGGGTTGTTTTTCCGAGTCCGGCAGGGCCGTAGAGAAGCACGTGCTCAGGTGATTGGCCGCGTTCTTTGGCAGCTGCAAGTAAAATACGGAGGTTTTCTTTTATGTGAGGCTGGCCAATATATTCTTCCCAAACATTGGGACGCAATGCGGCGTCTAACGATGTGTCAGATGATGAAAAAGGGGGAGTCTTGGGGGTGCGTGGCGAGGGTCTTGACATATAAACTGGAACATGCTAAGATGCTCCATAGCGTTTCCCAAGGATTGGAAGAGACAAGCGACGCAAAAAGCGCGCAGTGTCGTAGGTTCCAGGTGAGAAATCTCTAAGTGAACATCATGCCTTCCCGCATGCGTGTGGTCCGTGAGGATCTGTTGGTTTTCCCGATTTATCGAGAAAGCGAACAGTCTCCTTAACAGACGGCGCGGCTTTGCTTAGAGATTTCTACTCTGCGAACAACTCACACTCCTCACTATACACCTTTCGAAATGTTTGCAAAGGGCTCCGCGCAATGCGGAGCCCTTTGTGTATCCTGTCAAACCTTCAAAATTTTTAATCAGTGATATCAATCACACGAATTACTTCTTCGAGAGATGTCTGTCCTTCCAAAATTTTTATGATGCCGTCTTGAGCCATCGTGAAGAATCCTTGCTCGGCGGAAACCTTCTTAATTTCGCGCTCACTTGGACTCATTTCAATCACGTCTTCGATTTTTGCATCCATAAATACGGCCTCAAATAAGCCCATACGGCCTTTGTAACCCATACCACCACATGCAGGACACCCACCGCCAGACACCCACATATGATCGCGCTGAAGTCCTGTAATTTTTTCTTGTTTTGTTACTGTTTGAAGCACCGTATCAATTTGAATTTTTGTTTCTGCATCAATCGAAACTTCTTTTTTACATTTTTCACACAACTTACGCACAAGACGTTGTGCGAGTGCAACACTCACTGCAGAACCGAGCACGCGTGGATTAATTCCAAGATCAATCAATCGTGTGAATGCGCCCGCAGCAGAGTTGGTGTGCAATGTTGAGAACACCAAGTGTCCCGTAAGTGCGGCGTGAATTGCAATCTCTGCAGTTTCGTTATCACGAATTTCACCAACCATGATGACGTCAGGGTCTTGTCGAAGTGCCGCGCGAAGTCCTGAAGAAAATGTATATTCTTTTTCTGCATCAACTTGTGTTTGTACAACACCAGGAAGGTGGTACTCGATTGGGTCTTCAATTGTCAAAATTTTAATTTCTGGCGTGTGCACTTTGCGCAAAAAGGCGTAGAGGGTTGTCGTCTTACCAGATCCAGTCGGACCAGTGTTCAAAATAAGTCCATTTGGCTTTGCTATTTCTCGTATAAGAACATCAAGGAGTTCTTTACGCATACCCAACACTTCAATAGATGCACTGATAGTGTCGGGGTTCAACACACGCATCACGATTGATTCGCCGTACTGTCCCGGAAGGATAGAGGTACGAATTTCAATATCTGCCTTACCCATGCGAATACTGAAACGACCATCCTGTGCTTCTTGTTGTACGTTCAACTTCAAACCGGAAAGCAATTTGATACGAGAAAGGAGAAGGCGATACGTTTCATGATCGAAGAAAATAACATCAGTCAAAATACCATCGAGACGCATACGCAAACGAACACTCGCTTCCTCTGGTTCGATATGGATGTCTGATGAATGTGTTGCAAGTGCACCTGCAACCAACACTTCAGCGATACGTGAGGTACGAAAGGCTTTTTTCAGTGTGAGTGTTTCTTCAATATGTTTTTTTACAGTCTCGATGTCATGTACATCAGCGACAAACTTTTCAATTTCGTCACTTGAAATATCGAGCATGCCGCGGCGGCTTGCTGTGGTTGATGCAAAGTCTTTGTATCGTTCCCATGCAAAGACAAGACTCTTTGTAGAGGTGAGAAAAACAGAAGGGGTAAAACCCTTATTTGTAAGGGCATCGAGCGCTTTTTGTGTTTCTGGATCGTTCGGAGAGTGAACGGCTACATCGAGTGCTTTTTCAGCAACATTAAACGCTGCAATGTGTGCTGCGCGCGCAACATCTTCATGAATGAGCACAAGGGCGTCGGGGCTAATTGAAATACTTGTCAGATCAACGTACGGAATACCGTACTTTTCCGACAACGTTTTCATGACATCCTCTTCTTCTTGTTCGCGGAGTTGTTTATATTTTCGCTCCTGTTTTGATTCATTGAACTCGGGCATACTCGTTCTAGTGTACCACTTTGTGTATGAAAAAGATGAAGCCGCAGGCGCGTGGCGCGCCTGCGGCGGTGAAGGGAATCAGATGTTGTACTCGTGACAGATCGTCTCGAGTTTCCTCGCGAGTGCGGGGAGATTAGAGCGACCCATGGCACTGGCGAACTCCACATCATTCCGAGCGTTGAGGATGTTGGCGTATGCCCTGTGATTCCTAGCTCTTGCGATCTTTTGTAGGACACCCGTCGCGAGATCCAGAACCAGCTTGACGTGAAGGCCAGCGACATCGAGCCCCGGCGCCTGTCGTACCAGCGCTTCCATGAGACCCCCTTTCGGTTAGAACTGCGTTGTATGTAAAACAAGACCACCTACCGAAATTTGTACCATGTGCCGAAAGAGCGGTCAACATAATACGAGGTGTACAATATGTGGATGACGACGGTTTCTATTACATCGCTTCCCGTGATGGATCAGTTTGCAAAAGATTTTTTGCTACGCATTTCTCCAACTGATACTGCGCGCGTCATTTGTTTACAAGGGGACTTAGGTGCGGGTAAAACGGCATTTGTAAAAAGTATTGCGAAGGCATTTGGCATATCTGAGCACATCACAAGTCCGACGTTTGTTATTCAAAAGACATATGAACCACGAGAAGGAGATTGGAAACGACTCGTACACATTGATGCATATCGGCTTGAGTCTTCGGATGAACTCGCAAAACTTGATTGGGACAAAACACTTGCAGTGAAAGGATCCCTTGTGATGTTGGAATGGCCAGAAAAAGTTGCCGACATAATTCCAGAGGATGCAACAACACTTTCATTTATGTTTGTTGATGACACAACGCGAGAAATCACTTTGTAATATGCCGAAAGCACATGCAAAAAAGAATACGCGTCCACGAATCGTACTTTTGGACACACATGCGATTATTCATCGCGCATACCACGCGCTACCGGACTTTTCTTCGCCGTCAGGCGAGCCAACGGGGGCGCTCTATGGTCTTTCCGCAATGATTTTGAAAATTATTGCTGATTTGAAGCCTGACTATATCGCGGCAAGTTTTGACCTCCCCAAACCTACGTACCGTCACGAAGCCTTCAAAGATTACAAGGCAAAACGTCCAAAACTTGATGACGCGCTTGTAGTGCAGATTCAGAGAAGTCGCGATGTACTCGATGCATTTGGAATTCCTTTGTATGAACAAGAGGGATTTGAGGCGGACGATGTGTTGGGGACGATTGCTGAAGAGTTAAAGAAAGAAGAAGTTGATGTCATCATCGCCTCAGGGGACATGGATACGTTGCAGCTCGTTGATAATGAACGTGTTCGCGTGTTCACGTTGCGTAAAGGAATTCAAGATACGATTTTGTACGCAGAAGACGACGTAAAGGAACGTTTTGGTTTTGGTCCTGAGCTCATTCCTGATTACAAAGGATTGCGCGGTGATCCATCAGACAACATTCCTGGGATTGTTGGTATTGGTGAAAAGACAGCAACAATACTCATTACGACATTTGGTGATATTGAAAGCATCTACAAAAAACTTTCGAAAGATGAAAAAGCATTTACCGATGCTGGGCTTACACCTCGTATTGTAAAACTTTTGAAAGAAGGAAAAGAAGAGGCGGAGTTTTCAAAACTTCTTGCAACAATTCGCAAAGACGTTCCAATCACTTTTATACTCCCAAAAGAATCATGGAGAGACACGGCGAATGTCGCGCGTCTTGATGCGTTTTTTGCAAGCCTAGGTTTTCGTTCGCTATCAGCGCGCCTCAAAGAATACTTTGGCGCACCTCAAGGAGCGTTGTTTGCGACAGGGGATGCAGAAGTAAAAGAAATACCGAAAGAAACGATGTCAGACACAGAGCGTGAAGAGCTTCGTGTAATGACGTGGGTTTTGAACTCAGACATGACCGACCCCACAGAGGATGATGTACGTGCATACACACATACAGAGACACTCGACGACGCGAAGAAAAAACTTCTTGCGGAATTGAAAGAAAAAGATCCTGCAGGTGTTTTTGAACACATTGAACAACCACTCATCCGTGTCGTACGAGAGATGAAAGAGCGCGGCATTATGCTTGACCCGTCATACTTGAATGATTTGTCAGAAACGTATCACAAAGAGTTGTCTGGATTTGAAAAACGAATTTGGAAAGCATCAGGCGAAGAATTCAATATCAACTCACCAAAACAGTTGGGCGATATTTTGTACACAAAACTCGGGCTTCTGGGCGCGAAGAAAACAGCAACAGGACAGCGATCAACACGCGAAGATGAATTGGTAAAAATGCAAGACAGGCACCCAATCATTAAAGACATCCTTGAGTATCGAGGACTTCAGAAACTTCTCTCAACGTACATCGACGCATTTGTGAAACTTCTGGGCACGGACGGACGACTCCATGCGCGTTTCGTGCAGGCAGGCGCAGCAACGGGGCGTATGTCATCACAGAATCCGAATTTGCAAAATATTCCAATTCGTACGGAAGCGGGGCGCGCCGTCCGCGGGGCTTTCATTGCGGAGAAAGGATATACGCTTGTTGCGGGGGATTATTCGCAGATTGAACTTCGTATTGCGGCAATTCTCTCAGGCGACAAAAAACTCATGAAGACGTTCAAAGAAGGGGGCGACATTCACACAGCGGTGGCTGCAGAAATTTGGAATGTTGCCCCAGAAGATGTGACACCAGATATGCGCCGTACTACAAAAGTGATTAATTTTGGCATTATTTACGGCATGGGAGCGAATGCGCTTGCACACACGGCTGAAATGACACGCGCAAAAGCGCAAGAGTATCTTGCTGAGTATCACAAAAACTTTCCGGGGCTTTCGGCATACCTCGATGCGCTCAAAGCAGAAACACGAAAGAAAAAATATACAGAAACATTATTTGGTCGTCGACGATACTTACCTGCAATCGCATCATCACTGCCACACCTTCGTGCTGAAGCAGAACGTCAGGCGGTGAACGCACCAATCCAAGGAACATCGGCAGATATTATTAAACGCGCAATGATTTCAATAACGAACCATTACGCTACCGACGGGCTTTCTGATGCTGTACGTCTGGTGTTACAGATTCACGATGAACTCGTATTTGAAGTGCGTGATGATGTTGTGGAAGAAGCGGTGCCTATGGTACGCCGCATGATGGAGGAGGCACTTCCCAAAGAGAAAACAAAAGGCGTACCAATTATTGTTGACATAAAAATCGGAAAGCGTCTTAATGACATGAAGCCAGTCAAAAACTAGTATGTTGTACGCTATTTACGGAACAGACACGGAAAAAACATCGCACGAGGCGCAAAAGATTGTCGCTGGACTCATAAAGAAAAAACCTGACGCATCGGTGTTTGTATTGAGTGATGAAAATATATCCCCCGCACTCCTTGATGAGTATCTTGGGGCGGTGGGATTGTTCGAGGCAAAATATATCGTTCGTATTGAAGGACTCCTTACGAATGAGGATTTTTCAGAACTACTCCTTGGACGACTGCCATTGTTGAAAGAGAGTGAACATATTTTTGTGCTACGCGACGGGGCCTTGGCAGCACCTCTCAAAAAGAAAATAGAGAAATATGCGAAGGAGGTTCGTGTGTATGATGCAAAGGAAGAGAAACAGGAACGCTTCAATGTGTTTTCTTTAACAGAAGCACTTGGTAATCGTGACCGTAAACGAGCGTGGATGTTGTACCGAGAAGCGCTTCACGAAAATCTTGTGCCGGAAGAGATACACGGCATCTTGTGGTGGCAGATAAAAACAATGTTGCAGGTTGAAACAGGGGATACGGAGGGCATAAAACCATATTCAGTAACAAAGGCGCGTACGTTCTTAAAAAAATACTCGTCAATTGAGTTACACACACTCGCACGCTCATTTGTAAATCTCTATCACGACGCACGACGCGGTATCGTTGAGTTTGAAATTGGGTTGGAGAAGTTGCTGTTGAGCCTATAGGTTTGCCAAAAAACTATTTAAGTCTGTATCGGGTTTGAAAATACGCACGTTTTCGTCCTCCCCAGGAATCTCTAGTTCTGCGATTGCTTGATCAAGATATTCTTGTTTTACGTCGTGTCGTTCTTTAGTAATCCGACTCCTCTCTTGACGTCCCTTTTGTACTTCAATTGGTGTATCGAGAAAAACAACAATAGGCTCAGCTCCTACTGACAACGCCACAGCCCTGACCTCTTCACGATGTTGATGTTGGGTGTTTATGTTATCAAAAACAACAGATTTTCCTTCTGAAAGAAGCATGCGGGTTCGTTCAAGACACATATCAAGAAGCATTCTCCAATGTCCACCATTGTCTTGATTTAGATTCAACTCTTTTTCTTTTTCAAAAAAAAGCCCATCTTGGCTCACGAGTGTCGCACCGGTGTGCGCAGCAATTTTTTTTGAAAGAGTTGATTTACCTGAGAAACCAACCCCTGACATGATATATAGTCTTGGCATTTTATTACGTGTCCGCTCGGTAGGGATTGAACCTACGACCCTCTGCTTAAAAGGCAGGTGCTCTACCACTGAGCTACGAGCGGATGTTTTGACACTTTACAACAAAAAACCCTTTTAGCCAATTGTATTTTTAGGTTTTCGTTACATGCTATGGGTTATATGAGCACTGTCGTTGTTCTCGACAACATCCGAAGCGTACACAATGTAGGCTCTCTTTTTCGCACATGCGAAGGCGCGGGTGTTTCAAAACTATACCTGTGTGGAGTAACACCCGCGCCGAAAGACCGTTTTGGTCGCATTCGACCTGATCTTGCAAAGGTTGCGCTCGGTACAGAAAATCTTGTCCCGTGGGAAGAAGTAAAAGGCACGGCAACATGCATTTCAAAACTTAAAGAGGAAGGTTTTACAATTGTTGCTGTTGAACAAGACGAACGTTCAAAAGATTTTAAAATGTTTACAGCAAAAGAAAAAACAGCGTTTGTGTTTGGGGAAGAAACAAAAGGCCTTTCGAAAGAACTTGTAGATATGTGTGATGAAATTCTTGAGATTCCAATGCAAGGAGAAAAAGAATCACTTAATGTGTCTGTCGCCGCTGGGATTGTACTTTTTTGGGGTTGACCCCACAGGCCACGTTAAAATTATCGGACGCTCGGCGTCCGATAAAAAGTATTGGACGCCGAGCGTCCAATACTTTTGATTAAGCTACCCTTAGCGTCGCTCAATCACGTCAACAATTTTTCCATTCTCATCAACAAGTGCGACGGCTTCGCGCTCGGAACGCCATAAATCTGATCCTGATTGCAGGAATATTCTCCACTCACTACCCAAAAAGTCAGAATCAACATAGTGGAGATCGTAACAGCCCCCATAATCGGAGTAATCTTCAATAAACGCACGACAGCGTGACGGAAGTCCGCTTGGAGTATCGCCTTCTGTACACATGGGCACATCTTTTATCGCATCAATGCATTCATCGTAATCATCAACGTCAGAAAAATCTTGAGGAGTAATGCGGAAGAGTGCGAGGTTTTCATCACGCAATCGCGGGCATGAACGCGAAAGAGAGGGAATGAAATCATAGCTCTCAGTGAGGTAGCCCGTACATGTGTTTGTAAGAAAGGATATATCAAAATCATCTCCGTCACCTGACACAACAACAGCACGTTCGTTTGGTGCTAAGAAAATATCTTTTACACTGCGGCGCAAACGTGATGGTGTGTAGTATGAGGCGCCTTTTGGAATTGTCTTTACGCGATCAGACACTAAACTTTTGAGTTTCCAGCCCGTGATGCGCACAGGCGAAGGGAGCCGAGATGAAGCGTGGATTGTTATGTACTCTGCATCAGCTGTATCTTCGTAGAGATTTCCATTGGTAAGGGAAATGTATTCTGCGTGCGGAGATTTATTTTCTTCACGGAGCGCTTCCTCGAGGTTGTCGGTCAGAATTTCAAGTTCTTCTGTCACGCGAGCGAGCTCACCTAAACGATATTCTTCAGAATCAACAATACCGTTGCCATCTTTATCGTATGACCGTTCGTATGACCGCTCAAGTTGGGTATCTCCCGAAATCGAATGCGTACCACCATCGGTTGAAATAAGGGGATTTTGATTCAGGATAGAAACGATAAAAATTCCGGCAACAACAAAGAAAAGTACTTTAATGATATCAAGCATGTTTGTGTATGTGCATGAGAGCGCGAATCTCTTCACGAGTTACCGTTGCATCATCCCAAGTTAATTTGCTTCCATTTTTACCCATGATGAATGGATCAGTGCCTTTGCCAGTGATGAGGACCGCAATACGTTCATCGCGGTGTTTTGTATGCATATCGTAGGCGGTAGCGAGCGCTTCGCGAATTGCCTCACGTCTGTCCATGATAACGCGAACTTTCATTTTATTCTCAATACCTTCAAGCATTGCGTCAGTAATTGCTTCGGGGTTTTCGTCGTATGGATCTTCGTTCGTGAGAATAACCGTCACTGCATTTTTTTCAGCGATACCCGCCATCGTTCCGCGCTTCCATGTGTCTCGGCCACCACCCGTGTTTCCTAACACAGCAATATTTTTTGACTCTCTAAAGATGGTGTAGAAACTCTCAAGTGAATCAGGGGTGTGTGCGTAATCAACAACGACATCAAACGGCTGGCCTTCGCGAATGTATTCAACACGTCCACGAATAATGCCGACAGATTCAAGACCTTGTTTGATTACGGAAATCGGAACACCTTGGCTTTCTGCAAATGTTGCTGCACCAAGTGCATTCGTAATATTAAAAATACCTGGAACATGAAGACGGATTTGTGTGTTGCGGAAGGTGAAGGTAGAACTTTCGTGTGAGAGTTCGTACGGAGCGCCATCAGCAAGTTTATAAGGAACTGGTTTGTCCGCGCCAATCGTTAAAAACATATCTCCCTCCTTATCATCGGCATTTGCAACCATCACCGTGTTTACTTTTCGTGGCCACGTTGCGTCGGTCAATAATTTTGCGATCTCGAGTTTTGCATCGCGATACTTTTCGTAGGAGCCGTGCGACTCAATGTGTTCGGGTGCGAGGTTTGTAAAAATAAGCGCATCAAGTCCAATCCACTTGTGACGAAATTGTTTGACGCTCTCTGATGTAAGTTCAAGTACAACCCACGTACAGTTCGCATTGATTGCATCGCGCAAAAACTTTTGTACAAAGAAACGCCCGGGGATTGTCATCTTGCGGAGGTTTGGTTTGCTTTCGCTTCCAATCTTGAATCGAATCGTTCCCAAGAGCGCTGTACGCATTCCGTTTGCTTCAAGAATCGCATTTACAAATTCAGCGGTCGTTGATTTTCCTTTGGTACCGGTCACTCCAACAATAAGAATTTCACGAGAAGGGAAGCGATAGATGAGGGCACCTAAGAGGGTCAAAGTGAAGTGGTAGGCGGGCTGGAGGGCCGAAAAAAGCTTGCGGGGTATGAGTTTTTTGATAATACGAAGGATCTTGTCGAGCATGGCTCCATACTAACGTACCTATCCACAGGAGCTGTTATTGACAAATTGGTTGTTTTATGTATAATTTGCATGGGTGTAATATTCAAAATTTTCATTCTACGAAAGGGTGGGAGAAATGAAAAAGCTCTTGGGGTGGCAGTTGGCAGTCACGGTTCTCGTGTACGCGCTCACCAGTCTCATTCGCTTCTATAGCATTTCTTTTGCTTTCGTGCCTCTGGTCATGGTGATCACCCTAATCGTCCTCATGGCATGTACGAACAGGAGCCTCGGGAAGTTCTCTGATCTCCCGATTACGGCGGCAATCCTCGGCGCCTTGGTGGCAGGAATGTACACGGGATGGGGGCACAAAATTTTTTGGGTCAACCTCGTGTACTTCGTTGCCGGCGGCGGCTTACTTCTGACCGTCTGGAAAGAGATCATGGAGGAACTGCAAACGCATTCTCTTCGTACCCTTGGTGTAGTCCTCCTGGGGATGTGGGGGGCAAGTTTTGCCATCGTGAACCGAGACCTCGTTCTCGTTCCCGTGAGCATTCTCGTGTTCTGCATTTTCATGAGTTTCGTGGATGAAATTCTCGCGGCCTTTGTTAAGGCTTGCGGGGAAGGCCACACGTTCTATCCGTAGAATGACTGACCGAACAAATCAAAGGCCGACTCGTTTCGACGAGCCGGCCTTTTTCATTCCCTACAAGCTAATAAGCCACAAGCTATTATTTCTTTCCTCCCAAAATCTGCAAAAAGGACTTGTTGGTGCGATGTTATAATAGGTCCATGAACCGTAAAAGAACCCATCGAATCTCAGGTATTCGTGGAAAAAAGTTCTTGCTTGTTGGACTTGGTATTCTCGGCGGAGGTGAATCAATAGCGCGGTTTCTCAAACAGCACGGAGCACAACTGACAATCACTGACCTAAAGAACAGAGGAGCACTCACTCCCGTGCTCAAACGTCTTGGCACAAAGGGCATCTCACTGACGCTTGGTCGACACGTAGAATCTGATTTCAAAAAAAATGACACTGTTGTCTATAATCCGTCAGTGAGTATTGAGAGTTCGTGGGTGAAACTCGCACAACGCAACAAAAAACATATTGAAAATGACCTATCACTTTTTTTGGCGCTTATGAAAGACCATAAGGATTTTGAGTATGTGGCGGTGACGGGAACTCGTGGAAAAACCACGACGACCGGTTGGATCGCACATTTCCTCCGTGGCTCTGTGGTCGGGGGCAACATGCCGTCACGCGGGTTGTTTAATCTCATTGATAAAAAAGGAAGGCCGTTTATACTTGAACTCTCGTCGTTTCAGCTTGAATTTATGCGGAAGGGGCTTCCAGCGCCGCGTGTCGCAGTCATTACGCGCATGTTTGTCGATCATCTCAATCGCCACGGCACGTTCAAGCGGTATATAGACGTGAAGGCGCGAATTTTTATGAATCAAACACACGCCGATGACATCGTACTTTCTGCTGATGACCCGCATACACGAGATTTCCTGAGACACAAACAACACGGACGGGTTTATTTCACCTCGCTTACAAAATTACCAAAAGCAAAAAACGGCTTGTTCCTTTTTAGGAAACATATCTACTTTCAGAAACATGGTCGAACTACGAAGGTTTTTTTAACTCCGGATTTTCCGGAGCATCAACTTTCCAATCTTCTCTCGGCTCTTCTTGCTGCATACCTCTATACAAAGTCGTGGAACGGGTTTAAAGAACGAATACAAACGCTTCCCATGCCGATTTTCAGGCAGCAGGCGGTATATGTATCAAAAAAACTCACGATTATCAACGATTCGGCCGGAACGAGTCCGGATGCGACAGTCGCTGCGCTGAAACACTTTTCAAAAAAACAAAAAAGAAACAGGCCGCTTGTGCTCATTGCTGGAGGCACGGACAAGATGCTGGAATTTTCTGACCTTGCAAAAACGATTGTGTCGTTGGTGAAACAAAAACATCTCTATTTGCTTGAGGGAAGCGCAACGGATAAACTCATTGTGTGTTTGCAGACAAAGCGATATTTCAAAAAAACAAAACCTCGTACATTTGAATCACTTGATGCGTTATGTAATACGCTTTTTTCCGGAAAGAAACCACGTGGGTATGTATTATTTTCTCCAGCAAGCGCGAGTTTTGAAAAGTTTAAAAATGAATTTGATCGCGGGCACACCTTTAACCGTCTCGTAAAGAAATACCTATGGAAGGAGTAGAATCATTTTTTGGGAAAAGAGAGAACTATCAAGACGCATTTCTTTTTGAGGCATACTCTATGGTTCATGGAAGAGTTCCCACAGGACTTCAGAATTGGGAAATGGCGCAACAAATTGTTGAGGTTCTTGGAGATGAAAATTGGGTCCCCGCTGATGTAGCACGGGAGTGTATCTACTGCATTGTTCATCATGTCACCTATCCTGACAAAGAAACTAAGCAAAGTGTTACTTTGATGGCAGAAGAAGCAGCACGTTCAGTATTTCCTGAATTAGCGGGTATTAACGAAGTTCACATAGATCAAATAGAGCGGGCATACCAAGCACGGAAAGAAGAGGATAAAAACAATTCCACAAGCTAAAAACTCTTATTTCTTTCCTCCCAAAATCTGCAATGCTTCTTTTACGCGTTCACTTGTTCCAGAAAGTTCAGCAGAAATTTTTTTAATTGCCTCGCGCGCCTCGTGTTGTGAGTATCCGAGCGAGGTAAGTACTTCAAGCACATCACCGTCACCCTTAAACTCATCGCCGAGAACACCGGTGTATCCAATTTTATCTTTCAGTTCAACAAGAATTTTTTCTGCAGTTTTCTTTCCGATTCCCGAAACCTTCGTGAGGTATGCCAAATCATTTTGTGCAATTGCACGACGAAGTAAATCAGGAGAAGCGAGCGACAACACGGCAAGCGCGGATTTTGGTCCGATACCTGAAACGCTCAACAACATTTCAAACAACGAGAGTTCTTCGGTGTTCGCAAAACCAAAAAGATCAAGTGCGTTCTCGCGAACAGAGAGGTATGTCCACACCGACACCGTTGCTTTCCCTGACAGTACCTTCGCTGTCTCGTTTGAGATATGGACGAGATAGCCGACGCCGTTCACGTCGAGAACGATTGAACCGAGGTCGTGGGTGATGACGGTTCCGGAGAGGTGTCTGATCATGACTCCATCATACAAAAAAGAATCAAGAATCACGAATCAAGAATCAAGCCCTGATTCATAATTCTTGCTTCTTGCTTCGGCATTTGCTATTGTGCTTTCTACATATGCCAATTATCCGAGCAGCAAAAAAGGCCCTCCGCTCGGGAGCTAAGAAGCGTGTCTTTAACGTACGTCGTATTCGCGCAGCAAAGACTGTGGTGAAAGATCTCCGTGCGCTCGCAACTCTCGGCAAAGCAAAAGAGGCTCGTGAGAAATTGAGCGCCGCATACAAGGCACTTGATAAGGCCGTAAAGCGCGGTGTTATGAAGAAGAACGCAGCCGCTCGTACGAAGTCTCGTCTCTCAAAACTCGTTAAGAATTCAGCGAAATAAAAACACCAGCCACGCGCTGGTATTTTTATTTCTGTGGTGGTATTCTCGTATCGGATTGCACACAAGGAGGCAGACAATGTCTCAAACGAAGACAACGTGGTATGTCGAACCAAAGCCCGGCCACACGGCAACAACCATCGGTCGAGAAGTCTCCGGCGAGAACGAGTGTCGGCAGGTGGTTTGTGCCGACGGCAAGAAGCACGATCTCTATCGGATGGAGTCGTGGGCCGAGGTCAAGCGTCTGCTCGACAGCGCACAAGAGCATCAGCTCAAGTTCAAAGTTCTCAAGCAGGAAGGGAAGAGACCGCCGCAACTCTTCAATCCAGAGAAAGTATTCTCTCGGAAGTCAGACGAAGTGAAGCGAGTTGCAGAACAACTCGCCCACATCACCGGCTCCAAGGCCGCTCGAAGTTGAGCGGTTTTTCTTTTTTTAAAAAAAGACCGCCACTCAAAATCGAGTGGCAGTTTTCGGTTCGGCTAAACCAACAGATGCACTTGTGGTGATGGGATCATATTCATAGAGATCCGAATCATCCAAGAAAAAATAACGAACCTCAGTGAACTCGGAAGCGATATTCGGCACAAGAGTGAGAAGAGGCACCGAGAATTTTCGTACCCCGCGCTCTTTTTCTCCCTCAGGGTCGCGGGGAGTGATGAGGAACCCCTTGCACTGTTCGTATGGGAAGCACACAACATACAACCTTGTATGATCCAGAAAAGAGGATTGGTGTTTGGCGATTCTAAAAAGATCTTTTTCACCAATCCTTTCTTCTCCGATCACGGCGATTCTTGTAGGAACTGACCTGTCGGGTGGGTACGGAAAACGGTACACGCGTACCGGTTTGTGTATCGGTTTATCCGATAACACCGTGCGCAAACGATCAACAAGGCGAATCAAACCCATGAGCTGCCTCCGAACGTAGGATCAAAATCTACAGCGATAGTAACGTGTTTCCGAAGAAGACTCAACTAATGTGCTCTCGGTATGAGATACCGAGGTTCCGCACTCGCAACCAGAAACAAGCTAGCTTGTTTCTGATTAACTCATTTGTGCTCTCGGTAGGACGCTTCGCTATCTCACTCTCTGGAAACCCACGGTTTTCCAGCACCTTCCTCCACGGGGAAACTACAGTTTCCCCGACCTCCTTCAGGTTCGATTCCTACCGATATTGTTAAAAACAAATTGTGCTCTCGGTAGGAATCGAACCTACATTGCAAGCTCCGCAAGCTTGCGTCCTATCCATTGAACGACGAGAGCGAAATAAGGGTGACACGCACAAGTGTAGGGCGAAGAGTTCGAAACGAGAACTCGGGAGCACGAGCTTGTATGTGGTCCGACTGACCTCTCGTATGGTACTCCATACAAGAGCGTGGGGACACTCTAGCAAAAACTGCGGCCATGTGCCACTAAAATCCAAGTCTGTCCATTATCTTTTCCGAGATTGATGGAAGAACTTCGTGCTCAGGCAAGTAGTCAAGAAGTATGTCGCGTACTTCATCGGCATGTATATCTGACGCAAGAGGAATGGTGATGTGTGGCATGAACAATTTTTGCGATGTCAAAATAAGCATGTTTGGGTGTTCGTGCTCATGCAGAGCAAAAGATTCGAGGGTGCGGTATGGGTAGAGTGTTGTGTTCATAAGAACACCACGGTCCTGAATCTCGCACGTAAGTTCTCCGGGGTGACGTAATGCGTGAAGCACAATGGCAACAGCCGCAACAACAATGACGACGGCAAACAAAAGATCATTGAAGAGAATTGCAAGAACAGCACCCCCGACGGCAACAATACCGACAGACCAGTACCAATCATTCGAACGCTCGCGATGTTCGTACTCGGGTGTTGTCCATGCAAGGAACGTTTTCATAATTCTAGAATAGCACACCACAAGATAAAGTATTTCTCAATTTTTCACTTTCTGGGTACACAAGAACTGCAAGAATAAAGATATGTGTTCAATCTACCCACGAAAGCCAAATACCCATTGTTTGATTTGTAAAAAAGAGATTTATAGAAGGCCGGCCCAATTAAGGCTAGGGTCTGGGAAGGTCTTTTGTAGTATTCGTTGTTATGGTATATCTTGCAGGAGGGAGGTTGCCTGTGTGATGTGCGGAAAGCTGATATTGGGCGGCCTCCATAAGAAAACATGTTCGCGAAGTTGTGCTAATAGAAACCGCACCGGTTTAGGTTATAAAATTGGCAGACCGAGAGACAAGGCCCGATTATTGTCAGATGTAAGAGAGCGTTTGGGATTGTTACGTGGCCGGGCTTGTGAGCGATGCGGGTATGGTACATTTGAGGTTTTACAAGTTCATCACAAGAATAGAAATAGAAAAGACAACCGCCCAGAAAATCTGGAATTAGTTTGCCCAAATTGTCATTTTGAGGAACACTATCTCCAAAGAAAATAGAATACGGAGGAGTCGCATAGAGGCCTAGTGCAGCGCACTTGAAATGCGCCGTGCCGAAAGGCACCGTGAGTTCGAATCTCACCTCCTCCGCATGACGATTCTTGGTATCGATTACGGAACAAAGCGCATTGGGGTCGCTCTTTCTGACACATCTGAAGTACTCGCATTTCCAAAAGAGACAATTCAGAACAATAAGAAAGCACTTGAAGCATTGAAGGAGATTTGTGTGAAAGAAAAAGCTCGACTCATCGTACTTGGACACTCAAAAGATTCTCAAGGCAACGACAATCCGGTGATGGAGAAAATTCATCCGTTTAAAGCAGAACTTGAAACAACACTCGCTATTCCTGTTATTTTTGAACAAGAATCATGGTCATCGGTTGAAGCAACGCGATTTCAGGGTATGAATGAAAATATTGATGCATCTGCCGCCGCGATTATTCTCCAGCGATTTCTTGATAAACAACGAGAAACAAGAAAGTGATAGATAATTGGTAAGCTGGTAAAAATTCTTTGATTTCTTACACATTACTAAATTACTGATTTAAAAATGATTAGTTACGATGATTTTAAAAAGGTAGATATCCGTGTCGGTAAGATTCTTTCTGTTGAAGAAGTCCCTGAAACAGACAAGCTTCTTAAGCTCTCGGTTGATTTTGGGGAAGGGGATGTACGACAAATCGTATCGGGTATTAAGTTGAAGGTTGAAGATCCACAAGCGCTCGTTGGAAAGAAAACAACATTTGTTGTGAACCTTGAGCCACGCATGATTAAGGGTTTTGAGAGCAACGGTATGCTCTTTGCTGCGGGGGGAGACGAACATTTCTCATTCCTTGTGCCTGAAAAAGATATTCCCGAAGGATCGAGAACAAACTAGAATCAAGAAGCACGAATCAAGAATCAAGAATCAAGAACACCAATCTCCAACTATGACGGCCGTCATAGTTGGAGATTGGTGTGGGCTTTTCATAATTCTCACTTCATGATTTTTGATTCTGCATTTGGGTTGTATACTACATGCATGTCGTTCTCCAAAAAACTTTTGAGCGCATTTCCTGTGCCAAAGTTTCTCACTATGCCTGCAGTAGGGCTCGATATTTCTGATCACTCGGTAAAGTTTGTTGAATTTGAAGGAGTAGGTGTGCATCGCCACATTAAACGTTTTGGTACAAAAGAAATTCCTGAAGGGGTGATTGTCGGAGGTACCATTGCGCGTCGCGATGAACTTATTGCAACTTTGGCAAGCCTTCGCGAGGAACACAATATCCATTTTGTGCGTGCGTCGCTTCCCGAAGAGCCTGCATACATTTTTACGACATACGTTCCGAACGTAGGAGATGACGAAGTCCGCAGTCTTCTCAAATTCAAACTCGAAGAAAGTGTCCCAATTGCGCCAGCGGAAGCCGTTATCGATTTTGATGTATCCGATACAGCACAACAAGAGGCGGACGGAGAGCGTTTAGTAACCGTGTCTGTATTTCCAGAAAAACTCGCGCAAGATTATGTTGATCTTTTGAATGCCGCAGGGCTTGAAGCGCTTTCGCTTGAGATTGAAGCGCAGGCCATCGCGCGTGCTGTCGTTCCCAACATGTTTAAAGACACATGTATGGTTGTGGATGTTGGTCGCACACGATCAGGAATTTCTATTGTGAGTGACAGCGTCGTTCGTTTTACAACAACGGTTGAAATTGGAGGAGATGGACTTACCGCGGCGATTGAAAAAGAGATGAGAGATGCAAGTTCAGAGGATATTGTTGCACTCAAAAACACACAAGGACTTCGCTATGGAGAAAATCAAGTAATCAAAACAGCATTTATGAACTTCGCGCGTTCACTTCGCAACGAGATTGAACGCTACTACATCTATTGGCAAACACATTTGCAGGCGAAAGAGTCGAAGTATATGAAGTATCCAAACATCACCAATATTTATCTGTGCGGAGGGCATGCAAATGTTGCGGGGCTTGATGAATTTCTTGCACATGAACTGTTTCTGAATGTCGTTCGTGCAGACGTATGGACAAATGTGCTTGATGTGGAAAAAGACGTTCCGCCAATTAGTCGACCTGAGTCTCTTGGCTATGCATCAGCAATTGGGCTCGCGCTTCACGAAGGAGAATAAATCGTATGACAAACCTACTTCCAACACTAAAACGAAAAGAGTTACGAGGAGAGCGATTCAAACGGCTGTGGATGTCTGCTGGCATGGGACTCTTCATTACCTTTGGCATAGGGAGTGTGCTCCTTATACCCGCATACTTCAGTGCGACAACACGTGAACGTAATCTTGAAATTCGTCTCGAATCTATCAATGAGCTCATTAAACTTAAACAAGGGGCGTCATCTGATGTGACTATTCGCGCAACACAAGATCGTCTGGGAATGCTCGACGCAATGTTCCAAAAAACAGCACCCTCAGATGTGCTTTTCAAAACAATGGAAGAGGCACCCGCAGGCGTCACGGTGTGGCAATACGCATATAATGTGAGTGACACGCAGAATGTTGTAAGTATTTCAGGCTACGCAAATAACCGAACAACACTTCTCGCATTTGGGGAGTCGCTTGAGCGCACGGGGCTGTTTGCGCATGTTGATATTCCTATTTCAACATTGGCACGTAGTGAGAACATCCCCTTTTTGCTCACCATGACGCTTGTACCGCGCACAAATTAATATGAAACCAAAACGCACACCATTTTATTTTTTCATCCTCATGGCCCTCGGGTGTGCGGGGATGCTTAGTATATATATTTTCCTCTGGACGATGACTGAGCGCACACACGAGCGTGTCGCAACATTGACGAATGATGTGGCGCTTGCGACGGAGCGAGAAAAACGAGCGGACGACACGGGGGATTTTATTGAAGATATTCGTGACGACGGAGATTTGGTGAAATCATTTTTTATTTCACGTTCAAATGTGTTGGTAGCAATCGAAACACTTGAAGGACTCGCACTCACCACAGGAGCCACAATTGATATCACACGTGTTGAAAATGAGGGCCAAACACCAACAGATCCAGGACGACTTCTTCTGGAGCTTAGAGCCGAAGGTACATGGGTATCTATTTCGCAGTTTGTTGCTCTTCTTGAACACCTTCCATTCCACACAAACTTCACGTATTTCGCGCTGAACACGAGTCCGGGTGGGGAAGAACCAGCTCCGTGGACATTGCAAGCTCGACTTAAAGCACAGCTTGTTGATTAGTATATGAAAAACTCTCTTAAAAAAATTCTTGGCATACTCCATCTTTCAAATCTTCATCTGTCTCCATTTTCAGCATGGACCGTGCTTGTCGTTGTCTTTTGTGTTGTGAACATCGTGCAACTCGCATTTGTTATCAACGCTGTGTTCAATATGATGTACGGTGATATGCGCGCCCCAGGGGTAGTAACGGTTCCTGTTGTTGAAACAATCGAGAGAGGACACCTTAAGGATGTCATCGTAGAGTTTCAACAGCGACAGACGGCGTTCGAAAGTTTTAAGACATCGTTTGTTGTGCCAAACGACCCTTCAAGGTAGTGTGCTAGGGACTCCCGTATGGCAACCGCTCCCGTATGGAGTACCATACTGTGAGAACATTCGGGCCACATAGCGTAACGGGCTCCCATCATCTCGGTCTCAAGTAAAAATGTAAGTGAGCTTCCATTTTTACTTTCTCCTCGATGACTACGCCCTAGGGCTGCGTGTCACCCTCACTACCTCCCGTAGTTCAATGGATAGAACAGGAGACTTCTAAGCTCCTGATGTAGGTTCGATTCCTGCCGGGAGGACT
>JBBTTA010000004.1:0-8954 GCA_038064475.1 Patescibacteria group bacterium
ATTCAAGTGCTCATAGATAAAAGATAAGGAAGTAGATCAATCAAACACGGCGGTCTGTCATAGTAATATGATAAGATCAAGTCGATTAGTATCGGTGGATTCCATCAAAAAAGGAAAATACCGAGGGAAGGTTGTGTGCTGAGTGATGGATGAGTGTTCAGAATAATGGATGGTCAGAAAGCCCCGACAAATTATCGGATAAGCCCTGGCTGTTTGCAGAAAGGTCACTCTAGAACCGTTAAGTCGTTTCGACGACTTTGGCGACCTGACGTCAGGTCGCCTTCATCACCCAGCATATAACCACCCGTAGAGACTAAACATCGACGTTCCCAATTCAGTAAAATGAAGAGGAATAAGCTATAGTCCATTGCACGGAGTAATTCGTGATAACAAGCGTGAGACAGGTTGGTCTCCTATCTACTGCAGGCGTTGATTCTTGAGGGGATTTGACTCTAGTACGAGAGGACCGAGTTGAACTGACCTCTGGTGTGACTGCTGTCCTGCCAAGGGCACCGCAGTGTAGCTATGTCGGGAACGGATAACTTCTGAAAGCATCTAAGAAGGAAGCCGACCCCAAGATTAGGAATCGTTTGAGACCCGTAAGAGATGATTACGTTGATAGGCTTTAGGTGTACGCACAGCAATGTGTTGAGCCGAGAAGTACTAATCCGTCGATCCTATTAGGAAATTTAAGAACCACAATTACTTGTCTATAACGACAACAAACCTTTGAAAACTGATAATTGAATTTTTTGTTCTGGTGATTTGGCGCTGTGGAAACACCCGTTCCCATTCCGAACACGGAAGTGAAACGCAGTTGCGGCGATGATACTCATATGAAGGGGAAAGTAGCTAGTCGCCAGTACAAAGCATTCAATTTTTGATATACTATACCCATGGCATCATGGTCCTCCCGCAGAAAATTAGGCTACGCACTCATAGTTATTATTGCACTTGTGATTTTTGTCATTGTGCCTGCATTTCTTGTATTTTATAAGGCGCCGACCTGTTTTGATGGGAAGATGAATGGAGATGAGACGGGTTACGATTGCGGCGGTTCGTGCGCACGGCTTTGTCAGGACTCATTCAAGCCGGCATATTCGAAGTGGGGCGGTGCGAAGTTCGAAAAACTCGCTGATGGACTCTACAATGTCGCTGCCTATATCGTGAATCCAAATATCGAAGGTGCGGCCATTGACGTGCCATACAAGATTTCGCTTTATGATGACCGAGGCATCTTGATAACTGAACGAGAGGGGAAAATTACCTTATATCCTCACCGAGATTCGCTCGCTTTCCAGACTGCGGTCGATGTTGACAAGAGAATTCCAGCTAAGGCGACCTTTGAATTCACCTCCGCTCCACGCTGGTTCAAATCTCTTGATTATCTTGGTGGCCTTGCAGTCATCGATAAAAGATATCAGGAGGATGATACCAGTTCTTCCCTTGAAGTAACTATTGAGAACAGGTCGCTACTGCAATACAACAATGTTCAAGTCTCCGTGGTGCTTTATGATATTGATGGTAACGCAATCGGATTCTCTCAGACGCATATCGATTCTGTCTCTCCAAAGAACGGGAGAGAAATCGCTCCTTACACATGGCCGATAAGTAGGAATGGCCAAGTGACCTCCCAGGATGTGATTATGAGCATCGCCCCGAACCCTGTGCGCAATTAACCCAGCATGAAAAATTTCCTGTCCCATCTGTTCGGAAGCTACTCGATCAAGAGTGCTGACGAAAATAACGGCATTGATTGGATACTTTTTCTTGCTACTTTGCCTCTTCTTGGGGCCGGCCTTGTGACCATGAATTCGTTTACCGGAGACACAGGTTTCTTCTCGCGCCAGCTTATCTGGATTGCTGTTTCATTGATCATATTCTTTTCCTTGAGTTTTGTTGATTTCAGGTTTCTGAGAAAGACTTGGGTTTCGGTAGCGCTTTTTGCCGGTTCTTGCATGTTGCTCCTATCGCTCTATGCCGTCGGAAAGGTGGCAAAGGGAGCATTGTCATGGTTCGATTTTGGATTCTTTTCATTCCAGCCTTCTGATCTTATTAAACTCGTCATTATCATTATACTTGCTAAATATTTTTCCCGAAGGCATATTGAAATCGCGAATATCAGGCATATTCTCATATCGGGTTTCTACGCCTTCATCATCTTTGCGCTTGTCCTGATTCAGCCTGACTTCGGGTCGGCGATTATTATCTTTTTCATTTGGTTGGGGATGGTTCTTGTCTCAGGACTCTCGAAGAAGCATCTCGCGGGAATGGCTATTGTCGGACTCATCGCTTTCATAGGGCTTTGGAATTTCGGTTTTCAAGATTACCAGAAGGATCGAATCAAGACATTCATCAATCCGCTGGCCGATATTCATGGTACTGGCTATAACGCATACCAATCCACGATAGCAGTGGGGTCAGGGCAATTATGGGGCAAGGGGGTCGGCTACGGCACGCAATCACGCCTCAAGTTCCTTCCGGAATATCAGACTGACTTCATTTTTTCAGCTTTTGCCGAGGAATGGGGCTTTTTCGGAGTCGTCATACTTTTTTTTCTTTTCGGCGTCGTTGTGTGGCGCATCATACGAACCAGCTTGCGCGGCGCAACCAACTTCGAAATATTATTCGGATCCGGCTTGGCGATCCTAATCATCGTTCACTTCATAATCAACGTCGGCATGAACATACAGCTTCTGCCTGTTACGGGGACGACTTTGCCATTCTTAAGTTATGGAGGAACGCATCTGCTGACTGAATTTGCCGGCCTCGGCATACTAATGGGTATGCGGCGCTACAGGAGAGTGGCCCATAAGGATAGCTCTAAGAATGAGTTTATAGGTTCGTAGAAGAATAGGTTTTGATTGTTTTTTCAATCATCTCTTTTATCGTGAATTCGGCAACAACTTTTTTCTGAAGCGATGAAGCATATTCTTTCTGTGTCTTCTTATGCGTCATATAAAATTCAAGGCCATGCTGTATTTCCTTCGCTTTTCTTGATTGAATAAGAACACCAGACTCCATGTCATCGATGATCTCAGGTATGCCTCCGACTGTAGTAGCGAGCACAGGCAAGCCTGCAAACCCGGCCTCAATAAGCACATACGCCAATCCCTCTGAAAGGGAAGCAAGAAGAAAAATATCGAGCGCTTTCAGATAATGTGAAGCATTGATTACATGCCCCATCAGGAAGACATTATTCTGAAGGTCAAGGTCTACGATTGTCTTTTCTAATTTAGCTCTTTCGTCGCCTTCCCCCATCACTATGTAAATTACTGTGAGTTGAGGATTTTTCTCCTTCACTGATTTAATGAAATCGTTGATGCCTCTGAGTGCATAATCGTAACCTTTTATCGGATGAAGCTCAGCAATCGTTCCTACGATGAGAGTTTTTTTAGGATCGATCTTTGTCAATGCAGAATTGAGATTTGGACTCATCTTCATGAGTTCCATCCGAGCATTAGCTTTTGAGAAGATAGGCTCTGGAATTATTCCGTTATGTATAATGATGACCTTGTCCTGGACCAAAGGCCAATTGCGAACCTGGTATTTCAGGGCTTCAGAAACCGTAATCGTCTTATGTGACAGAAGAAGCGTAAGCCAGTAAATAGCTTTCATGAGTATTTTCCATGCAAAACCTTTGTTTTCATTGAAAGCCCATCCGTGGCATGTGAATACTATTTTTTTTATTCCAGCGCATCGTCCGGCAAGTGCTCCCAGTATTCCTATTTTAGAACTATTGATATGAAGGATATCTGGTTTCTTTTCCCAGAGGAGAGACCAGAGTTTTAAAAAGGCTTTAATGTCTTGAAAGAGGTTCACATCTCGTCCTATGGGCAAGGAGCCGTCAGCTTTGATACCAGCTTCATTCAGTCTGTCGATCAGAATTCCGTTCCCCCCAGCCATGACCTCGATAGCATAAGAATCCTTTGGTAAAGAGGTGGCAAGGTCGTATACGTAGCGCTGGGCCCCGCCCCAGTTCGACTTTGTTACGAGGATAAGTATTTTTTGCATTTGGGCTGCATTTATGGCATAATCATTGGGATTTAGGGTCATTAAACGAATTATACAATGACTGTAGTCAACAAGAAAGAGCCATTCATACTGGGTATCGGAGATCTCTTGATTCTCGTCGGCTCGCTTGTCGGCGCCCTTTTTCTGCGATACGGATCCCTTCCGGCGGACGAGCTCCTTATAGTTCACTTGGTCCCGTTCAGTATCATCTTCGTCTACTCAATCGTCGTCTTTTACGCATCTGGACTTTATGGGAGAACTATAAATCTCTCGCGATCAGCGTTGCCGGGAATAATCGTCCGCGCACAAATCGCAAACGGTCTTATTGCTGTTTCCCTTTTCTACTTCATACAGGCTTTCAATGTCACCCCGAAGATGAATCTTTTCCTGTATCTCGGACTTTCTTCTGCTTTCCTTGTTCTCTGGAGAATCAATACCTACTCACTTCTTTCATTGAGAAAGAAACAGCCGGCACTTGTGATCGGGGAAGGGTTTGAAACTGACGAGCTTGTTTCTGAAATAAATATAAGCCAGCGTTCAGGCCTTTATTGCAAAGAGAAGATCAGTCCGCAAAGTTCCCCGGAACAGCTCTCGGATCTTTTTTCAAACGGCAATCGTTTCCGATATATCGTCGCTGATTTCAATGACGAACGGATCGATGCGCTTCTTCCCGTAATCTATAAGAATCTTTTTCCTGAGGCATCAATAATCGATATTCATCAGCTCTACGAGGATATTTTCGATAGGATTCCTTTATCATGCATGAACTATGCCTGGATTATGAAGCATATCAGCTCCATTTCGCCGAAGGTATATGACGCAGGCAAGCGATTGATCGACGTCATCCTTTCCTTAGTGGTCGGATTCTTTGCGCTTTTCTTTTATCCTTTTGTCACTATCGCAATAAAGATAGAGGATGGAGGACCTGTATTTATTCGTCAGGAAAGAATTGGCAAATTCAATAAGCCGATTTTCATTTATAAATATCGCAGCATGGCATCAAGCGATCGCGGCGTATGGCTGCCTGAAAATGAGAATAAAGTGACTCGGGTCGGAAAGTTCATCCGCAAGAGCCGAATCGATGAATTGCCGCAAGCCCTTTCAGTACTTAAGGGCGATATGTCACTTATCGGACCGCGCTCCGACATTGTGGATCTTGGACGAAGGCTTGAAAATGAAATTCCATACTATTCAGTTCGAACGGTCATCAAGCCCGGCGTTTCTGGCTGGGCGCAGACAAATCAAGAGAAGCCGCCCCAGTCAGTCGAGGAAACAAAGATACGTCTTTCATATGATCTTTACTATGTGAAGCATCGTTCTTTGAGTCTGGACTTGCTCATCACGCTTCGCACTGCTAAGACGCTTTTGTCACGGGCGGGCATGTAGAAGGCTTGTGATATAATCAATTTCCATGAAGATTTTAATTACTGGAGGTGCGGGATATGTCGGTGCTATGCTTATAGACCTTTTTTCAAAAAGGCCTGATGTTGAGCGAATTTTTGCTATTGATAAGGAACTTCTTCCAGATTTTATTAAAGATGCGCCCAAGCTCCAGTATGTCGTCGCCAATACTTCCGATACAACATGGCAGACCAAAGCTGTGAAGTTTGCTCCTGACGTTGTCATCCATACCGCATGGCAGATTCGTGAGATGTATGGAGAAAAGAAGCTTCAATGGAAATGGAATGTCGAAGGCTCTGATGCAGTTTTTGACTTTGCTTTTTCTACTCCTTCAGTAAAAAAGCTTATTCATTTTTCTACTGTTTCTTCGTATTCAGCTATGTCTTCAAATGAGCTTGACCATTTTTTCAAAGAAGAGGAAGGCTTCCGAAAGAGCGATTATCTTTATGCAGAAGAAAAGAGGGTAGTCGAAGAGCATTTGAGGGCGAGATATGAAGTTGCACGATCAGTTGGATCAAAAGTCCAGGTAGCTGTCATTCGTCCCGCAGCCATTACTGGTCCTCGAGGTAGATATATGCGCATCCGATTCGGCCTTCAAGCTGCGCTTTCTGGCCAGCTTAAGGAGTCTCCTTTGCATAAGCTTATCTCGCTTATGGTTTCATTTGTCCCTGTTACCCCCAAATGGTGCCGTCAATTTGTCCATGAAGACGATATCGCGAATATCGTTGAGCTTTTTGCTTTCAATGATCTCAAAGCAGATTATGATGTTTTCAATGCCTGCCCTCCGGGCGAAGTAGTTAAAGGAAGGGATATGGCAAGGGCAGTCGGAAAGAAAGCGGTTCCGATTCATCCTTGGCTGATCCGTTTTGCTTTCTTTATCATGTGGAATATAACGCGAGGAAGAGTTCCTACTTCAAAGGGTGGTTGGAAGGCTTATTCATATCCCATTGCAGTCGATGGTAGCAAGCTTTCTAAGCTCTATTCTTACACCTACTTCATGTCATCAAAGGACGCTTTCACTAAAAAGGACGGACGCTATTCTAAATACGCCCAGTAGGCTGCACAATATTGCCAAAAGCCCAAAAACACCTATAATTGTCCTCATACCAAATTAATCAGTCATTATGCTTAAAACACGAATTATCGCAGTATTTCTGCTTGTCATTGCGGTTGCTATCGGTTGGTTCACATATTACAAAGGCACATTCAAGCTTGGACTCGACCTTAACGGAGGAACGCACCTTGTCTACAAGGCAGATGTCTCAAAGATCACTCCAGGCGAAGTGAGGGTTTCTATGGAAGCCCTCCGCGATGTTATCGAGAAGCGAGTCAACATCTTCGGCGTAGGGGAGCCTATTATCCAAGTTGAGCAGGGAGGAATCCTCGGTTCAGCAGAAGCACAGGAAAAGCTTATCGTGGAGCTTCCTGGCGTCACTGATATCAATGAAGCTGTGAAGAGCATCGGACAGACTCCTGTTCTTGAATTCTTCACATTGAGCCAAAAAGACTCTGATGCTGTCAGCGCAAAGACGGATCTTACTGACGAACAGAAGAATCTTGAAATCGCGAAGCTTTTCAAGCCGACTGGAATCACAGGACGAATGCTTACAAAAGCTGTTCTTGAGTTTAATCCTACTACCGGAGAGCCATCAGTGCTTTTAAATTTTAACGCAGAAGGCAAGGCTCTTTTTTCAAAAGTCACAAAGGAAAACGTTGGTAATATCGTGGGTATTTTTCTCGATGGAGCGCCGATATCCCTTCCTGTCGTCCGTGAAGAAATCAAAGACGGCAAAGCATCTATCTCCGGAGCCTTTAATCTTGAAGAAGCTAAGCTTCTGGTCAGGAATCTCAATTACGGAGCACTTCCAGTTCCTATCGAGCTTATTTCTACGCAGACAGTCGGAGCATCTCTTGGACAATCAGCCCTTCAAGGTGGGGTGCGTGCCGGAATCATTTCCTTGCTCGTTATTGGCCTTTTCTTGATCGTCTGGTATCGATTGCCTGGATTCATTGCCGTTGTCTCTTTAAGCGTATATACCATCATCATGCTCGCTTTGTTCAAAGTAATTCCAGTTACGCTTACTGCCGCCGGCATAGCCGGATTCATTCTCTCAATTGGCATGGCTGTGGATGCTAATGTGCTTATCTTCGAACGAATGAAAGAAGAGCTTCGAAAGGGCAAGGGAATCAGTGATGCTATGCATGAAGGATTCGCTAGAGCTTGGCTTTCTATTCGAGACTCGAATACTTCAAGCATCATTACTGGATTGATCCTTTATTATTTTGGAAGCACGTCAGTGATCACTGGCTTTGCCCTCGTATTCCTTATCGGCGTGCTTGTCAGCATGTTCACGGCGATCACGGCTTCACGAATCTTCCTTTATGCAGTCGCGCCAAAGAAGACAACGAAGCTCTCGACCTTCCTTATTAGCAACGGTTTTACTAAGACATTAACTAAATAACTGCCATGTTTGTCGTAAATTACAGAAAATTTTTCTACATCCTTTCAGCAATACTGCTCGTCCTTTCGGTTGGTGCAATTGCGAAGTGGGGCTTGAATTACGGGATCGATTTCAAGGGAGGATCAATCATTGAGCTTGAATATGCTTCATCGACTCCTGCACAGGCGACTCTCGCTGCACAGCTTACTCCTCTCAACTTGAGCGAGTCCATTCGTCCAACAGGAACCAATGGGTATATCATTCGAATGAGAGCAATCTCACAGGATGAGAAGGTTGTCCTGACAAACATCGTTACTGCAAGCAGCACTATTGCTGTGACTGAAAAGCGGTTTGATTCCATCGGTCCTGTGCTTGGAACAGAGGCTCTTCGAAAATCCATGGCCTCGATCATTTTCGTCCTTCTTGCGATCATCCTCTTCGTCGCCTTTGCCTTTCGAAAGGTTTCTGAGCCTGTTTCATCTTTCAAATATGGACTTATCGCCATCGTTGCATTGCTCCACGACGTGATCATTCCTACGGGAGTATTCGCAGTCCTCGGACATTTCCTTGGATATGAGATTGATACGCTCTTCGTTACGGCATTGCTCGTGGTCCTCGGCTTTTCAGTGCACGACACCATAGTCGTGTTTGACCGAGTTCGAGAAAATCTCAACCATGCGAAGGCAAATACACCTTTCGATCAGATCGTTGGCAATAGCATCAGCCAGACATTCACCAGATCAATCAACACGTCTCTCACAACACTCCTTGCACTTGTTGTGCTTTACCTTGTCGGAGGCGAAGCCACGCATCATTTCTCACTAGCACTTATCATCGGTATCGTAGCTGGTACCTACTCATCTATTTTCATCGGTTCACCGCTTTTGGTGACAGTCTGGAAATGGCAATTGAAAAGACAGGAAAAGAGGGCGGGGAGGAAGTAAAAATACTCATGAAAAAGCTTCGGAAACGGGGTTTTTTCATATGCATCGAATTTGCCCTGAAAACGCTTGACTTTATTCTCTGGGCGAGTAGAATGGTATCCACGCCTTAAGTAAGGCGTATTTTAAAGAGTTTTTTGAAAAACCAATAAGTTAT
>JBBTTA010000005.1:0-1656 GCA_038064475.1 Patescibacteria group bacterium
ATTTTCGCGCCAGCGCCACTTCAACCTTTTCCGGCAACGTCGGCATCGGGACAACGACGCCCAATAATCTTTTAAGTGTTTATCAATTAGTAGATTTCGATAACACCAATCTCAATACCAAAATAGGTTATCAGGCGGGAATTAATATAGTATCAGGAGCTAGACAGAATACCTTTCTTGGCTATCAGGCGGGGATGTCAAGTTCAACAGCCAGCACCAATGCGGCTAGTTATAATACAGGGATAGGTTATAAATCTTTCTACTCCAACACCACCGGCCGGTGGAACACTGCTGTGGGAGACGCTGCTTTCTACAGTAACACCACTGGCAGCGCCAACACTGCTGTGGGAGAAACTGCTCTCTACTCCAACACCACTGGCAACCAAAACACTACTATAGGAGATTCTAGCCTCTACTCCAACACCACTGGCAACTACAATTCTGCGGTGGGAGGCGCCGCTCTTGGCCGCAACACTACAGGCTACAATAACGCTGTTATAGGGAATGCTAGCCTCTACTCCAACACCACCGGAACCAGCAGTATTGCGCTGGGTTATCAAGCGGGTTACTCCAACACCACCGGTTCCAACAACATTATTATCGGCTACAACACCAACCTGCCGGCAGTTAACAGCTCCAATATGTTAAGCATCGGCAATTTGATATATGCCACCGGATTGACTACTTTTGCGACTCCGACTTCCACCGTTTCAGCAGGCAACGTCGGCATCGGGACAAGCACGCCGGCGTATAAATTGGATGTAGTCGGAGATTTTAGAGTCACCGCCTCTTCCACTCTCGGCACTGTGATTTCTGGGGTTTGGAATGGAACGGCAATAGGAGATACTTATATTTCTTCGGCGGCTGCTTGGAATGCCAAAAGTAATCTTGCCACCACTACTCCTTTTTCCGCAGGTTATATTCCTTATGCCACTTCGTCATCGGCAATCACCAATTCAAATATTTTTCAATTAGGAACTAATATCGGCATCGGGACAACAACGCCTAACAATCTCTTAAGCGTCTATCAGTTGATAGATTTTAATAACACCGATTTCAACACCAAATTAGGCTATCAGGCGGGATTAAATATAGTGTCAGGAGCTCAATATAATACTTTCATTGGTTATCAGGCAGGATTAGCCAGCGCGGGCGCGGGTAGCACTAACGCGGCGGATTTTAATACTGGGATAGGTACTCAAGCCCTCCAAGCCAACACCACCGGCCACGGAAATACAGCAATGGGTGCGTATGCCCTCATCAACAACACCACCGGCTACCGAAATACAGCCGTGGGAATGAACGCCCTCCGCTACAACACCACTGGTTATTATAACTCAGCCGTGGGGATGAGTGCCCTCTACAAAACCACGGGTTATCTTAATTCAGCCATGGGGGTGGAAGCCCTCTACTACAACACCACTGGCAATGCCAATGCGGTTTTAGGATACCAAGCTGGTTATGGGGTAGCCGGAACTCCAGTGGCTTCCTCAACCATAATCGGCTATCGGGCGGGTTATGCTTTGGCAACCAGTTCCGCCAACATTCTTTTGGGTTATCAGGCCGGAGATAATCTTACCACCGGCTCAAACAATATAATCATCGGTTACGACATTGACACTCCAACGTCCACCAGCGCCAATGTTTTAAACATCG
>JBBTTA010000006.1:0-2461 GCA_038064475.1 Patescibacteria group bacterium
GAAAAACCGCCGGGCATACACACCGGCGGAAATTTGAATTACAACTTACCATTTCTAACTGGAAACTGGATCGCCCGCCGTTCTGAAGTCAGGCGGACGAACTCACCGATCTGAGTGAGGAGTTTTTGCTCTTCGGGTTTCAACTTGAGCTGCGAACTCAACGGGGCAAGAAAGCCAAAAAGTACAACAACCATCTGGGCACTTTCCATACCTATCTCCTGCCTAAGCTGGGCTAGTTGGTCCTCGATGCTTTTGAGGCGCGGGTTGCCGGTCGGTACAGGATTAAGAGCAACTTTGCGAGTCGGTTTTAACTCAGACATTTCCGGCTCCAGTTCCCTGATGACTTGATGCACGCGTGCTTTTGCGTTTTTCAAATCACCAAAAGAACATTGAAGGCGTCCTCTTTCTGTTTCAAGTTCAGACATGAATCTCTCATATCTCCCCCGAAGCGATAGGAGTTCGGTTCTTCGTTTTACCATCTCAGTCGTAGGCTCCTTGCTGTGGTCCCTATTCCAACGCAGGCGTGTATAAGGGAAACCAACCAAGAAATTAGATACCAGCCCATTAAACTCTTCAAGTCTCTCTGGATCACTGGGTTCTGAAAACTTCTGTGACTTGACCCATTGTCGGAGAAAAGAAACTTCTAGTCGGTAATGTGCCATTGCCTTTCTTGCGCTGATTCTCCAAGCATGGAGTGCGTCTAAGGTTCCCAAATCCCTTACTTTTTTTGATTGAAGGTCAACGTCAATGAGAACAATCTTCTTCTGAAGCTCATCAATTCTTCGTTCACCCTCGTCTCTATTCAAGGGTGGATTCTCCCTGCTATAACTTTGCTCAGGGAAACGTACCGTCCTTGGTAACAGTGTTGAATTCATAGTTAATTCCGTTTTCAAACCCCGAAATACGTCGGTTCGTAGATAAACGCACATACGGTCATCCGTGGCAAAATATATTATAAATTAGTGAGTCTGTCAAATTATAGACAAAAGGAAAAACCGCCAGCACTTGCGCGCCGGCGGTTTCGTTGATTTGATCTTACTGATTTAGATAGCATCCTCAAAGATCTGATAAAGGAAGTGCATGGTGATGCTCGAGGCATCAACAACTACTGCGACGGGGTCATCGCCACCCGTCGCCATTTCATGACCAAGCGCCTTCTCGCATTCACGGCTATGCTTTACATCCGCACTGCCATGGCAATCGGTGTACTCGAAATTGTCAGCGCCGAGGCTCTTCGCTGTGCGAGCAAGAATTGGAATGAAGATCGGAGAGGTGCTTTCGAGAACCGTCAGCGCGGTTAATCCAGCTAAGCCGGCCCAAGTTCGATCCTCAAAAAGAACCCTCATCTTGCGACTAACAACTTCAAGACGTTGACGGTCATCAGGGATTGGTAAGGCATTTACCTGACCCACGAACTCGTACAGCATGCCAATATGATTTTCTTCAAATTCGCAAACGAGGTTTGATAACAAAACACTCTTTGCATATTCGTTTTTAACCTGGGCGTGTGTAAAGCCAAGCCATGCTTGAAACTCTGCAGCAACTCCCGTGGTGTAGCGTCCAAGGAGCCTCTTACGGCCGCTGACCGAAATCGTGCTTCCCTTCTTGCCTACACGTTCCCATACCGATCTTCGCAGGTGCTCGCGAAGGTTTGCTTTGCACATTTGAATTTGATTTCCGACATCAAAAGGTCTTTTTTTCATAAACGATCTTTTTTCTTTGTTGTGGTTTGCTTGTTTACCGAGCTGATTGTTTTATATCACGAGAAATTTAGTTTGTAAATATAATTGACATATTCACTATAATATGCCATATTATAGATTGAACTTAACAACAAGAAAGGCATTTATGACAAAGCAACACGGCGGCGCAATCGTCGACCTGGGCAATGTCATCGTTGCCCATTGGTTGAGTAACATCTCACCGGAAAACTTCCTTACATACGACTACAACTCGATACCGGAAGCTCCTGGAGTCTGTGAGATTTTGAAAAGGCTTAACGATCGATTGGGCGGCAATGTCACTGTGGTCTACAACTCCACTGGCATCGCTGACGAAAAGATTCGTGCTTGGCTCGAAGCTCACAAGTTCGTCGAGCGTACAGGAATTCCACTTGAAAGGATTCGCCGTACGATCAACAAGAGCCGAGACAAGACCCCATTCATGAATCAGACGTCAGAAACGCATTACGGCACAACTGTCGTAATCGATGACCGGCTTGAGGTCATGAGTCATTTCGTCGGAAAGGTTCCTCACCTGCTCCTGTTCCGCTTTCAATTGCTAGAAATCGCGGATCTTTGGAAGGATAAAAAACTTGATGCTGTACTCTCAACCGGAGTCACGGAACATGTCCGACAGGTCAAGACCTGGTCAGAGATTGAACACATCCTCAGCACGTAGCCCGAACAAGTAACATTGCGCGGGCTGCTCTTTTTATATGCAAATCAGCATGTTAGGATAT
>JBBTTA010000007.1:0-63149 GCA_038064475.1 Patescibacteria group bacterium
TAATGTGGACAAGACGTTCACATATTCCTATTGAAACGCACGGATAAAATCCTACTGGATTTTTCCTCGTACTCGCGCCGTCGCGCTCGCAAGTCGTTTCAACAGGATAAGCTCACTCACACGTTTAATCCAAAAGGCAAAACCGTGCGTTTCACTACAGACATGCGAGAGACTTTGTGGGCGCTAAGGGATTCGAACCCCTGACCTTCTCTGTGTAAAAGAGTTGCTCTACCAACTGAGCTAAGCGCCCGACACGAAAAGTATACTGGTATTTCACATTTGGGCAACACTTCACTTTTTTCTGTACAATGGGGGTATGAAGATTCCAATTCTCTACGAAGATGACAATTTTCTGGTGATTAATAAGCCAGCAGGCCTTATGGTGCATGAGGACGGGCGAAGTGTTGAACCTACACTTGTGGAGTGGATTTTGGTGAATTATCCCGACATCGCAGACGTGGGGGAGCCAACATTTTTGCAAGACGGATCACAAATTGAACGTCCGGGTATTGTGCACAGAATCGATAAAGACACGTCAGGTGTGTTGATTATCGCAAAAACAATTGATGCGTTTGTTGATTTGAAATCACAGTTTGCAGAACGACAGATAGAAAAGCAGTACGCGGCATTTGTGTACGGCAATGTTAAAGAAAATTATGACGTTATTAATCGTCCCATAGGGAAGAGCAAGAAAGATCCGCGCATGTGGTCAGCGCAGCGTGGCGCCCGTGGTCAGATGCGCGAGGCCATCACCGAGTATCGTGTTCGTGTGCGCGGTAAAGATGCTTCATATATTGAAGTACGACCAAAAACAGGACGCACACATCAAATTCGTGTGCACATGAAAGCAATCAACCATCCTGTTGTGGGTGATGCATTGTATGCGCCAAAGATGGAACCACTTTTTGGTTTTAAGCGACACGCACTCCACGCAGAACAAATTACATTCAAAGATCTTTCGGGAACACCCATTACCGTGAAGGCACCATTTCCTCCCGATTTTGTGAAAGCGGAGAAAGAAATCAAGAAACAAGGCTAATGCTTGCCCGTACGCCTTCTCCGTGCTAGAGTTTAGGCCTTATGGCAGTGGCAAATATCAAAGTATCGCCAGTAAACATGGCAACTCGCAAGGCGCTCGACATGCGTTCGGGGGACCATGTTCGTGTCTGGATCAAGATTGAAGAAAAGGGAAAGACACGCCTCCAAGCTTTTGAAGGTACCGTACTTGCTCGAAAAGGAGGCACAACAGCCGGCGCAATGTTCACGGTTCGCCGTGTTGCTGGGGGTTACGGTGTTGAAAAGATCTTTCCACTCTACTCTCCATCAATCGATAAGATTGAAATTCTCCGTCGCGTAAAGACACGTCGTGCAAAGTTGTATCACATCCGCGATAAGGCAGCGAAAGAAATTCGTCGTCAGATGCGTAAGATGCAGACGGTGAACATTACTGCGGGCAACGAGCCAGTCGAAGTTGAAGAGGCTCCCGCCTTCGCCGAGGCTTCGGCGGGCAAGCCAGTTGAAGAAACTCCAATGAACGAGCCCGAAGTAGTAGTTGAAGAAATAAAATAAAACGAAACAGCCCAGCCCCAGTTTTACAAAACTGGGGCTGGGCTGTTTTTTGTAAGTATTGACTAAAAGGGTTCTCGAGAGCAGTATTTCCGGAGACGTAGTTTTCTATAAAGCCAACCACGAGAGAGGAGACAGGGGTATGAGCTACAGTGTTCCAGAAAGCTTGAAACCGGGGAAGACAGAGTATCTCTACGAGGATAGGGATACGCAAGCGGTTTGCTGGGTGGAAGAGAATCGAAGCAGTCCGGCGTACATCGCGTACAAGTTAGTTGCGATTCGCATCGACAAAGGGAGCCTCATCCCCGGGGGCCGTTTCGAAAGACGCATTCTTCGCGAGTATCGAGACAACTCTGTTTGGGGTCTCCGGATCGCGTGATTTTCACGAAAACTCCGCGCCCGGCTGCAGTATGCAGCCGGGCGCTTTCTCTTTATCTATCTGTGCGCAGGAGAGGACTCGAACCTCCAAGCCCTTGCGGGCGTTACCACCTCAAGGTAATGCGTCTACCAATTTCGCCACCTGCGCGTGCGGGCAGTATAAACTAAAGTAGTAGTGTAGAAAAGGGAGCATAGAAAATGAGGAGGACTCCATTTGCTATAGTGAAGTATCTATTTGTAACCGACACGAGTGCACGTGTCATTCATGGGTCATGAAAACATCAACGCTTATTATCATACTTATTATTGGACTTGCGCTTTTAGGCGGTATGTATTTTTTCTTTCCACCAAACACGTCGGTAGAGGGAGACGAGATAACGACGTTTGAAGAATGTGCGGCGAAGTATCCAGTCATGGAATCGTATCCAGAACAGTGTAGAACACCTGACGGAAAACATTTCACGAGGGACATTGGCAATGAACTCGAGAAAATGAATCTCATTCGCATCAACACACCTCGTCCCGGAGAAACAATTGAAAGTCCGCTTACGATTACAGGGGAGGCACGTGGCTACTGGTTTTTTGAAGCAAGTTTTCCCGTTGTACTTTTGAATGCGAACGGTCAAGAAATCGCGACAGGTATTGCACAAGCGCAGGGTGAATGGATGACGGAAGATTTTGTTCCGTTCTCTACAACACTTACGTTTACGAACGACACTACGCAGAAAGGCACATTCCTTTTGAAAAAAGATAATCCATCAGGTCTTCCAGAAAATGAAGATAGGCTTGTTGTGCCTGTGATTATTCCTGTCACGGTTAGCGAACCTGTATCAGCGGATGGTTGTTATGTCGGTGGTTGTTCAAGTGAAGTGTGTTCAGAAGATCCAGGGGCAGTAAGTCCATGTATGTATCGTCCAGAGTATGGTTGTTACCAAAATGCGGTATGTGAACGTCAATCGACGGGCGCATGCGGTTGGACGCAGACGAATGAATTAGTACAGTGTCTCGCGGTGATGTAATTGTCATGCGCGATACGCTTAAAAACCTTAAGCCGTTCTTTGATAAATACGAGCGTTCTATTTCTGCTGCGGCGCTCTTTATTGGATTTGTCATCGACTCTCTAACGCTTCGTCGGATCGATCTCCTTTTTGAAAATACGATTCTTATTACATATTTGTTGGTTGCGGGACTGTGTATTATTCTCCTCAACCTTCGAGACAAAGACATTTGGAAGCATCCGTGGTTTGCGTGGGTGATGACGGTGGTGCCGTTCGTGATGCAAATCGCATTTGGTGCGCTCTTCAGCGGCTTTGCGGTATTTTATTTTCGTAGTGCGTCACTTTCTGCAAGTTGGCTCTTCATGCTTTTCATTTTCGGCATGCTTGTGGGAAACGAAATATTTCGTCCGTACTACGAACGTCTCGTCTTTCACATCGGCGTGTATTTTTTCGCAATTCTTTCATACTGTGTTTTTGCTGTGCCGATTGTATTGCACACGATGAACACATACGTCTTCATCGCAAGTATTCTTGCGAGTCTTCTCGTGGTCTCTGGCTTCATTTTTACGCTCTCATTCTTTATACGAAAAGCCGTAGAACATTCCCTTCCACGTATTGCGCAGTGCATCACAGCAATTGCCGCAATTGTATTGTTCGCATATCTCACGAACATTATTCCTCCCGTACCGTTGTCGCTCAAGGAATCGGTTATTGCGCACAATGCGGTGCGCGCGGGGGATACCTACTCAATGTCAGTTGAGCACCGATCGCTCTTTGATTCTTTTTCTCCAGTGAAAACATATCACCGTCTCCCTGTTGAGCCAGTGTACGTGTGGGTGTCGGTGTTTGCACCAACAAATCTCTCAACCGCAATCGTGCATGAGTGGCAACAGAAACAAAACGGTTCGTGGGTGACGATGAATCGTGTCGCTTTTCCAATTCGTGGCGGGCGTGACGCAGGATTTCGCGGATACTCGGTAAAAAATAATATTACGGAAGGAGAATGGCGCGTATCGGTTGAAACAGAGCGTGGGCAAGTGATTGGTCGTGTGCGGTTTAATGTTGTTGATGTGTCGGTGCGGCCCGAGCTTGTTTCAATCGTGCGGTAAAGGTTCCTCGGAACAAGCCCAAGATAGTGAACCTATATTGGCTCCTCGGCTCGGAAAAGAAAATGTAGCCACTTTCTTTTCACTCGCTCCACGTCGCCAATAGCCCTCCTTCGCAGAAGCACACATTTCTGTTACAGTGTCAGTGTTTTTATATGGTGCCTATGGTGTAACGGTTAACACTGGAGCTTGTGGAGCTCTCAATTCGGGTTCAATTCCCGATAGGCACCCCAATGAGAGGTAGGTTCTAGTACACGATGGGAGTATTTTGGTATAGTGGAAATATGAAAAAAGTATTTCTTATTCTTCTCATACTCATAATTCTTGCAATTGCCTACTGGCTTGTCTCGCCACTTTTTATCGATAAACGTGTTTCTGAAGAGTTTCCTTCCGCAGAGAAATACACAGCAACTTCTTCTAACCAAACCGCTCCCGTGACTCCAGAAATAGTTGCAACAGGAACATTCTCTGGTTTTGACAGAATACATTACGGATCAGGTGACGTACGTCTTATCAAAACAGAAATGGGATACGTCATTCGTTTTGAAGAGAATTTTGAAGTTGCGAACGGCCCCGATCTTTTTGTTGGTTTAGGCAAAGATGGCGTGTACAAAGAAGAAGCTCAACTTGAACATCTCAAAGGAAATATCGGCTCACAAAATTACCTGATTCCTGAACACATTGATATTGATGCGTACAATGAGGTGTGGGTATGGTGTCGGGCATTTTCTGTACCGTTTGCAAAAGCATCCTTGCTCCCTTCAGGTTTCTAGAAGACTATATACGGGATATACTGTCAGTGGATTTACAAAACATAGTTTTTTCGTATGCAAATGAACACAAAAGACTTTCAAAAGCAAAACGCAAATGTGCCGTATAACAGCGCAGGGGGCTTTTCGGGGAAGGTAGTTCCACCATCGGCGCCGACGCCTCCGGCAGCTCCCGTGACACCATCACGACCGACTCCTCCAATGAAGAGCGGATCTTCTCAGCCAGAGGGCATGAATAAAAAAATGTTGTGGTGGGGGATTTTACTTATTGCAGTTGTCGTCGCAGGATTTTTCCTATTTGGTCGTTCTGCGTCCACTCCGGACAGCGTTGACACTGACGATGTTACTGATACTACTGATGATAGTGCTGATACCGCAGATACTACTGACGACGATGCGGTAACAATTTCGCAGGGAATAACAGGCATTGTTGTGTCGCGCTCTGCCGATCTTTCCGCACATGCGAAGGTCATGGCGGGGGCAACAGTTCTCGAGGAGTTTGATGTGACGCTTGAATCGTATTCCGATGTTACGCCAGTTTTGACGTATATCGTGGACAAGTACGGAAAAGACGATTCAACGATTACATATATGTCGATGCTTGACGTGATGACGTTTGTGGATGTCAGCCGTCCTGCGGGGCAGTAAGAGCATATAGAACATATCCAAAAAAACCGGCTATGGCCGGTTTTTTTGTTGGAGGAGACGACGATGCTTGACATATACCCCGTGGGGGTATAAACTCTCCACATGAATAAAAATATCCAAACAAGTGTTAATAATCGTCTTAAGCGTATTGAAGGACAGGTGCGCGGCCTTCAAAAAATGATTGCGGAAGAGAAATATTGTATTGATGTTATTACGCAATCGTCAGCGATTCGAAATGCACTCGCTTCGGTTGAAGATTTGATGTTGCAGAATCATTTGACACAACACGTGGTGCATCAGATGAAACACGGCAAGGAGGACGTGGCAGCAAAAGAAATTCTTAAGGTATACAAACTTCAGCGCAAATAATCTATGAACACGCCACAAACATACACCGTGAAGGGAATGCACTGCGCCTCATGCGCGATTACGATCGAAAAAACATTCAAAAAAACCGAAGGCGTACATTCGGCGGAAGTGAATTACGCTACGGAAACTGCAAAAGTGAGCTTTGATGAGACCAAGACAACACCAGAGAATCTTTCGAAGAAAATTGAGCCATTTGGATATTCTCTTTTGCTCGGAAACTCAACCGCAGAAGCAATGGGCATGTCAGAGAGCGAACATGCGGCACACCTTGGTCTCAATCAGTCAAAACAAGAAAAACTCGCCGAAATTGAGGGCATGAAACTAAAAGTGATGTCGGCAATCCCTTTGGCGGTTGTGAGCATTATCGTTATGGCATGGGGTGTTTTGACGCAATTTGAGATTGTTGCACCTCCTAATGAAGTACTTGAAAAAACTTTCTCCTATCTGTTACCGCTGTTTGCGACGTACATGCTGTTGGTTGTGGGGAAGCCCTACCTTCTCGGTGTGTACCGCTTTTTACGCTATGGCAAGGCAAACATGGATACGCTCATTGGTATTGGTACGTCGGTCGCATATCTCTATAGTTTTGCATTGATTGTTTTTGAAGGGACGCTACGCGGGTATGTTGACGTTACGCAAAGTTATTTTGATGTGACCATCATCGTTATCGCATTTATCGCGCTTGGAAAATATCTTGAAGCACGATCAAAAATTAAAACAGGTGATGCCATCGAAAAACTTTTGAATCTACAGGCAAAAACGGCGCTCGTACTGCGTGATGGAGCAGAAAAGGAAGTTGCCATCAACGATGTTGTGCATGGGGACGTGGTTATCGTGAAGCCGGGGGGAAAGATTCCCGTTGACGGTGTCATTGTCGAAGGCATTTCCTTTATTGATGAATCGATGGTCACCGGTGAGCCGATGCCAGTACAAAAAAAGGAAGGAGACACCGTTGTAGCGGGAACGATTAATACGAATAGCTCGTTTTCATTCCGCGCGACAAAGGTTGGTTCGGAAACACTTTTGGCGCATATCATTCGAATGGTTGAGGAAGCACAAGGAAGTCGTGCACCCATTCAAGCGTTGGCTGACAAGATATCGGGCGTGTTCGTTCCTGTGGTGCTTGTGATTGCGTTTCTAACACTCGGTCTCTGGCTTCTTATTGGTTCGCAGTATCTTGGATTTTCACAAGCATTGTCGTTTGGTCTCACATCGTTTGTCGGTATTCTTGTTATTGCATGTCCCTGCGCATTAGGGCTTGCAACGCCGACGGCTATCATTGTCGGTGTTGGAAAAGGTGCACGCGAAGGCATTCTCATCAAAGATGCGGCAACACTGGAAAAACTACACAGCGTTGATACGCTCGTTGCCGACAAAACAGGCACAATCACGAAAGGAAAACCCGAGCTTGCAAGTGTCACGACATATTCAAACAAAGATGAGTCGCAGATTATTGCACTTCTTGCATCACTTGAAAACAAGTCGGAACATCCAATTGCACACGCCATCACTGAATACGCTCGTGTGAAGAATATTTCTCTTTCGCGTGTGGAAGATTTTGAAAATATTAAAGGAAAGGGTGTGAAAGGTGTCATCGATGGCGTTGCGTACTTCGCAGGAAACACGAAACTCATCAAAGATCTCGGACTTACATTCGAAACAGGGACACTTGAGGTTGAAACCTCAAAAGGAAAAACTCCCGTCATTCTCGCAACAAAAAGTGACGTCGTCGGTGTGGTGATGGTTGCGGACACAATCAAACCAGAAGCAATTGAAGCGGTAAAAAATCTTCACGCGCTCGGCATCAAAGTGGTAATGCTCACGGGAGACGATGTAAACACTGCGCGTGCCATCGCGGCAGAAGTAGGGATCGATGACGTTGTTGCGGAAGTTCTTCCAGAAGACAAGCTTACAAAGATTCGTGAACTTCAGGCGGCGGGACATGTGGTCGCAATGGCTGGGGATGGCGTTAATGACGCACCTGCGCTTGCCGCCGCGGACGTCGGTATTGCGATGGGGACGGGAACTGATGTTGCGATTGAAACCGCAGGTATCACACTTCTTCATGGTGACATCTCAAAATTGGTGAAGGCAATTCGTCTTTCGAAAGTGACGATGTGTGGCATCAAACAGAATCTTTTCTGGGCATTCATTTATAATATTGTTGGTATTCCGCTTGCGGCAGGGCTTTTCTATCCGATTTTCGGATGGCTCCTCTCACCAGTGTTTGCCGGTTTTGCGATGGCAATGTCGTCGGTGTCGGTTGTCGGCAATTCACTACGATTGAAGAGTAAAAAATTATAAAAATTTCTCGTAATAAAAAATATATGGACAACACAACAAACAAAATCTGGTTCATACTCGGTGGCATAGGGATTGGTTTTCTTTTTGCTTTCGTTTTTCTTTCCTCAACAAGATTGGGAGGGATGATGACGTGGAGAACGAGTGATAGCACACAGCCAGTCGGTCAGCAGGTGACGAATAGTGGCTCACTCGACCGCCACTTCATCGAACAAATGATTCCACATCATGAGGGAGCTGTCGCTATGGCAAATCTTGCACTTCAAAAGGCACAACACCCAGAGATTAAAACTTTAGCTGCCGCCATCATTGAAGCCCAAACAGCAGAAATTCAAAGTATGGGCGGTTGGTATCAGGATTGGTTTGGGAATGCTGTGCCGGAAGTGACCACGGGCATGATGGGTGGTGGCATGATGTCACAGAGTGGAATGCACATGGGAGGACAGGAAGACATAGCCGTGTTGAAAAACGCATCTGATTTCGATAAAGCATTTATCGAACAAATGATTCCGCATCACCAGCTAGCAATCATGATGGCGCAAATGCTTCAAGCGGGAACCAGTCGACCCGAAATGTTGGAGCTTGCGCAAAATATCATTACATCGCAGTCACAAGAGATACAGAACATGCAAGAGTGGTATCAGGCGTGGTATTAAAAATAGAGAAAAATATTTACTCATCAACACTATTTTTATGGAAAAACTTTCTTTAAAATCATACGTTTGGAAATGCGTTCTCGGTGGCGAAGTCGCGTACGTGCTTTGTCTCATCGGTGGGTATATTCCGTGGCGATCGGAAGCGGTGACGGAGTTGCATCATCGACTCTTCGAGACCTTGCCAGGTTTTGTGTGGGGTAGTTTCGGGAGTTATATCCTCGGTGCGGTCTACGTGCTCGTATTCTCATTGATATTCGGCAGTTACATGGTGTGGATGCATAACTCAAGTCTGATTAGAGAATAATCAAGCAAATATATGTGTTGTTCCGGTACACACAACAAACACACAGAGCACAGTAATCAGAACGAACATCATGGGCACGATTCACGCACCATGTGGTGGATGATGCTTCTCTGTTGTGGGCTTCCCATCCTTGTACTTATCGCATTGATGCTCTTCAAGTAAAAATCTGTATACCTCCATGAAATTTCCGTTCAAAAAAAACATCACCGTACTCCTTCTTGCCTCTCTTCTTACCGTGGGGCTTTTCAGCTTTACGATGGCGTTGCACGGATCGAACGGGGAGATGGAGGGTGACTGCATATTCTCGACGATGGGGGCGAACCTCTGTCCCCAAGATGCTCTTACGAAACTTGCGCACCACCTCTCTGCCTACCATGAATTTTTTAATGTGCCCGTGACACCCTTTGTCATCGTTCTGATGTTCCTTGTGTTGGAACTCGTCATCCGGCTTCTTGTTTTTGTTTTTTCGCCACCGCTTCTGGAACCAAGCTACATTCAAATCCATCGCCGCAATACCCCTCGTAGCTCATATAAAAAGAAAATAACGCACTGGTTGTCATTGTTTGAGAACAGCCCTGCATTTGTGTAACGACACCCGAAGCAGTCTTGCTCTTCGGGTGCCGCGCTCGCGTTTGTACCGCGGGTTTTTATCATGTCTACAACTTTCAACCTAATAAAAAACAATCATGAAACATCAAACTATTACCACAGTACTTCTCACGATTCTCGCCATTATGGGTCTCTTCGTGTGGGGATATGCTAATCGCGGCGTAGCCGACACGTCTGTTCAAAATGTCGCCGGTGAAGGCGCTTCGATCGGCTCGCTTTCTGCGCAAGAGACATTCTTTGACTTCGGAACCATCTCGATGAAAAATGGCAACGTCTCGAAAGAGTTCACCGTTACGAATCAATCTGCCGAAGACATTCTCGTGTCATCACTCGTGACATCGTGCATGTGCACGACGTCATTCATCGTCGCACCTGACGGAAGCGTGAAGGGACCTTTCGGCATGCCTGGACACGGAAGAAGTGTGCCTCCGGCAAACGAAATGATTCCTGCGGGGGAGAGCCGGAGTATCCGCGTCGTGTTTGATCCGAACGCGCACGGCCCAGCCGGCGTCGGCAGTATCGAACGCACGGTGACACTTACTGAAGATAACGGAGCGACACTTGAACTTGAGTTCAAGGCAGTCGTCACACCCTAGATATGAAACGACTCGTTATCACCGTGGGTGCGCTTCTTCTTGCACTCGGAAGCATCATTGCTCTCAAATATATTCCAGGATTTGCTGATGTCCTCTGGGGCGCGAGTGAGGGTGGGGCATGGCTTCTGCCGCTCGTAGTGTTCTCGGCGCTTCTCGACAGCGTTCATCCGTGCTCGTTCTCGATTCTGCTTATCACCATAGCGTTCTTGTTCGGTCTGCAACTTCCGCGGAAGAAAATCTTGCAGATTGGCGGTATCTACATCGCTGGCATCTTCGCGGCGTACTTCACAATCGGCGTCGGACTTCTCAAGGTGCTCCACATCTTCAATGTGCCACACTTCATGGGCAAGCTTGGCGCAGGAATGCTCATTGTGTTCGGCATTCTGAATCTTCTCGGGTCTTTGTTCCCAAAGTTTCCGGTGAAGCTGAAGATTCCTGACGCGGCGCATCGTTCCATAAGCAATCTCATCAACGTGGTGTCCATACCAGCGGCATTTGCTCTTGGTCTTCTCGTCGGTCTCTGTCAGTTTCCGTGCATGGGTGGCCCCTACCTTATGGTGGTTGGTCTCTTACATGACGGCGGGGCATACGCGTCCGGATTCGGCTATCTCTTGTTCTACAACGTCATTCTCATCGCGCCCTTGGTGGCGACACTTATTGTCGCGGCGGATCCTGCATTTGTAGACAAAATGCAGGAATGGCGAAAGACGCAGATGAAAGACGTACACCGATGGGTCGGCATCGCGATGATTATCATCGGTATTCTTATCTTCTATCTCTAATATGGCACCACTGAAAAAAATCTGTCCGATCTGTGTTCTCGTAGCATGTACGTGGGTGACGATGTTTGTGCTGAGGCAGTTCGGGTACAACGTTGACGAAGGGCTTCTCGCCATGCTCATGGGCGGTAGCGCAGTCGGCGTCTCATACGCACTCGGCACGCGTCTCAAAACCAGCTCCCGTTCTGTATCGATGGTATGGAAGTTCATTGCGATTCCACTCGGATTTTCTGCGATGTACGCGCTCCTGCGGTTTTCGTGGGGGTATGCGGTCGCGGCGACGATTGTGTTTGTTCTTGCATGGGTACTCTTTCACGGAGTGTCTGCAAGAAAAAAAGACGAACGGCGCGTGGATGACATTAGCAAAGCATTAGACGCATGTTGCGAATAAAACCTATGGAAAACGAAACAAACCCTATGGAAAACGAAATAATTAAAAAAGAAAGTCCGTTCCTTATTCCGCTAGCTCTGATTTTCGCGGCGGCGATGATTTCGGGTGCGTGGGTGTATAGTTCGCGAAACCCAAAAGACATCATCCAGAAAACGGAGGAAGATCGAGCCGAGGAGCTCGCTAACGCCGTAGTGCCCGTGGAGGGTGTGGTGTTGCCGACTGTGTGGGGGAATCTCGGTAGTAAACTCGTAGAGGCTGGGGCAATCGATGGTGAGCGCTTCAGGGCGCTTTATGGAGGGCGTGGACAATGGAGTGATGAACTCGAACAGATGCTTTCTGGACAGACGAACAACAATATTGTCATCACGCGAGAAAATGCGGAGTACCTTCTCAATATGTTCTGGGCGCTCGGGCTTGCCAACAAAAACGAGATACTTGAGACGGGGGAGATGATGACGAGAACTAACGGCGATGTGTCAGGATTCGCCTCTACCGCAGGGTGGACAATGGCTGTTGGTGATGCGATGAGCCATTACAGCATGCATCAACTCTTCGATTTGACGCCGGAGCAACAACAGATGGTCGACATAATGTCGCGCGGCATATTCCGTCCGTGTTGCGGGAATTCAACACATTTACCCGATTGCAATCACGGCATGGCGATGCTCGGATTCCTCGAGCTCATGGCGTCTCAAGGTGCGACAGAAGAAGAAATGTGGAACGCGGCACTCGCTGTCAATTCCTACTGGTTCCCAGACATGTACCAAACGGTCGCATCCTATATCGAGGCGCAAGGTCTTGCATGGACAGATGTTTCGGCACGCGAATTGCTCAGTGCAACATACTCGAGCGGCTCTGGTTTCGCGAACATCAAATCAAAATCGGTTCAACCAGCGAAATCTGGCGGTGGTGGATGCTCGGTATAAACCAATGCACTCTGTTGGTCGGTCACACAACGCCTCACGTCGGGGCGTTGTGTGATAAAATGGCACATCTATGACATCGCCCAACAGTACAACCTACATATTTCACGTTAACGGCATGCACTGTGCGTCCTGTGTTGTTCTCACCGAGAGTGAACTTTCAGATGTTCCCGAAGTATCTCGTGTGAAAGCTTCCTTGAAGCATCGTACTGTAGAGGTGACAGGGGACTTTGGTGATAAAACACCCGAACATGTCGCCAAAGACCTCTCAAGTATTCTTGAGCCGCACGGCTATACGCTTTCAGTTGAGAAAAAAACACACGTAGCTACGTGGTCTGATTTTAAGATTGCTATTCCAGTTGCAGCTGCATTCATTGCGTTTTTTATCATTCTCCAAAAACTTGGAATCGTGAATCTTGTGTCTGGAACGAACGTCGGCTACGGCACAGCGTTTGTTGTCGGTCTTATTGCATCAGTTTCAACATGTATGGCAGTTGTGGGCGGACTTGTGCTTTCTATGTCAGCGAATTTTGCGAAAGAAAATGACAAAGTGCGCCCGCAGGTGCTCTTTCATGTTGGCCGACTCGTTTCATTTTTTGTACTCGGTGGTGTTATTGGTGCCGTTGGCTCAGCATTCCAACTTGGTGTCACAGGAACATTTGTGTTGAGTCTGCTTGTCGCGCTCATTATGCTCATTCTTGGTCTTAATCTTCTTGATGTATTTCCGTGGGCAAAAAAACTACAGCCGATGATGCCAACATTTATCGGCAAACACGTGCATGGATTAAAAAATATGAATCACACGCTCACACCTCTCATTGTTGGTGTCGCGACATTCTTTTTGCCATGCGGTTTTACGCAGTCAATGCAAATCTACACGCTTGGTGCGGGAAGTTTTTGGACGGGGGCATTCATTATGTCTGCGTTCGCGCTCGGCACACTGCCTGTGCTCGCATTGTTGTCGTTTAGTTCGTTGGGCATTCACACAAAAGCACGCTCAGGTATCTTCTTCAAGACGGCGGGCCTCGTTGTGCTGTTCTTCGGGGTGTTCAATCTCATTAATAGTCTTGTGGTGATTGGGCTCATCCCACCTGTCTTTGATTTCTAGTATACTCACGCATATGAAAAGCATTTTTCTAGCACTCATTCTTGCAGGGCTCTTCATCACGGCGGGAATTGTGTTTTCACCGAAGAATACAGGAACAGAAGATGGCGCCCCCATCAACAGCGTGAGCATTGTTGATGGAACACAATTTATAAATCTCACCGCAAAAGGAGGATACACGCCAAAGAAAAGTGTCGCACAAGCAGGCATTCCCACGATTCTTCGATTCACTACGAAGGGAACGTTTGATTGTTCCGCCGCACTTCGCATTCCAAGCCTAGACATTAGCGCAAATCTTACTCCTTCAGGAACAAAAGAAATTGATATTGGAAGCCCAGAGGCCGGGGTGCTTCAGGGGACATGTGGCATGGGCATGTACCCATTTGAGATTGAATTTCAGAAATAGCGCATTCTTTGTAGCGAAATACCTCACAGCGTAGGTGTTTTTTCACTTTTCATACATGCATGACGCGGTATACTGTGAGTAGCACATTATTCATACAACATTTTATGAACCGCACATACATCTTTGGTTTTCTTTCAGTAGCACTTATTAGCATCACGCTCTTCGCTGCAACACCTGCGCACGCAGCAGTGACCTGTACGTTTACGCGCGATCTTTCACTGGGTGTTACAGGAGAAGATGTTCGTTGTCTTCAGCAATACTTGAACGACGCCGGAATTATTGTCGCAACAGAAGGTCCGGGTTCTCCAGGTAACGAAACAAGCCTCTATCGCGAAAAAACAGTCGAGGCGGTCAAAAAGTGGCAGTCATCAAAAGGTATAAGTCCAGCAACAGGAACATGGGGGCCATTGTCGCGCGGTTTGTATGAAAAATTAATCACGCTTGTGATGCCACCTGTTGTTGTACTGCCAACAACGCCGGTTGTGACGACGCCATCTCAATCATCCGCTGAAAAATCTGCACGAACGAGCCTCAAAGCGGCCGTAACGGCACTTACAAAAGCCATTGATGATCTTGAAGAAGCAGAAGAGGATGGAGATGATACAGGGGATGCAGAGGAATTTGTTGATGATGCACAAGAAAACATCCTTGAGGCATTTGCTTCATTCCTTGCGGGCGACTTTGAGGACGCAAAAGACTCTGCTGACAGCGCACGAAGTGATGCAGAAGATGCACAGGATGAACTTGGCACTGAAGATGACAATAATGAAGTAGATGAGGACGATGCAGAGGATGCAATTGCAGATGCAGAAATACTCATAGATGAACTTGATGAAGCAATTGATGACGAAGAAGATGAGGGGGACGATGTTGATGAAGCAGAAGACCTTATTGCAGAAGCTAGGGACCTCCTTGAAGAAGCAGAAGAGGCACTCGATGACGAAGACTATGAAGACGTGATTGATCTTACAGAAGAAATCGAAGATCTCGTTGATGAAGCGTACGAAACGTTCTAACAAAGATGTTTAAAAGATATTTTCTCCTTATTGGGGCGCTCTTGGTTGTTGCGGGGGCAATTTTCTATGTGCGTGGCGGCACATTTTCACCATCGTACGGCGCACACGAAGAAAAAAGTACGTACGTGATTGATGTATCGGTTCCACGAACGACAAATAACGCGCTCAATGAAGCGGTTACTGCATATGTGAATGCGCGCGCGAAAGAATTTGCCGAAATGTACGCGCCCGAAATGTTTTCGGAAGCAGACCTCGAAAATCTTGGTTTCAACGATGGTCGGCAGTATGAACTTAGCATTACAGGCGAAGCGTGGGACTATAACAACCTCTCGGGTATAAGTGTGTTGGTGTACACATACACGGGTGGCGCGCATGGTTCTACGGTCTATGTTCCTTTTATGAATGATGATGTGGGTACACCTGTGTCACTCCGTGATCTCTTTGTGCCGAACGCTCCGTACCTTGAGCGTATCGCAGGTGATATACAGCCAACGCTACGAGAAGAACTTGAGGAAGGCGACATGTATGTTGAAGAATTCTTTATAGAGGGAACGAAACCAAGCGAAGGAAACTTTTTTGTTGATCAAATTGATGATGGGGGGATTACGTTCGTGTTTCAGGAGTATCAAGTCGCTCCCTATGCAGCGGGTACACCACGCACAACGGTTTCTCTGACGTCACTTACAGACATTCTCAACCCAACATACTTTGGGAAGAATTAATGAAGACAGACTTGACGTCGCGTGCTAAGAAACAGATACTAGAGCACTACAGGGTTTTTGTTCGATAATTACAACTATATTTTTATTGTATGTCAGGAAAATTTTTAATTATTCTTCTTATTATCGGGCTTGGTTTGGGATTTTTGGTGTACTCACGACGTAACAAGACAGAAGACACATTGGTGCCTCCTGTGACAACAACGACAGACGGAACAGCAATCATGATGGAAGATGGTGCGGGTGGGCCACCAACTACCTACACTGACGGCACATACACACTCGACACAAACGCAAGTTCTATTGCATGGACAGGATCAAAAACACTTATTAAGAATTACGAAGACCACGGCACACTTTCTTTCTCGGGGGGCACAGTCGCAGTTGAAAGTGGCGTTGTAACCTCGGGCACGTTCACGGTTGATATGAATTCATTTAATGTGACAACAACAGGACGTGGCTCGGGCAACGATATGCTTGAAGGGCACCTCAAATCAGAGGACTTCTTTGAAGTAGCAACATATCCAACAGCAACAATTGAGTTAGTGAGCGTTGCGAACGGTAGTGTGACAGCGGATGTGACTATTAAGGGCATTACAAAGCAAGTAACATTCCCTGCAACAATTTCAGAAGACGGTACAGCGCTTGTGGGTAATGCAAGTCTCGTGATTGACCGTACCAACTGGGATATTCAGTACGGTTCAACGAAATTCTTCGGTAACTTGGGAGACAACGTCATAGACGACAAAGTAACGTTGGTATTAACCCTCCGCGCAACACGATAGTAATGGAGTAGTAGTAACTTTTTACAAAGGTCGTACCATATAGATGGCGGTACGACCTTTTGTTGTATTAAAAAATTATTTTTCTAATCATTTCTATGTTTGATAACCTATTAGTGCAACGTTTACTCAAGTTCGGTGGTGTGTTGCTTGCCGTACTTACTGTGTACGTTGGAGCGCTCGCTTTGAATACATTTAAAGAAAACAAATATATCGGTGGCGGCGTTCCTGCGGGCAACGTCATCACGGTATCAGGTGAAGGAGAGGCTTTTGCAATTCCTGACATCGCAGAGATATCACTTGAAGTTGTTGCTGAAAAAGCAACAGTAGCGGAAGCACAAGAAGAAGTGACAACAAAGATGAATGCGATCATTGCATACCTCAAGGATCAAGGTATTCCCGAGCGTGATATTAAAACAACAAACTACAGTTCAAACCCTCGTTATGAATGGCACGACGGTCCAGTACCACTTCCAGCAGTCATGATGGAGGGTGGAAGTGCGGGTGGTGCAAGCGACGCGATGATGTCGTATCCGTACTACGATGGCGGCGATAACCGCGTACTCGTTGGATACGAAGTTCGTCACAGCATTACAGTAAAGATTCGTGATACCGAAAAAGCAGGAACAATTGTTGCTGGCGTTGGAGATTTAGGCGCAACAAATATGTATGGTCCAAACTTTACGATCGATGATGAAGACGCACTTATGCGCGAAGCACGTGAAGACGCGATCCAAGATGCAAAAGAGAAGGCAGAGCAACTTGCCGAGGATCTCGACGTACGACTGGTTCGCATCGTTTCATTCTCAGAAAACGGCGGCGGCTACTACCCGATGTATCGGGGACTCGAAATGGCCGCATACGATGAAGCAAGTGTAAAAGTGGCTCCAGAATTGCCAGAAGGTGAGCAGACCGTGAATGCGTACGTTTCAATTACGTACGAGATTCGCTAAATAAACTCCTTGATGAAAAGTCCGCTTCGGCGGGCTTTTTCATTGTGTATGAAGTGCTACACTAAAAGCATATGTACATCGATACGAAACAAGTAGAACGCTTTTTACTTGAAACGAAACTCCTTTCGAAGGCAAAACTCGAAGAAGCAGTTGATATTGCAAAAGAAAAAGATCAAAGCGTTGAAGATGTGCTCGTCTCAGAAGGTGTGGTTTCAGACGATGACATGCGCCGAGCGAAAGCGCACGTGCTTGGTATTCCTTTTGTTGAACTCAAAGATCAAAAAATTGATTTTGCTGTTCTCTCGATGATTCCCGAGCCCGTTGCGCGTAACAACAATATTATTGCGTACAATCAGCGACCTGAAGGACTCGATGTTGCGATGCTCGACGTGGATGATCTTCAAGCAATCGACTTCGTGAAGAAAAAGACAGGGCTTGCTATCGTGCCGCATCTCACGGACACCGAATCAGTGAAACAGGCGTTGCTCTTGTACCAGCGAAGTCTTAAGGCGGAGTTCGGGGACATCATCAAAGACGAAGCGGCTGCGTTTACAACGATTGCCGACACAAACGGAGAGGGAGAGGTGACGGGAGAAGATCTCAAAAAACTCGCCGAAGATCTTCCTATCGTGCGCATTGTGGACACACTCATTAAACACGCCGTCCTGCAGGGTGCATCCGACATCCATATTGAGCCGATGGAGAAACAACTTCTTATTCGGTACCGCATCGATGGACTTTTGCATGATGCGATGACGTTGCCGAAGGCCGCCATCTCGGGTATTAGCGCGCGCATCAAAGTGCTTTCGAATTTGAAGCTCGACGAAAAACGTCTTCCACAAGACGGCCGTTTCAAGATTGATCTCGGCGGGGAGAGGGTGAGTTTCCGTGTCTCAACACTGCCAACATATTACGGTGAGAAAGTCGTCATGCGTATTTTGCGCGAAGGTGCATCCGGTTTCACACTCGAGTCACTCGGTTTTCATGGTGATGGACTTGAAGCACTTCACTGGGCAACAAAACAAGCGACAGGAATGATTTTGACAACAGGTCCGACAGGATCCGGTAAGACGACAACACTCTATACGCTCTTGGATATTTTGAATCAGCCTGATGTGAATATCTCAACGGTTGAAGATCCAATCGAGTATCAGATGGCACGTGTGAATCAAACGCAGGTGAAGCCAGAAATTGGTATGACATTCGGTAACGGGCTTCGCGCTCTTGTTCGTCAGGACCCCGACATCATCATGGTGGGTGAAATTCGTGACACTGAAACAGCATCACTTGCGGTAAACGCATCACTCACGGGCCACCTGGTGCTTTCAACATTGCACACAAACTCATCTGCAGGTGCAATGCCGCGCTTGCTTGATATGAACATCGAGCCATTTCTTTTGGTGTCGACGATTAAGGTCATCATTGGTCAGCGTCTCGTGCGCGTGCTCACCAAAGACAAAGAGGAATACTTTTTGACTGAAGATGAGGTTACATCCCTCGGAAAATCAATCGATCTTGATCGTATGCTCGATTTTTTGAAAAAAGAAAATATTGTTGCATCGAGCGCAACGTGGAAGAAAGTCCCGTTCTATCGTCCAAAAGAAGGAGCAGAAGGGGGCGGATACAAGGGACGTATCGGTATCCATGAAATACTCAAATTATCTTCTGCGACAAAGGAACTCATTATGAAGAACGCGCCATCAGACGCTATTGAGGTACAGGCAAAGTCAGAGGGTATGATGACGATGCTTGAGGACGGTATTTTCAAGGCCGTACAGGGCGTGACAACGCTTGAGGAAGTACTTCGTGTTGTTACGGAATAGTTTTGTATACTGGTATACATGAAATACTTCAAGATACTTTTTGCTGTAAGTACTTTTTTGGTGCTTCCGTCACTTGCGTTAGCAACGGTTGTTCCAGTATTTGACTGGGTCGCTGCGTACAACAGTACGGCCGTAAACCATGGCACTATTAAGGCAGTAACAGTCGATTCTGACGGAAACGTTTATGCGGGGGCTGGTTTTACGGGAAGTGGAACCGACCTTGACCCTTCTGGGGGGACAGATACGTTTACATCTCTGGGTGGTCGCGATGCGTTTATTACAAAATTTGATACAAATGGTGCATATGAATGGTCAAAGACGTGGGGTGGAAGTGCTACAGATGATGTGTATGAGGTAAAGGTTTTTCCAGAAGGGGCAATCATTACAGTTAGTGCGTTTCAAGGAACCGTCGACTTTGATCCTGGTGTTGGATCATCGCTCGCAACATCAACAGGGAGTAAAGATATTGCGCTTAGTTTTTTTGATGGGGACGGAACACTCACATCTTTTTTGGCATATGGAGGCACAGGGGAAGATTCACCTATTGACGTTGGTCTTGGAGAAGATGTGGTGTATATATACGGAAGCTTTGAAGGTACGACGGACTTTGATCCAGGGATTGGAACAGCCTTTGGGACATCAAACGGTTCTATTGACTACGCTCTCAGCGCCCTTTCTTCTGACGGGGCGTTTCAGTGGGTGAGGACATGGGGAAATGCTGGATTTGATATAGCAACACGTATGTATGTGTCAGGAGTGGGGGACGTGTTTGTTATGGGGGCTTTTTCTGGAACGGTGGATTTTGATCCAAGTGAGAACACAAACAGCCTTGCTTCGAATGGGAGCTATGATCAGTTTATTTCGAAATTCTCATCAGATGGAACGTATGAATGGACAGCGGTTGCTGGTGGTTCAGGATTTGAGTATCCCGGACAAACGACGGTGGATTCTGATGGCGGGGTGTATCTTATGTCTCAATTTTTAAGCACGGTGGATTTTGATCCGGGTGGTGGCACGGCACTTGCAACATCTGCAGGATCTTCGGATGTTGTTCTCCTAAAGCTTACGTCAGAGGGGGATTTTGTATGGGTAAAGACATGGGGTGGTACTGATGAAGATATAGGGAATGAAGTTTTTATTGATGAAGAAGGGAATCTTATTGCCGTTGGGCATTTTAATGGTACCGTCGACTTTGATCCGGATGTGGGCACGAACTCAATAGCGTCAGTTGGTGGAAGAGATGTATTTATAAATGCATTTACCACTGATGGTGACTATATTTCTACACGAACCTACGGAGGAAGTGGGAGCGAGTGGCTTGACGGTGCATTTTTGAACGATGAAAAACTTTCTATCGTTGGTGTATATCAAAGTGCTCCAACAGATTTTGATCCGTCAGTTGAAGTACAGAACAAGTCATCAGATGGCAATGATATGTACCTCCTCTCTCTTGATCTCGAGGAAGCGTCGATTAATTTCAGCAACGATGATCTTTCACTCCATGAAGGTATCGCAGACCAAGCAACGTCATATACACTTGAGCTTTCTGCGCCTCCTGTGCACGATGTGACGATAGCTATTGATGCGGGCGTAGACATGACCACGGATGTATCTGAGATAACCTTTGCATCAACAACGTGGGATGTGCCACAAACAGTTGTTGTTTCTGTTGTAAATGATGAAGAAATTGAAGGAACAGACACACGAACGATTATACATACTGCGTCATCAACTGACGGAGCATTCGATGAGTTGACCGCACAAGTTTCTGTTGAGATATCGGATGATGATCATGATAATGACGGGTCTTCATCTGGCGGGGTGCGTTCGTCAGGTGGGGGATCGTCTGGAGGAGATGGTGAAGAGGAAGATGATGAACCAACGCTTCCAACCGAATCTGTGCTCCCTGATCAAGCGGCAGAGATTGCACAGCAATTAACCGAGAGGATTCTTGAACTCCGCGCACAACTCATCGAGCTTTTAACACAGCGTCTTGAAGAATTACGCGCACAACTCGCCGAACTTCTCGCAGAACAGGGTCAATAATTTCCTTTTTTCGTTACACGTTACAGGCTACACGCTACAGGTTTCTTGGGGTATACTAGGCCGTCATGGGGAATATAGCTAAATTGTTTGGAGGACCGACAGCAACACGACTCGCACGTTGGTTTTTGTTTCATCCTGAAACATCAGCAACAAGAGCGACATTAAAAGAAAAGACAAAATCATCGTCAGACCAAGTACGAAAAGGGCTACGTTTACTTGTATCTGCCGGTCTTGTAAAGAAGCGTGGGGCACGCTTTGTGTTGAATAAAGAATTTCCAAACCTTCGTCCACTCAAAGAATTTTTGATTGGGGAACTCCTTACGACAACAAATGTGTCTAGCCGCATGCGTTCTGTTGGTTCGGTGCGCATGTTATGTGCGGCAGGTATTTTTATTGGCAATAACGAGTCGCGTACCGATCTTCTTATCGTGGCGGATAAAATTAAAGCAGCAACACTGCAGAAAATAATCAATACACTTGAAGCAGATGTAGGAACGGATATTCGCTACACTGCGCTTACCACCGAGGAATTTAAGTACCGTATGGCATTTAATGACAAACTTGTCCGCGATATCCTCGATTTCCCGCACGAAGCGCTTGTCAATAAACTCGCAGTTGTATAGAAAAAACGGCCCCACATGGCCGTTTTCTCTTTGTTTTGCCCGAATACCCACATGAAGTCATTATGATAGTTTTCCACATGCCAATATTGGGGTGTACAAGCGAGTGTTATCATAAAATCATTAAAAGTCGAAAAAAACGTTGGTATGTAAGTACCACTGGACGCACTGAAACCCGCGTTCACATAAAATTAAAATATATAAAAATTTAGCTGTACATGTACACCGCACAATTTGCTAACACAGGCAATGTCATCGCAAACTCACTTGCGAACCTCTGGGCAGGGGTCATCGGATTCCTTCCAGAATTGATTATTGCTATCCTTATCTTCATTATTGGATGGGTAATCGCTTCATTGCTTGCACGTGCTGTTGATCAAGTTATCAAGGCAGTTAAGCTTGATAGCGCACTTCGTGGAGCTGGTCTTGAGCAGACACTCGCACGCGCAGGATTCTCATTAAACTCAGGACGATTTTTGGGGGCTCTCGTTAAATGGTTCGTTATTATCGTGTTTTTGGTTGCCGCACTTGAAGTGTTGCGCCTTGATCAGGTAACAATGTTCCTCCGCCAGGTTGTTTTGGGATACTTGCCACAAGTTATTGTTGCAGTTCTCATCATGATCGTGGCTGTTGTTCTCGCCGAAGCTATGCGCAAACTCGTTGTTGCATCAGCAAAAGCAGCACACATCCACTCAGCAGGATTCTTGGGGGCCCTCACAAAGTGGGCAATCTGGATTTTCGCACTTCTCGCTGCACTCTTGCAGTTGGGTATCGCAGTTGCATTCCTCCAGACACTCTTTACCGGAGTTATCGTAGCGCTTTCACTAGCGTTCGGTCTCTCATTCGGTTTGGGTGGTCAGGGTGCTGCAGCTCGCTACTTGGACAAAGTTTCTTCAGAAATGAAGGAACACGACTAATAAGAAAACAGAGAACAGAGAACAGAGAACAAATCCGCCAGCTGGCGGACAGAAAACGCGTCTGCCGTAGGTAGACGCGTTTTTGTGTGGTATAATGTTTTCGGACGCACATTTGGGTTTTCACAAACACAAAAAGGAGAAGAGACATGACGTATCGGATGTTGAGAGAGTGGGTGAAGGGGTTGAAGTTTCTTGAGGCTCTTACGGCGGCTTGTCTTGCTGTAGCACTCTACATGTTTGGTACAAACGCGTCGATGGCCCCCTTTCCCTACATTGTTGTGATTTTCGTCTCAACATCTCTCACTATTATTCTCGATCTTGTGAGGGTGCGGTTCAAGATGCATCTCGCGACGCTCGAGGAAAAATGGGAAAAGCAATTCGATTCTTTTTCATTTCTCATGAATGCAACCGCACACGTTCTGAAAGGACACGAGCAGAAACTTCTCATCTACACATGGGCACGTCGTCCTCTCGACGAACGAGTTACGTTCAAGGAACTTCTAACCGCACACGCAGATTCAGGAGAAGTGCTCGTTATGCTCATTGCCCTTGTTAGGGGTCTGCAGTTGAGAGGTGTTCTCGACCGAAATGGCGCGGGCCGATTCGGTGTTCGTGAGGGGTTGGTTATGCTTGCGAAAGCAAAAGCACCTCTCAACGAGTTTCCGACCGGACGACTCACTTCTGCCTTTTTCAAAACCGAATACGCCTAAACAAAGGTATGTCCGCTTCCCACTGCGTTTCGCGAGGGAGGCGGGCTTTTCTTTTTGTCAAACACTCAGTGTTAGACACTGAGTGTTTGACAAAAACCTTATACACAGCAAATTCACACATAGAGCCATATTATTTGACTCAACAAAAATTGCTGTGTACAATAGCAAAGCTTTAGTGGGAAACGCTTTAGAGCGTTTTTTATATCGAAACGCCCCCTATCTTTGGATAAGGAGTGTCGAAAAAAGTTACTACAAGATTAATAAAAACAATATTATGACAGATTTTGATCGTTCAAAGCCGCACCTGAACGTTGGTACCATCGGTCACGTTGACCACGGTAAGACAACGCTCACAGCCGCAATTCTTCACGTCCTCGATATGAACAAGGACAAGGGATACGGTGCGCGTGTCGAAGGTATCGACAACATCGACAAGGCGCCTGAAGAAAAGGCCCGTGGTATTACTATTTCTCTCCACCACTCAGAGTACTGGACACCATCGCGTCACTATGCGCACATCGATGCTCCTGGTCACGCTGACTACATCAAGAACATGATTACTGGTGCCGCTCAAATGGACGGTGCTGTACTCGTGGTTGCTGCTACTGACGGCGTGATGCCACAAACTCGTGAGCACATTCTCCTTGCACGGCAGGTGGGGGTTCCAAAGATTATCGTTTTCCTCAACAAATGTGACATGGTTCCAGATCAGGATCTCATTGATCTCGTTGAAGAAGAAATTCGCGATATCTTGAACAAGTACAACTTTGATGGTGCAAACACACCGATCATCCGTGGTTCAGGTTTGAAGGGTCTCGAAGCAAAATCTGCTGACGATGAATGGGCAGGAAAGATCATGGAGCTCATGAACGCAATTGATACCTACATCGAAACTCCAGTTCGTGAAACAGACAAGCCATTCCTCATGCCAGTTGAAGACATCTTCTCAATTGAAGGACGTGGTACGGTGGTAACCGGTCGTATCGAGCGCGGTATGATCAAGGTTGGTCAGGACGTTGAAGTGGTAGGACTTCACGACACACAGAAGACAACAGTTACTGGTGTTGAAATGTTCAACAAATCACTTGATTCAGGTATGGCCGGCGACAACGCAGGACTCCTCGTTCGTGGTTTGAAGAAAGAAGACATTACTCGTGGTCAGGTGCTTGCTGCTCCTGGCTCAGTAAAACCTCACACAGACTTTGAAGCAGAAGTATACGTGCTTTCAAAGGAAGAAGGAGGTCGTCACACACCATTCGTTTCAGGTTACAAGCCACAGTTCTACGTACGTACAACGGACGTAACAGGTGAAGTAACATTGGCTGAAGGTACACAGATGGTTATGCCTGGCGACACGGTAAAGTTCAATGTGAAGCTCGTAGCACCAATCGTGCTCGAAGAACAACAGCGCTTTACGGTTCGCGAAGGTGGTAAGACTGTCGGTGCCGGTGTTGTTACAAAGATCACTGCCTAAGGAAGGTTAGGGTCTAGATAGACAGGTTCTCTTGCAAAGTTGCCAGGGAACCTGTAATCTGCACCTCGATAGCTAAGAGAACGTACCATGACAACCAAAGAAAAAGGAAAGGCAAAAGGAAAGACGAAAGCAAAAGCAAAAGAAGAAGCGCCTGCAAAGCTCCGCATCCGCGTTCGCGCGTACGAGAGCAAGCTCCTTGATGCATCAGTAAAGCAGATTCTCGATACTGCGATTCGTTACGATGCAACGGTTGTCGGTCCTATTCCACTTCCAACGGAGAAAACAAAGTACACGGTTATCCGCGGTGCGTTCATCGACAAAAACTCACGCGAGCAATTTGAAATGCGCGTACACAAGCGTGTGTTGGATATTTTGAACCCAGCACCGAAAGTGATTGAAGCATTGACGTCACTCTCACTCCCATCCGGGGTAAACATCGAAGTAAAGATGATGTAGACGCGGATCCGCCAACTGGCGGATCGCGGAACGTACGCGGACAGACGCGGAAAAGAAGAAAGGCCCCCTTCGCCAGCTGGCGAAGGGGGCCTTTTGCTCTTGTTGTCAGAGATCAAAAACTGATAGGAGGGATGGTCTGTTGTGCACGAACTCCGCGACCGATCTGGATACCGATTTTGATGTATGAACCGATTCGTCGATCTTTTTCTCGCGAAAGTTCACGGTTGCCGAACGTTTGCATCAAGCGTACTTCTTCCGGATCGAGCTGCAGTTGAACTTCTTCAACTCTGAGATCTTGAGGAAGAGCGGCTTTACGCTGTTTAAAACCCTCTGCACTTGGGGAAGCAATGAATCCGGCAACTTCACCGTTGGAGTGGAACACTAAACCAAATTTCATTTAAACCTCCTGATTTTGCACTTTGTGTACTGAATCTGGAATGACTATACGTGCGGGGGATTGTCAATGTTCAAAGGGTGTGGTAGAGTCCTCAGTCGCGCGTTCTTTCGGGGAATACTCCCCACAAATCACACGGAGGAGAAGCACGATGTCCTTTGCTCAAGCGATACCGCAAGAGGAGAGTGCCCGTTGTCGTGTGACAGTGCAGGAGGATGACCCTATCAGAGGATACACCCTCCTTCAGACCGGCTGCGGCATGAAGGACATGCTCCTTCGCAAGAACCCCCAGAAAAAGTGCGGCAACTGCAGGAAGCCCCTCGAATTTCCGGAAGACCTCTCCACGAGATCTTTCGGAGGCAGCGCGATACGGCTCGTTGCCGTTGCCTAATCGTTCAACCCCACTTGGAAGCGAAGCTTCCAAGTGGGGTTTCCTTATACCTCTTGCAGAAAAAAATTGCTCGTGTATAGTGTCTTCTACTTGCGCCATGTCCCGCCCTCTCGGAGAGGGCGGGACCTCTGGACACCAATGAGCCCCAGCTCGGACGTGTCCGAGCTGGGGCATCAATGTAAAAATAAGCACCAAACACGAAGCACGAAACTCGAAACAATATCAAAATCCAAATATCAAATTTCAAAACATTTGAATTTTGGTCATTCGGATTTGTTTCGGATTTCGATATTCGGATTTCGAATTTATGAAGTTTGCAATCGGTACAAAGCAGAACATGACACAAATCTTCGACGAGAAGGGTATTGCATATGCCGTTACCGTTATTGCGATTCTCCCCATGTCAGTCACACAAGTGAAGACAACTGAAAAGGACGGCTACACTGCCGTTCAGATTGGTGGCGGCGCGAAAAAAGAATCAAAAGTGAACAAAGCACAGAAAGCGAAAGGAAATTTCAAAGCATTCAAAGAATTTCGCATGGATGATACAACTGCTCATACGGTTGGTCAGACACTCGATGTATCTGCATTTGCAGTCGGCGACTCACTTGAGATTGCAGGGCTTACAAAGTCAAAAGGTTTCCAGGGTGTCGTGAAGCGCCACGGTTTCCACGGAGGTCGTCGCACACACGGTCAGAAGCACTCTGAGCGTGAACCAGGTTCTATTGGTGGTGCAGGACGTTCAGGAGGTCGCGTGGTTCTTGGTATGCGCATGGCGGGTCGCATGGGTGGAACTCGTGTGACAGTTAAGAACCTTAAGGTGATGCAAATTGATAAAGAGAATGGTTTTATTCTCGTGTCGGGCGCTGTACCGGGGCGACGCGGTACACAACTTGAACTCACCGCGTCCCGTTAGAAGTGGGGATTGTACGAACATAAAGAGTTCCTCATACAAATTATATGCAAGCAAAAACTTTAAATAAAAAAGAGACAAAAACTTCTAACGGGATGAGTGCATCTGTCTACAACACACAAGGAAAAGAAGTACGCACAATCGACCTCCCCGAGAACATTTTTGATGTGCCAATGAACAACGACCTCATTCACCAAGTGGTGACCTCAATGCAGTCAAACGCACGTGCTGGTGGGCCTCTCGCACACACAAAGGATCGCAGTGAAGTTCGTGGTGGTGGTAAGAAGCCATGGCGCCAGAAGGGAACAGGACGTGCACGTCACGGTTCATCACGTTCTCCAATTTGGATTGGTGGTGGTATCACACACGGCCCTCGCAATGACAAAGACTACTCACGTCGTATTCCAAAGAAAATGCGTATGAAAGCTTTGACAACAACATTGTCACAGAAATTCCGCGCAGGCCACGTTCTCTTTGTTGATAGCATTTCATTTGCTGCTCCAAAGACAAAGGACGCAAAGGTGGTACTCGCAGCACTCGCAGGTATCTCAGGTTTCGAAAAGATCACAACAAAGAAGAACAATGCCGTTGTGTTGGCGCTTGCAAAGAACGATGCAAACACAAAGAAGAGCTTTGCAAACTTCGGCAACGTTTCCGTTGAAGAAATTCGTAACTTGAATCCGATTGATGTGATGTCAGCAACGTATCTCATCATTGAAAACCCAGACGAGGCAATCGCATTTCTTTCAACAAAATCAAACTAATATGCTGTTCAAGAAAAAAGACAACGCAGAATCATCGAAGGCAAAAAACGCACTCTTTGCGAAGAAGAGCAAGGTGGTTGTTGATGATGCAGGGGCAAAGCCAGTCAGCATGAAGGGTGAAACGAAGGCGCGCGAAACGAAGGCACTTAAAACAACAATTGCATCAGGCAAGGTTGGTGCACACATTCTCCGCAACCCACGCATTACTGAAAAGGCTTCAATGGCAGCTTCAAACAACGTGTACGTCTTTGATGTTTCAAAAGACTCAACAAAGAACAGCATCAAGGCTGCAATCAAGGACGTGTACAAAATCACACCAGTAAAAGTTCGTGTTGCCGCAATTCCAACAAAGACAGCAACAAACCGCCGCGGCATGACGACAACGACAGGTGGTGGTAAAAAAGCATACGTCTACCTCAAGAAAGGGGACACCATCGAACTCATCTAGTATTTATTTATGAAACATCACAAACCTACAAGCGCAGGACGTCGTGACTCGGTAAGCATCAACTACCGCGAGTTTTTGACACCAAACATAAAGCCAACGAAGGCACTCGTAAAAGGAGGCAAGCGAAGCACAGGCCGCAACGCATTCGGCCGTCTCACGACACGCTCGACTGGTGGAGGACACAAGCGTCGCTTCCGTGATGTTGACTTCATGTACGACAAACGCGACATCAAGGCGCGCGTTGAAAGTGTTGAGTACGATCCAAACCGATCAGGTTTCATCGCACTTGTTCTCTACGCTGATGGTGAACGCCGTTATATTCTCGCTCCACAATCTTTGAAAGTTGGGGACTCAGTTATCACATCAGAGAATGCAGCGTTTACTCCGGGTAACCGTCTTCCCCTCGCAAAGATTCCTGTTGGTACATTTGTATACAACATTGAGCTCAAACCAAAGGGTGGTGCAAAAGTCGCACGCTCTGCCGGCAATTATGCTGAAGTTGTTGCGCACGACGGTGACTACACACTCGTAAAGATGCCATCAACTGAAATTCGTAAGTTCTCAGAACACGCATGGGCATCTATTGGTGAAGTTTCAAATCCAGAAGCAAAGCTCGTAAACCTCGGTAAGGCAGGACGCTCACGATGGCTCGGTATCCGTCCAAAGGTTCGTGGTACAGCGATGAACCCAGTTGATCACCCACATGGTGGTGGTGAAGGACGTCAGGGCCGTGGTCACCGTCGCGCACGCACACGTCACGGTAAGAACACAGGAAAGGGGCACAAGACACGCAAACCAAAGAAATACTCAAACTTCCTTATTGTTTCTCGCCGAAAAGTTGGCAAGAACCGCAAGAGTTAGAAAACACAGAACAGAGAACAAAAAACATTCGATTTGCCAGTTGGTGAATCGAATATACGTACCATCATTCCTACGCCTGTAGGAATGATGGTCGTTTATACATACTTTTTCATTAGAAAATCAACCAAATGAAAAAGGCGCCGTTAGGTATGCGGCGCCTTTTGAACTGCAGTACTGCGCGGGGCTTCTTCAGGTCGAAATGGGGAAGAGCGCGATGGCTGTCAGGCTGAGCAACAGCCTTTGCCCCTGGAATCTCCCTTCGAGCGGCTTCACCTCCACGATCTTGGAGGTGGCGGAAGGCTGGACGTGGGCTCGGCACGATCCGAGAAAGGCTGCTTCCACTCGGTATTGCCCCTTTTTGATACTGTCCATCTGACGGGCCCTCCAACAGTCAACCCCCCGAATTGGGAGTATGGCTTACATAGGAAAACCGCATTAACGAACTTCTAAAATGGATTGTACGCTGATATAAAAATTTGGCAAGGGGAAGTGGATAAATGAGCCCACAGCACGAGGCTCGTTTGACAATGCTCTACTTTTTGCTATTATCTTATCCGAGCCGAACGGCTCCTTTTTAGTCCGTCTCCATGATCCCGTTAGAGATGTTAAAGTCTCAAAACGGGGTATAAAGATGAAATAAAGGTTTTTGAAATGCTGTAAAGGTATTTTGGAATAATCACGGAAACGCAAAGCGTTTCCTGTCTCTAACGGGATGACACGATCACTCAAAAAAGGCCCCTACATTAACGAACGACTCATGCAGAAAGTCGCGAAGCGAAAAGCTGCAGATGGCGTTATTAAAACGTGGGCACGACCAAGTGTTATCACACCAGAAATGGTTGGATACACATTTGGTGTACACAACGGAAAGACACACGTTGATGTTTTTGTGACTGAAGAAATGGTAGGACACCGCTTGGGTGAGTTTTCTCCAACACGCACATTCCGCCGTCACGGTGGACAAATGCAAAAGGCGCTCGACCAAGCCAAGAAGGATGCCGAAATTGCTGCAGCTAAGTCAGCAAAGGGTGCTGCTGAGGGCGCGCCTGCTCCAAGTGGGGAAAAGAAGTAGAAGCAAGAATCAAGAATCAAAACTTCTAAACTTCAAACATCAAAACTTTAAACTAACCATGAAGGCTTACCTTAAAAACTACCGTCAATCTCCACGAAAAGTTCGCCTCGTCTCTGATCTCATCAAAGGGAAGCCAGTTGACCGAGCACTCCTTATTTTGGATACAACACCAAAGCGCGCAACACTGCAGTTGAGCAAACTTGTTCGTTCAGCAATTGCGAATGCAAAATCACAAGGCGTCGAAGCAAAAGATCTTTTTGTACAAGAAATTCGCGTTGACAAAGGTTTGACGATGCACCGCTACATGCCAAAGGCACATGGTCGCGCATCACGTTTTGATAAACACTCAAGCAACATCATTTTGGTGCTTGCAAACAAGAGCGAGATGGGAGCAAAGCGAAAGAACATTGAGAAGAGCTTTGGAAAAACATCTGCTGCAATGAAGCCTGAAGCAGGAATCAAGGTAGAAAAAACAGAAAACAAAGAACAGAAAACAGAAAAGAAAACAACAAAAAAGGTCGCAAAGAAATCTACTAAAGCAAAAGCATAATTCTTGATTCTATCTTCTTGATTCTACCTATATGACACACCGAGTTCATCCATTTGCACACCGATTGGGAATCCTACGAGACTGGCGCTCACGATGGTTTGCGCACTCGGGTGACTATCAGAAATTTCTCCGCACGGACGTGCTTATTCGGGGTTTCTTGAAAAAGGCGCTCGACAACATGTACGTTGCTGACACGCTCATTGAACGACACGGTAAACAACTTAAGATTACGGTCAAAACATCACGCCCAGGTCTTATCATTGGACGTTCAGGTGAAGGAATTGCAAAGCTCAAGAAAGAGCTCGATATCTTTGCGCGCAAGCAAAACCTTGTTGGCGCAGATCAAATCAAAATTGAAATCGAAGAAGTTCGCTCACCAGAATCACAAGCAGCAATTGTTGGAGCAATGGTAAAAGAGGGAATTGAAAAGCGTATGCCATTCCGTCGCGTGTTGAAGCAGACGGTTGAAAAAGTTATGGCAAACCGTGATGTACAAGGTGTACGTATTCACCTTTCAGGACGTTTGGGTGGTGCTGACATGGCACGTCGTGAACAAATGAAGCGCGGTCGTATTCCACTTCAGACGTTCCGTGCCGACATCGACTACGCACACATCGAAGCGCACATCCCACAAGGACAGATTGGTATTCGTGTATGGGTGTACCGTGGAGAAGTGTTCGCAGATCGTCCGACAACTAACGAATCACGTCAAAACGCATAATAAATTTCTATGTTGTTTCCTAAAAAAGTAAAACACCGAAAATGGCACACAGCCCGACGCAACCCAAAGCGCGTTGGTATCGCTTCACGTGGAACGAAACTTGCCTTCGGGGGTTTTGGCTTGAAAGCAATGGCCGCTGGTCGTATCAACTCAAACCAAATCGAATCATCACGTCGCGTGATGCGTCGTGCACTTGGTAAGAACGGTACAATCTGGACACGTATTTTCCCTGACCGACCATTTACAGCAAAAGGTTCAGAAGTTGGTATGGGTAAAGGAAAAGGAGACCCACAGGGCTTTGTAGCTCTTGTAAAGCCAGGTAGCCTTCTCTTTGAGGTGGACGGTGTGTCAAAGGAAATCGCAGCAGAGGTACTTCGCAAGGGTGGCGCAAAGATGCCCGTAAAGACGAAGATTGTTGTTCGCTAATTGCGAAAACAGCTCATAAGAGATATGGTATCAAACACTATGCAGACGAAAGACTTACAAAAGAAAACAGACAGCGAACTCCAAAGCTTCATTCAGGGCGCTCGTGAGGCTATGCGCCAGCAGCGCTTTGCTGTTGCCGGTAGTAAGGGCCGCGATGTGAAGAAGATGCGCGAAGATCGCCGTAGCATCGCACGTGCGCTTACGGAACTTCGTTCACGCACAAACTAATTTTTATGACTGCAACACCACACAAAAAGAAAGTACTCCAAGGAGTTGTTACTTCAGACAAGATGAAGGACACCGTTGTTGTGCTTGTTGAACGTTACGTAAAACACCCAACGTACGGCAAGTTCATTTCAAAGCGCAAGAAGTATCAAGCGCACGATGCAGGCAACACAAAGAAAATTGGAGATAAGGTGACGATCGAAGAGACACGCCCAATTTCAAAGAACAAACACTTCCGAATAGTTGAGTAGTGTATAGTCACGCTACGCTCTAGTTCAGAAGTTCAAAACCAACAAACTTCCAAACCTCAAAACCATTAACTAATTTATGATCCAGCCACGCTCAATCGTACAAATCGCAGATAACTCAGGTGCCAAAATCGGCCGCGTATTCAAAGTACTTGGCGGCTCAAAGCGCCGCTACGCTTCTATTGGAGACGTTGTCGTGATGTCAATTCAAATTGCTGAACCTCGCAAGCAAACAAAGAAGAAGGATGTCGTAAAGGCCGTTGTTGTTCGTCAGGTTAAGGCATTCCGCCGCAAGGATGGCTCGTATGTTCGCTTCGACGAAAACGCAGTGGTGATCATTGAAGGTGTGAAGAAGGAACCAAAAGCAAACCGTATCTTCGGTCCGATTCCTCGTGAGCTCGCAGAACGCGGATTCCAGAAAATCGTGTCACTTGCCCCTGAGGTTGTATAACTATATTTCTATGCACGTAAAAAAAGGAGACAAAGTAACAGTAATTGCCGGAGCCCACAAAGGATCAACAGGATCTGTGGTGAAGGTATTTTTGAAAGACGATCTCGTTGTTGTTGAGGGCGTTAACAAGGTGAAGCGTCATCAGCGTGCACGTAAGGGCTCAGCAAAGGGTCAGATTATCGAAAAAACGATGCCACTCCACGCATCAAACGTTCGCAAGGCATAACAACGAATATATGAAAACGGTAAAAGAAAAACAGAGCAAGGCATACGAGAACCTTCACGAGGCACTCGGCACAAAGAGCAAAATGGCAATCCCACGTTTGGTGAAGGTGGTTGTGTCTGTTGGTACGGGTTCAGTGAAGGACAAAAAGCGCATTGAAGTGATTGAATCACGCCTTCCAAAAATCACAGGACAGAAAGCATCTCCACGTCCTGCAAAGAAATCAATCGCATCATTCAAACTCCGCGAAGGACAGGTGATTGGCTACCAAGTAACGCTCCGTGGCCCACGCATGTACGATTTCCTTGATCGTCTTATCAACATCTCACTTCCTCGCACACGTGACTTCCGTGGTATCTCACGCGCATCGATTGATCCAATGGGGAACCTCTCAATTGGTATCCGTGAACACAACATTTTTCCAGAAACAGCTGACGAAGACACAAAGGACGTATTCAGCCTTTCAATCACGATTGTTACAACAGCAAAGGACAGGGTATCAGCAGAAAAATATTTCGAATACATTGGCATTCCATTCAAGCGACTCGAAGACGAAGTGAAGAAGAAACGAGGACGTTAAGGCACATAACAAAAAACAGAGAACAGGAAAACAAAAAACATGCGATATATCGCATGTTTTTTTGTTCGATATATCGAACATGTGCACTTTATATTTTCTTGAGCACGAATATGTACACTCATGTAATGGAAAAAGATTTTGGTGGTTGGAATGAAAGGAAAAAACTTTTACAGGCAAGAACAATACCACAATTTGTACATGAAAGAGAAATATGGTGGTGTTCGTTTGGCATGAATATTGGTGATGAAGAAGATGGAAAGAATAACTTATTTGAAAGGCCGGCACTTGTTATAAGAAAGTTTAATAGGAGTGTTGTTTTAGTTGCCCCACTGACTACGAAAGCAAAAAGCAGCCCATATTATTTTTGTTTTACGCACGACAACACAACCTTTGCTGTTATTCTTTCGCAATTGCGTCTTGTAAGCACAAGGCGACTTAATCGGAGGATTAGAAAAATAAACTCGACTCTTTTTAGCGAGATAAAAAAGAAAATTATAGACGTTGTAATTACCCCCTAATAACAAACGATCCCCGCCTTATGGCGGGGTCTCCGGGGCCATGTGGCCATTTGTACTAATATACTAACACTTTCAAAACATGATGCAAGCTACGTATTGATTAAAAATTAATCTCTGCGTAAAACAATGCTGGAAATGCGTTCTGACTCCATGACGCTATTTACTGGAACTACCGATTCGGTTGAATACTATTCAACAGGCGCATTATGGAACTATTGACATTATAATATAAAAGTGTATAATACACGCATACGTTCTTTCACAAGGAATTGCAAAATTGACCGTGGCTTTGAGATCTTTTTATTGAGATTTCACAACCGCGGTCAATTGAGACTTGCGGAATGCTCCGGGCAACGAAGCCCAAGGAGAACACCATGAGTTGGATGACCAAGGATTGGACGCAGGGCGAGCTGAATGCGCTGGTGAAGAAGATCGGCGGCGAGGAAGTCGCTCGCGGCGTCCTCAACGACAGCCTTCTCTTCAAGATCGAGAAGTCGACGGTTCCGCCTCTTCTCGACGTCATCGGTACTCACCTCGTGTTGGCGACCACCTCGCCGATTTTCGGGATCGAGAAGTTCAAGCTGAAGAAGGACGGGGGAATCTGCTCCTACCTCGGCGACAATTTCCGCTCCTGGTTCCTCGGAAAGACCGAGGACCCCAAGAGCGAGACCACGCTCCGCTCCGCCAGACTCACAAGGAACTCGCCCGACAAGCCAATCCTCGAGACGCTCGGCGACAAGGCGGAGACCAGTCTCGCGGAGATGTTCGCGATGATGGAAGTGCAGGCTGATGGTAAGGGGGGCAACCTCCTCGTCAACGGCTACGCCAACATCTTCTACGTGAAGGACTCCACCGGCATGCTTCGCGCGGTCTACGCGCACTGGTTCGGCGTGGGCTGGGGCGTGCACGCGGGCTCCGTCGGGGGCCCGAGCGGGTGGCGCGACGGCGGTCGGGTCTTCTCTCGCAATTCCTGAGGAACTAAGGCATCTTCAAGACCCTTTGATTCTCAAACTCTCTGGCCCTTCGAACGCTTTCGCGTTTGAGGGGCCAGTTTTCATTTATGAACATATCAGGGACTTTTACGGAAAGGGAATACGATGAAGCTCAAGAACAAGCTCTTTTGACAAAGGACCAAGTATTTGCTATACTCCTCGTAGCTCTCAGGAGCGCTTTTTTATCCAGCACTTAGTTTGGCATTGTCTTTCCCGGTTGCGGTTTGACCACAAAACGTGGTTAAAAAAGACAGATGCAACTATGCCAAACTAAGTGCTGGATTTATCGAAATACCATGGCTCGCAAAGCAATCATCGCAAGAGACAAGAAGCGAAAAGTAATGATTGAGCGTGCGAAAGACAAGCGGGAGGCCCTCAAAATGGCCCACGACTACGAAAAATTGCAGTCGTTGCGCAAAAACGCATCTCCAGTCCGCACTAAGAATCGTTGCTTTAAATGTGGTCGTCCACGTGCATACATGCGCGATTTTGGATTGTGCCGCATCTGTTTCCGCGAACTCGCGAACAAAGGTATGATTCCAGGTGTTAAGAAGTCATCATGGTAACCGATCCAATCTCAAACTTCATCATCAGCCTCAAGAATGCAGCGAACACAGGAAAGCCTCTCGTTCGTGTTCCGCACTCTCGCATGAAGCAATCTATTGCTGAAGTGCTTGAGCGCGAGGGCTTCATCGCTTCGATTGATCGCAAGGGTAAAAAAGCGCGTACGTTCATCGAAGTTGAACTCGCATTTGATAATGGAATTCCTCGTGTGCACGACGTGAAGCGTCTTTCAAAGCCTTCAAAGCGTGTGTACTACTCAGTGCGCGACATTGTTCCTGTAAAGAATGGCTACGGTCACATCGTCCTTTCAACACCACAGGGAATCATGACGGGTGTTGAGGCGCGCAAAGCAAAGGTCGGCGGTGAAGCGCTTTTCCTCATCTGGTAGCATGAGGAAAAACACGAAGCACTAAATTCGAAATCCGAAACAAATATGAAATCGAAAATTCAAAATAAAAAGAAAACAGAATTCATGAATCTTTTTCGGATTTCGATATTCGGATTTCGAGATTAATACATTTATGTCACGAATCGGCAAACAAAAAATCGCTCTTCCACAAGGCACAACAGCAACTGTTGATGGGTTGACGGTAACCGTAAAAGGTCCGTTGGGAGAACTCACACGTACATTTACACCACAGATTGTCATTCACCTTTCTCCCGAAGAAGGTCTTTCAGTTACACCAGTGAAAGAATCACAAGAAGTATCTGCAATTTGGGGAACAACAGCAGCACACCTCGCAAACATGGTAGCCGGCGTCAACAAGGCATACGTTAAGAAACTCATTCTCGAAGGTGTTGGTTATCGCGTTGAATTGAAGGGAACACAGCTCGTTATGCAGCTCGGTTTCTCACACCCTGTTCTACTCGACATTCCAAAAGGCATTACGGCGACTGTTGATAAGAACAACATCACTATTTCAGGATTTGATAAGGAACTTGTTGGTCAGTTTGCAGCCCTCATTCGTGATCAGAAAAAACCTGAACCGTACAAGGGTAAGGGCATGCGTTACGATGACGAAATAATTCGCCGCAAGGAAGGTAAGCGCGCTGCCTAACGCAGAATCAAGAAGTTAGAATCAAGAATCATGGAAACAAAACGAACAAAACGAATACGACGACACGCTCGAGTCCGCTCTCAAATTAAGGGGACACCAAAGCGTCCACGTTTGGCAGTATTCAAATCAAATCGCTTTGTGTACGCACAGGTGATTGATGACACAAAAGGTGTCACACTTCTCTCAGCAACGTCACAGGGCATGAAAGGAATACCTTTGAAGAATGCACGTGCTGTCGGTGAGGCAATCGCAAAAGCAACACTTGCAAAGAAAATCGATACAGTTGTCTTCGATCGTGGGGGATTCCGCTATGGAGGATCGATCAAAGAAATTGCAGACGGTGCACGTGAAGGAGGATTGAAATTTTAATATACGAGTATGACGGACGAAACAAACACAAAAATAAACGAAGGAGACGAAACAATTCCGCCTGCGGAAGGTGTTGACGTGCCTGTTGAGGCCGTTGCTGCCGTTGCTGCTGTTGTGGCAGAAGTTTCCGCACCACGCGAAGAGGAAGCCCCTCGTGGCCGTGGACGTTTCTCAAAGAATCCTCGTCGTGCATCTCGTTCACGTCCTGAACGCGTGAAGCCAGAATTCGACAGCCGTATCATCGACATTCGTCGTGTGACACGTGTGGTTGCTGGTGGTCGCCGTTTTAGCTTCAGTGTCTGTGTTGTTGCGGGTAACCGCCGTGGTTCAGTTGGGGTTGGTATGGGAAAGGCAGGTGACACAGCACTCGCTGTGGAAAAGGCATACCGCACCGCACTCAAGCATAGGGTGACGGTCCCTCTTACAAAGGACGGAACAATTGCTCACGAAGTGAAAGCAAAGTACTCAAGCGGTATTGTCTTCATCTACCCAGCAATCGGACGCGGAGTTGTTGCCGGAGGTGCAGTGCGTGACGTGCTTGAGCTTGCCGGCATGCACAACATCGGTGCAAAGATTCTCTCACCATCAAAAAACAAATTGAATATTGCACAAGCAGCGATTAAGGCATTGAGCATGGCTCGTCCTGCAAAAGAAAACAAGCGCGACACCAATACACGAATGAAAACGAATGACACGAATTAAAACATCAAACTTTCAAACTTCTAACTAATACCTACCATGCAGCTACACGAACTCAAACGAACAACAAAGAATCGATCAAAGAAGCGCGTCGGACGTGGTGGTAAGCGCGGTAAGACATCAGGACGTGGTCACAAGGGGCAGAAGGCACGTTCAGGTCACCGCATTCGTCCAGAAATCCGCGATATGATTAAGAAGATTCCAAAGCAACGTGGATACGGTAAACACCGTGCAACAAGCGTTCGTGGCGACCGCATTCCACAGGTTGTCATCAACATCGGCACAATCGACAAATACTTTGCTGACGGCGCAGTTATTTCTCCAGCAACACTCCATGAGAAAGGACTCATTAAGATGCGCACAGGTAAGTTGCCAAGCGTAAAGATTCTTGGTAAAGGAAAACTCACAAAAAAGGTAACATATGAGGGGGTGAAGCTCTCAGGAAAAGTAAGCGGAGCAACAAAATAATTCTATGGACGGTTTTCTTCAAAAAATACACACAATCTTCGGTGACCGTCAGCTTCGCAATCGCATCCTCTTTGTCTTGGGGGCGCTTCTCCTTACACGTCTTCTTTCGGCAATTCCAATTCCAGGTATCGACACGATTGCGCTTGAGCAATTTATTGCCAACAACCAATTCTTTGGGTTGGTGAACCTTTTCTCAGGGGGAGGTCTTTCAGGACTTTCAATTGTGATGCTCGGTGTTGGTCCCTACATTACTGCGTCAATCATCATGCAGCTTTTGACGCTTGTATCTCCTCGTTTGAAATCAATGTACCACGAGGAAGGGGAAGCAGGACGTCGCAAAGCATCTCAGTACGCACGCACGCTCACGATTCCATTGGCAGCACTTCAGGCTTTTGGTTTCATCACACTTTTCCAGCGCAACGGTATTATTCCGCCATTGGAAATATTTGATCTTGTGGCGAACGTTATCATCATTACAGGTGGTGCGCTTCTCTTGATGTGGATCGGTGAACTTATTGGTGAGTTTGGTATCGGCAACGGCATGTCAATCGTTATCTTCTCAGGTATCGTCGCAAGCCTCCCAGGCGCATTACAGCGTGTTGCACTTTCATTCACACCAGATCAGATTCCGATGTACCTTGGTTTCGCGCTTGTCGCACTGCTTGTTATTCTCGGCGTTGTTATCGTCACCGAAGCAGAACGTCCGATACCGGTGACGTATGCAAAACGCATGCGTGGCAACAAGGTGTACGGCGGTGTCTCAACATACATTCCACTTCGCGTGAACCAAGCCGGCGTGATGCCAATCATCTTTGCGCTTTCAATTCTTCTCTTCCCACAAATGATTGTGAACTTCCTTGCGAACTCAACAAACGCAATCATACAGGGTGTCTCAGCATTTATTTCAAATGTGCTTGCAAACCAAATGCTCTACGGTATCTTGTACTTCGGTTTGGTATTCCTCTTCACGTACTTCTACACGGCGGTAACGTTTGATCCAGATGCAATCTCACAAAACCTCCAGCGTAGCGGTGCATTTATCCCAGGTGTACGCCCCGGCCAATCAACAGCACAGTACATCGGAGATATTTTGACTCGATTGACGCTTCTCGGCGCGCTCTTCTTGAGTACTATTGCTATCTTGCCGCTCCTTATGCAGTCAGCAACAGGGATCACGACGCTTGCAATTGGTGGTACAGGGGTGCTCATCGTTGTATCAGTGGTTATTGATCTTCTTAAAAAGGTTGAGGCACAGATCACAATGCGCGAATACTAAAATCACGTGGCACGAAACACGTAGCACATAACAAAAACAGGACGCAGACAAACGCGGATAATGAAAACAAAAAGTTCCTCAGTCAAAGATTTTTGAAAGCACGAAAACCGCCTGTTGGCGGTTTTTGCTTGAAGCAAGAGCGGTGACTAATGAGATCCGAGGACTATCATGATTTCACGATAGCCACTAAACATCTTGCCGTCGACTGTTGCAAATGGCTGTTTTGAGAAGGTCGTTCTTCTCTCAACACGGTAACCCTTGTTTTCAATTGACTGGGCGAGAACATCTATTCGCGCCGCATCCTCACCCCAAAGTGTAACAGTCATCAGCTTTTCTTCTTTGTCTGTTTTAGTTGGCATCGCACTCTCCTCAGTAGTCTTTTCTATATACAAGACTACCTTCTTACTGGAAATATGCAATATTAGGAAGGAGCCAATGGAAGGCGTTGCCTTGCCTGTTTCCTGGGATATATCGCAGGAAACACTCTTGATTCATGATTCTTAATTCCTGATTCTTTGCTATTATGGGTTTCATGACCGCCCCCTTCATACTTTTCTTGGGAAAACCCGGTTCAGGCAAAGGTACCCAAGCGGAACTTCTTGCAACGAAAACGGGTTTTTCTCTTTTTAAAACAAGCGCACAACTACGCGAACTTGCAGAGAAGAACGTGCATCTCCACGACAAGATTCTTGATGCGATGAAGAATGGACATTTGGTTCCGTCGTGGCTCGTGATGTATTTATGGCTCAAGGATGAACTCGAGAGCTCTGACATGAAAGGGGGCATCATTGATGGGGCAGTGCGACATGAAGAGGAAGCACTCTTATTCCATGACGTTGCGACATGGTTCGATCGTCCCTACGTTGTGCTTTTTTTGAGTGTGTCGGATGAAGAAATGAAAAAGCGTATCGAGAAACGCGCAACAATTGAGAATCGTACGGACGATACAAAAGAAGCGCTCATGAAACGTATGCAGGAATATGATGAGCACACACAACCTGCGATATCTTTTTTCAAAAATAAAGGACTCTTTTTTGAAGTTGACGGCGAAGGATCAATTGAAGCTATTCACGATCGCGTGATAAAGACAGTACATGAGCGTTTTCCTGATTTGTCTCATGAGTAATATCAAAACAGCAGAAGAAATTGAAGTACTGCGCGAGGCGGGCCGCCGCCTCGCGCGTGTTATGGAAGAGTTACGCAAAGCTGTTCGTCCAGGGATTTCAACGTTTGAACTTGACGCACTTGGCGAAAAACTTATTCGTGATGGCGGAGACACACCGGCATTTAAAAACTACAAACCGCAGGGTGCACGTATCGCATTTCCTGCGACAGTGTGCATTTCAATAAACAACGAAGCGGTGCATGGTATCCCAAAAAAAGAGCGCACGCTTGAGACCGGCGACATTGTAAGCCTCGACGCCGGCCTCATACATCAGGGCCTTATTTCTGATATGTGTATTACGGTACCCGTTGGTGCAATCGATGCAACGGCACACACACTTATTGAAACGACACGAGAAGCACTTATGGCTGGTATTGCCGCGGCACGTGGTGGTGCACAGACGGGAGACATTGGTGCAGCAATTGAAAAAGTAATTTCCGGATCAGGTTTTGCAATCGTGAAAGAATTAGGAGGACATGGTGTTGGGCACAACGTGCACGAAGAACCGCATATTGCGCACTTTGGAAAACAAGGAACAGGTAAAATGCTCCTACCCGGTATGGTAATCACTATCGAGCCGACGATTTCGGAAGGAACAGGTGAAGTACTATTGGGAAAAGATAGATTTACCTACGAGACAGTTGATGGCGCACGTACGGCACAGTTTGAGCACACTATTGTTATCACCGACGGAGAACCAGAAATACTGACGGTGGTGTAGAATAAAGGGATGGAACGCGTGAGCGTGCAGCCCGAAATAAAATTTAGAAACCCTGACGAAGAGGCGGTCTTTTTGCGTGAGCGATTGAAAGAAATTGAGCGCACACAAACACGCGAAACCCCAGAAGCGCATGCGCGCGAACTTGCAGTAACCTATGGGGCGCATGCGCCTGAAGATGTATTGGAAAAAGGGCACGTCATGCTGAAGCCCGAAGTAGATGCTGTTGTATTGGATCTTATGCCGGAGGATCACGATAATGTTATGGCAGAACTCTTGTCAGTTATGAAAGAAAAAGGAGTTAGGAACGCTTTGTCGGTGGTGCATAAGATGGATGATCCGCATGTTGAGGACGATTTCCACCGCTTTCTCTCTGAATATCTTCGTGCTGGATACCAAGCGCAGGGCATGAAAGAGGGAACACCTGAATGGAAGGCACTGCATATGACGTTATTTGAGGTGACATTGCCGTTTGGTGCGAATACAAAAGAAACTCGGCCTTTGCGCGAACTCCTTGCATCGATGGAACAATTGTATGCAGGTGTTATTGAATCTCCAAAAGGTGCAAAGAAAAACCACTTCACGCTCGAAATCGCTGTTGAGTCACATCATGAGCACGCAACAATTTATTGTGCCGTGCCAACAGAGAGAAAACAACTTTTTGAACGCCAATTACTTTCTCTTTTTCCTCAAGCGCATATCACGGAAAGTCACAACGACTACAACATTTTTAGTGAAGGGGGCGTATCACTCGGCTCAATAGCTTCTTACAAAGCATCACCTGCGTACGCACTCAAAACGTACGATGCATTTGAATATGACCCCCTGAACGTGGTGCTTTCTGCATTTGCAAAATTAAAACCCCATGGCGAAGGTGCGGCACTGCAGGTATTGGTGCGTCCCGCATCGCATGAGTACGCAGGAAAATTTAAGGGTGCGCTCGAGAAAATTCAAAAGGGTGCGAAAGCAAAAGAAGCGCTTAAGATTTCATGGACGATGGGAGATCAGCTGATTGACGGCTTCAGTAAGGCTATATTTGGGGCTCCAAAAAAGAAGAAAGGAAAAGAAGACGAACCTATACATGTGGATGAACTTGCAGTTGAACAAATAAAAACAAAAATTGCGCACCCAATTGCTGATGTGTCGGTACGTTTGCTTGCATCGGCAGAAAATGATGCTCGCGCAGAAGCGATTTTGGGAGATTTAGAATCAGCATTCCAACAACTTGAAAATCCACAGGGCAACAGTTTTGTATTTAAGCGTGCAAAAGGTTCAAGTATCAAAACACTGTTGCGGGATTTTACGTATCGAACAATATCTACCGCACACGTGCTTCCGATGAATCTACGTGAGCTTGCGACGATATTTCATCTTCCGGTATCAGGAAACGATACGTCACGAGAATTGAAGCGCGCGAAAGCACGCACAGCACCTTTGCCAATCGGAGTTTCACACGAGGGTATTGTAATTGGTACGAATAAACACACGGGCTCAACAGCGCCGGTGCATTTTGCAAAAGAAGATCGTTTGCGTCACTTCTACTGTATTGGTCAGACGGGAACAGGAAAGACGACGATGTTGAAGAATATGATTATTCAAGACATCAAGAACGGTGAGGGTGTTTGCATGATCGATCCGCATGGTACGGATATTCTCGACGTCCTTGCAGCGATTCCAAAAGAACGTGAACAGGATGTTATTTACTTTGATCCGTCATACACCGAGCGTCCGATGGGGTTGAACATGCTTGAGTACGATCAGAATCATCCCGAACAAAAAACATTCGTCGTGAATGAACTCTTTTCAATTTTCCAAAAACTGTACGGTAATGTCCCTGAGAGTATGGGTCCGATGTTTGAACAATATTTCCGCAATGCGACGATGCTCGTTATTGAAGATCCAATTACTGGGAACACACTCTTTGATGTGTCACGCGTACTTTCTGACAAAGCGTATCGTGAATTGAAACTCTCACACTGTCACAATCCTGTTGTTGTGCAATTCTGGCGTGATGTTGCTGAAAAAGCTGGTGGGGAAGGAGCGCTCGCAAACATCGTGCCGTATATCACGAGCAAATTCGACGTCTTCCTATCGAACGACATCATGCGTCCAATTGTCGTGCAATCAAAAAGCGCCTTTAATTTTAGGGACATAATGGACAATAAGAAAATCCTTTTGGTGAACCTTGCGAAGGGACGTCTCGGTGACATCAATGCAAATCTTCTTGGTCTTATTATTGTCGGCAAAATTTTGATGGCGGCATTATCACGAGTGGACGCGGGCGGTCGTGATCTGTCTGATTTTTATCTTTACATCGACGAATTCCAAAATATTACGACAGATTCAATCGCAACAATTCTCTCAGAAGCACGCAAATATAAACTTGGACTCACCGTTGCGCACCAATTCATCAAACAACTTGATGAACGCATTAGAGACGCCGTCTTTGGTAACGTCGGATCACTCTGTGCATTCCGTGTCGGTTCTGATGATGCTGAATATTTGGAAAAACAATTTGCACCGGTGTTTGATGCGAATGACCTCATGAATATTGATAATAGAAATGCAATCGTGAAGATGCTCATTAACGGACGACCCGAGAGACCTTTCACGGTAGAGACTATTAAACCCGAAGCGGGAGATAGAGCGCGCATAGAAGAATTGAAAGCACTTTCGTATGATCGCTATGGCCGTCCGCGCGCTGATGTTGAGCGGGATATTCGCGCCCCATACGGCATGCTATAATCGCCACGTCTTAATTATTGTTTTAGCGTTATTTTGATATGGCACGAAACCCAAAAGAGGAGAAGACATTTGTCATGATTAAACCTGACGGTGTCCGCAAAGGACTCGTCGGTGAAGTCATTCGACGTTTTGAGCAACGCGACATGAAGATTGTTGCACTTGAAATGTTCCAGCCAACACACAAGCAGATGGATAATCACTATCCAAAGAGCAAGGAATGGATTACACGTGTTGGTGAGAAGACAGCAAAGACGTTCGAGAAATACGGACACGATCTTAAGAAGGAGTACGGCACGAACGACCTCTTCAAAGTTGGCACAATGGTGCGTGGGTGGCTCATCAACTACATGGTATCTGCCCCTTTGGTACGTATGGTGGTGCAAGGTGTGCACTCCGTCGACATGGTGCGCAAGATTGTTGGTCCAACAATGCCATATCTCGCGGAAATGGGTACGATTCGTGGAGATTTTTCTTCAGATTCACCAATTGTCGCAAATGCAGAGAAGCGAGCCATCATGAACTTGGTGCATGCATCTGAAACCCCTGAGGAAGCAGCGCATGAAATCAAGCACTGGTTTGGTAAAAGCCCAATTTACGCCTACAAACGCTTCGGAGTTGATATGTAACATACGAAAGTAGTGTGTAGAGTAGGGAGTACTAGAGAAGTGACACAACAATTGGACGCCGATGCGTCCAATTGTTGTGTTTTGTGTGAATTTTTTGGTTTTTTCCTAAAAATCGAAGCGTCGTGAAAATAAAATCTCGTGCGTGGCTCAAGCTATGGATTTTTACAGCAGGTACGTTTACATTTCGTCAAATATATTTCAGTCTCCCTTATCCACCTTGTCCTCGTAGGTACAAGGAGTAGGATACGCATAGGGGTTATTTTGGATATTATCTAGATCAAATAAAAAAATTTCGGGAGCCCGAATCGTTTTAAACCAAGAGCTTCGGTTCTTGTACTGAGGGCACCCACCTGGCTTCGGCTAGGTCACGTCTGAGATAGCCCCGAATAAAAAACCGACATCTGTCGGTTTTTTATATGCCTCCAAACCTTTGGTATACTTATACTAATGCGAAAAACAGTAATAGGAACACTTCTTGCAATGTGCGCACTTTCCGCGCTTATTTTTGTGCTTAATGAAGTGGCGCTTGAAAACTATTTCTACTGGAAGTTTTGGTGGTACGACATCATGATGCATGGATTAGTGGGACTCGTGCTTGGTGCTGGGGCAGCGTGGTTCTTGGAACGAACAGGATATATAAACGGCATGTCGAAAAAGAAAATTATCTTTACCTCACTTGTGACGGTGCTTATTGTTGGTGTTGCATGGGAAATTATAGAATACACGAATGGTGTGTTCGCCGAAGAAGCAAATATTGTGCGTGATACGGTGGCCGACATCATCATGGATTCTCTTGGTGGAATTTTAGGTGCAGCCACACTTGCTCGAATCTTTAAGAAAGAAGAGAATATAATCACAGCACCTCTCATATGACCGTAACGAAACCAACACTCACGTTTTGTGGAGGCACAGGTTCAGTGACTGGGGCAAACTTTTTACTCACAACGCCTCAGAAAAAAATTCTTGTTGATTGTGGCATGATTCAGGGACGAAAAATGTGTGATGACGCAAACACTGTCGCATTTATGTACAATCCTGCCGATATTGATGCGCTTATTGTGACGCACGCACACCTTGATCATATTGGCCGTATTCCAAAATTGGTGAAGGATGGTTTTAAGGGAGCGATATATTCAACGAAAGAAACAAAGGAGCTTGCTGAAGTGATGCTTCCTGATGCGGCTCGTGTTGTGGGCGAAGAAGCACAGCGTTGCGGTATGGCGCCTGCATACACAGAGAATGATATACCCGCTGTGTTTAAAAACTGGGAGGTCATTCCGTATTACCAGTCATGGGCGATAGGGGATGCGACGTTTTATCTTAAGGACGCTGGACACGTGCTCGGTTCGGCATTTGTTGAATGTACCCATGATGCGTTTGGTAAACTCGTCTTTTCGGGAGACCTCGGCAACTCACCATCGCCACTTTTGCGTGACACCGACGTTGTGAATGACGCGAACTACATGATCATTGAGAGTGTGTACGGAGACCGTAATCATGAAGTGATACGTGATCGACGCGCAGTTCTTGAAGATATTATCGAGAATGTCATCACGCGTCACGGCACGCTTCTCATTCCTGCTTTTTCAATCGAGCGAACACAAACAATTCTTTTTGATATTAACGTCCTTGTTGAAGAACGCCGCATTCCGCGCATTCCCGTGTTTTTGGACGCACCACTTGCGATTAAAGTGACCGACATCTACAAACGTTCAACAGATCTTTTTAACAAACAAGCGCAAGAAGTTATTCGTGGTGGTGACGATATTTTCTCATTTGAAGGACTGAAGGTTATTGCAACACCTGAAGGTTCAAAAGCAATCCATGCGACAGATGGCGCAAAAATAATTATCGCTGGGTCAGGCATGTCACACGGCGGACGCATTATTCATCATGAGAAACACTATCTCTCTGACGCTTCAAGCACGCTGCTCATTGTTGGGTATCAGTCACCAGGAAGTCTTGGGCGGGAACTTCAGGAGGGTGTCGGTGCTGTGACGATTGAGGGTGAAAAAATTTCTGTTCGCGCACGCATTGAAACATTGCGCGCATATTCTGGGCACCGTGATCTCAGTGGGCTTCTTGAGTTTGCGAGCGCATCCAATCTTACGCTGAAGAAAGTATTTGTCGCGATGGGAGAACCATCATCATCACAATTTCTCACACAACGCCTCCGTGATTTCTTGGGTTTGAATGCAGCAATGCCTGCGCCAGGGGAGACGGTTGAGCTCGGCTAACTTGCGGAAAGCCCGCACACACCGCATACTTATATAGTTTTGTATGCTTCCTAAACGACAACCAACAGAAATAAAGATCTGTATTTCCGGTGCCGCTGAAACAAGCAACTGTGGACCACAGGCGTACGAAGCGGCCAAGGAACTTGGCCGCGAAGTTGCGCGCCAAAAAGCGGTCTTGGTGACAGGCGCAACAACAGGGTTTCCTCTCTGGGCGGCAATTGGTGCAAAAGAAGCAGGAGGAAAATCGATCGGGTTTTCTCCTGCAGCGTCTGAACGCGAACACATTGAGGCATACCACCTGCCTGTCGATTACATGGATTTGCTTGTGTACACAGGTTTTGGCTATTCAGGTCGCGACCTCATTTTGACCCGTTCATCGGACGCGGTGTTGTTCGGGTGTGGACGTGTGGGAACGATACACGAATTTACGATTGCATTTGAAGACAACAAACCGATTGGTATTTTGAAAGGAGATTGGATGACGGATGAAACATTGGAGACCATCATTGAGCGTAGTGGTCGCACACATGAAAAAGTGGTGTTTGAAACAGATGCAAAACGTCTTGTTGCAAAAATTATTGAGCTCGTGAAAAAAGATCAACGAGAAGAATTGATGACGTATTCGTATCGTGTGGATGAGGGAGGGGTGACGGGTGCGTTAGGAAATATGAAAGGTTAAAAGCATGAAATCATCAAAAGCAGATACTTTATCGGGTATTGGTAGAGCATTAATGTTATCTCCAATTCTTGTTTTTATTGGGTTTGTTTTATTTGGCTTTGGTCCCGGAAGTTATTGGGATAGTCAAAATCAAATGGAATTGAGTGACATGGATGTAACTTTTTTGATAGCAATGTTCATTGGAAGTTTAATAATAGGAACTCCACTTTATTTGTTAGGCCTTAGTTTTTTTAATAAAGCAAAAAAGTTACGCAAATCATCCACAAATACTACTTCAGGAGTTATTCTGGGTGTTGAGAAAAAGAATTCTCCCATTAAAAGTAAACTCTCTAGACTTTTTCCGATAGGCGTCTTATTTTACTGCCTTGGGCAATTTTGGGTCGTCCCCAGAATTCTTTCACAAACAGATAGCGTTTTATCAAATCCATTTGAGATTCCAAACATTGCCGACATTGCGGTTATGGCTCACCCTCTAACTTGGTTTTACTATCTTTCTTTTATTTTTGTGCCCGTTGGCCTGTATTATTTAATCAGAAATATGGGTATTAAGAAAAACCAAGAATAACAAAAAACCCCGCCGAGAGGCGGGGTTTTTAGTAAGGTTTAACCTTGAACTTCTGCAACAATTCGTTCGAATGCTTGTGGGTGTAATTCTGCGATATTCGCAAGCATCTTTCGGTTCAAGAGAATGTTCTTCTTCTTGAGAATGCCCATAAATTTGCTGTATGAAATTCCGTGTGGACGAACAGCGGCGCTGATCTGTGTTTGCCACAAACCGCGGAAGTCTGCCTTCTTATCCTTACGGTGTGCGAACGCATACTTACCAGCGTGGAAAAGGGCCTCTCGTGCCTGTTTCTGCTTTGTGCTGCGCGCATTGCGGAAGCCCTTCGTGCGTTTAAGCATCGAACGGCGCTTCTTCATTGCTATTGTTCCTCGTTTTACTCGTGTCATATATTAGTTCGTAGAATGTAGCACGTAGATAGTAGAAAGGCAAAAATTATCTTCCAGGGAGAAATCGGGCCTTGCTCTTGTTTGTCATCGTAACTTGCTTACCACGCTTGCGTGCAAGCTGTGTTGAGCGTGACTCTTTGGCATTGTAGTGGTTACCACCTGGGCGACGTGAAATAATCTTGCCGTTTTTCGTCACCTTAAGTCGTTTGCTGTATGCTTTGTTCGTTTTCATCCCGTTAGAGACAGGAAATGTGTACATTTCCGTCAGTTACTGTTTTTATATAATGTTTTTACGAAGTTTGGTCATAGTACCAATCTCCCGTTCAGATGGCAATGATGTCTCTAACGGGATTCATAACCTTACTTTTTCTCGATAATCATGTGCATGCCTTTTGGGCCTGTCTTTGGTTCATCGGCGACTTTGTAATCAACCGTGAGTAGTTTCAAAAATCGTTTCATGCGCTCTCCGAGGAATGCTTTGTCCATGTACTTCGCACGTCCTGAGAGATACAACTCGAACTTCACGCGATGACCTTCGGTCAACCATTCTGATGCTTGCTTAGCTTTAATCCCGAGACTGTGCTCGCTCGTACCAATCTTCACCTGAATCGCTTTCGTTTCTGTCGCGTGTGATTTTGCTTTGTGTTCGCGCTGCTTTTTCTTCTCTTGGTAGAGGTACTTACCGTACTCCATGATCTTGGCGACCGGTGGAACGGCAGTAGGGGAGATTTCAATCAAATCCAACCCTATCTCGCGTGCCTTTGAAAGTGCTTCCTCGCGGGACATAACACCATAGTTTTCTGCTTCGGAGCCGATAACACGCAACTCTTTCGCGCGAATGGCTTCGTTAATGGCAATACGCCCACCACCTGTTTTTTGGAAACGATTCAAAAGTCTTTAAAATTACAGCGGATACGCAAGCAAATGTACCATATTTTAGAGCCTAAGACAAGCAGAAGCCCCGCCGTTTCTGAACGGCGGGGCGGTCGAGGAAATTACCTGCTGAATTCATCGAAGAGCAACTCGAGGTTGCCGTCGTGCCATTCGGTTTTCCATTGGTTACCCCGGAGGCGTGTTCTCTCGCACGCAATAGCAGTTCCATTAACGGTGTATGGTCGATTCATTTCGCACACCGAAAGCAGGACTTTATCGCCCGTCTCGAAGGTGTAGTTGTGCTTCTCTGGGCGTTGTAGTGCGTCATTCGCCATCAAGGCTTCATCTGTTGCGATAATCACAGAAGATGTCTTTGTGCCACCTACTGCATGAAGCGTGTGTACGACGAAGAGTTTTTCCACGATACCTCCACAAGGTGCGAAATCTAATCTGACTGTAGCACAAAAACCACCCGAAGGGTGGTTTTTGTGTTCGCAGTTCAGGCGAAAGTGCCTGCACTGCGTAGCTCCGCGTATGCGGAGCGAAGCAGTGGAGATGGGCGGGTTGAACCGCCGTCCATTATGTGATGTCGTGCGAGTCTACGTAGTCTAGACTCTCTTTGTATCTCACGACATGGCTCTAAGAGAAACCAAATACCATGTCGCCAGCTTCTTTATTTTGAGATGTAGCCGAAACAGGAAACATCCCTAGTTTGAATTGGTTTACACTCGATAACACTTCTCAAACAAAAGTGTTAGAAAGCGTCGCTTACGCTAATGCGAAGGCGAAGTCACGTGCTGTGAAGTACGGACTTTTTGCTGCAGAGTTTGCAGGTATGTGTGCACTTTGGTGAGGGAGTAGTACGCTCCCACCACGCACGCATGACAATCGTCATAATGTCGAAACAAGACATCCCCGCGCAAAGCGCAATGACCAATATCAAATTCCAAATAACAATTTGATATTTGAAATTTGTTATTTGATATTACGCACAGTGTGCTCTCTGCAGGTGCGTCTTGTTCTGTTGTCAAAGAACTACGATTCGCGACGTAACGTTTTCTGTATGTCGCGGTCGGCCTCCCGACGTTTCAAAGTTTCTCGCTTGTCGGCTTTTTTCTTTCCCCGAGCAACCGCAATCGAAACCTTAATATATCGTCCTTTATTATACACTGATTGTGGCACTATTGTCAAGCCCTTCTGGTGCTCCTCTCCAGCTAGCGTGTCTATTTCTTTGCGTGCAAGGAGAAGGCGGCGTGGGCGAAGGGGATCGTAGTCTTCGGGTGTGTTTTTGGGTTGGTAGGGAGCGATATGCATGCCCACGAGATAGGCCTCATTGCCGCGTACAATGACGTACGCACCATCGAGCGTCGCCTGACCTTTGCGGAGGGATTTTACTTCAGCACCCGTCAATTCGAGGCCAGCCTCAAAACGCTCGAGCATCTCGAAATCAAAGCGTGCTTTTCTGTTCTCTATGAGAGCCATGCGGTGAGTATACTATACAATGATTGACTTTTCTATTTTACATGGTATTTTCATTTCAGGTGTACTTCTCATTGAAAGGGGAAAGAATGCTACTACTCCGTCGGTTTCTTGTTTTCGTCATCAACGTTTTCTGCTTCACAGTAACAGCAGCAATGCTTGCCGCTGGCTGTTACTACATGGCGCTGTTCAATGAACGGGATCTCGACTTCGCTCTCTACTTCAAAAACACCTGGTGGGCAATGCTCATCATCTGGGCTCTCATCAGATTGCTTGAGTTTCTCACTGGCAAGAAATGGTTGCGGTAGAAAGGAGTAGATGATGACGATTCTGAATTTCCTCATGGGTTGGCTCGAGGTGCCGGTGATGTTCATCCAAGACAACTGGGGGACTTTTTTGATCTTCGCAAGTCTGCCACTTCTGTCAGGTGCGGTCAACAGAAAATTCGAAGACAGGATTCCGCGTTGGGCTCGAGTGCTCGGCATGTCCACGGGGGTCTTTCTGTGGGTACTTCTCGTGTATTTGCGCGAGGTGTTTCCCGGAAACTACTTCTACTGGCTGGGTCTCGAGATTTTTCTCTGGATACTACCGGTGATCATGGTGGCTGTCTTCGAGAGAGATAGCACGGTCACTGCCGCTGAAGCTGGGAAGGGGTATTGATGAATTTCTTTCTCAAAATACTCCAATCCCACTTCCTCTTCGCTCTTGCATCCCTCGGTCTTGCGCTCCTCGTCACAATTCTTGTGTACTGGGTATGCAGAGTCATGCTCCCCGATTTTCTTGGTCGAGGAATGGGATGTTTGTGTGGAGCGCTGAGTTTTACCGCCGCATTCGTAGTCCAGAACGTGGGGTACGCCTCTACGCCAAACCAGTTTTCTTTTTGGTTTTGGATTCTTGCTGTGGTGTCGTGGCTAATCCTAATCACCGGTGGGCTTGCCTATTGGAAGATTTCAGGAGGATAATAGTAACAAAGTTCTTCGCGCGCCCTCCTGGGCGCGCTTTGCTTTTTGCGTGTATACTATTCGCGTATGCAGAAGCAAAAGAAGCAACCACAGCATCAAAAACCTCCGCAAGCCCCAAAACAGGAACAAAAACGGACTCCAAAAATGCGATTGCCACAAGGGCGTTCATTCTGGTTCAACATTGGTATCGCTATTCTTGTTTTTTTCATCATTTCCTCGATTTACACCGCGATTTCTGAGACACAAAGTGATGACAAGGTGATACCGATATCCGATGTCGCGCGCGAAGTTATTTCAGGTAGCGTGACGGCAATCATCGCAGAGGGTGATGTGCTCACCGTGACGCTCAAAGATGGTCCAGAAAAAGAATCACACAAAGAAGCAGGTGTTGGCGTTCCAGAACTTTTGACATCGTACGGTGTGACACCAGAACAACTTGCCGTTGTTCGGCTTGAGGTGAAGGGTGAATCAGGATTTCTCTTTTGGTTTTTCAATATTATGCCAATACTCCTGCCACTCTTGCTCATTGGTTTGTTTATTTGGTTTTTGACGAGGCAGGTAAAGGGTGCAGGCATGCAGGCGCTTTCGTTCGGACAATCACGCGCGCGATTTTTTGATCCAAAAGACAAACAACGTGTGACGTTCAAGGATGTTGCGGGTGTCAAAGAGGCAAAAGAAGAACTTTTGGAGATTGTGGACTTCCTTAAGAATCCAAAAAAATTCTTAGACATTGGTGCACAAATTCCAAAGGGAGTGTTGCTCATGGGTTCTCCGGGTACAGGAAAAACATTGCTTGCGCGTGCTGTTGCGGGGGAAGCGGGCGTACCATTTTTCTCAATTTCAGGTTCTGAATTCGTTGAGATGTTTGTGGGTGTGGGTGCATCGCGTGTGCGTGATCTTTTCCAGACAGTGAAGCAAGCAGCCCCTGCGATTATTTTTATTGATGAGATAGATGCGGTAGGACGCACGCGCGGTGTCGGATTGGGAGGAGGGAATGACGAACGCGAACAAACCTTGAACCAAATTTTGGTTGAGATGGACGGATTTGAACCAACAGAGAAGGTGATTGTGATGGCGGCGACAAACCGTCCTGATGTACTCGACCAAGCACTTCTTCGTCCAGGACGTTTTGATCGTCGTGTGCGTCTTGATTTGCCAGACCGCAAAGATAGAGAAGAAATTTTATCAGTTCACGCTCGTAGCAAGCCTCTCACTGAAGATGTAGCGCTTAAACTTATCGCAGAACGCACGCCGGGATTTTCGGGAGCTGATTTGCAATCACTCATGAACGAAGCGGCGATTCTCGCGGCGCGCGAAAACCGCCAGAAGGTGTCGCAATTTGACCTCATTCGCTCAATTGAGAAAGTGCTTCTCGGTCCTGAACGAAAGAGTCATATTCTCTCGGACCGTGAAAAGAAAATAACCGCCTATCACGAAGCGGGGCATGCTCTCGTTGCGTCAGTTCTTCCAAATGCCGATCCTGTACACAAGGTGTCTATCATTGCGCGCGGTCATGCGGGAGGCTACACGCTCTCACTTCCACTTGAAGAAAATCGTTTGCTCTCACGTGCGGCATTTATTGATCGCTTAGCAATGACATTAGGTGGGTATGCTGCAGAGATGCTCATCTTCAAAGATGTTACAACAGGCCCATCACACGATCTCGAAACTGCAACAGCACTCGCACGCGATATGGTGATGCGCTATGGAATGTCGGAGAAGATTGGACCCTTGGCACTTGCATCAGACGACCCACGTTCTGGTATGAAAGGATTTGAAGAACGCGAATACTCAGAAAAAATTGCGGCGATTGTTGATGAAGAAGTAAACATGCTTATGACGAATGCGCGTACGACAGCAGAGCGTGTGCTAAAGGAACACGACAAGGCGCTTGAAGCAATTGTTGCGCACCTTCTTGATAAAGAGACCATAGAACAGCCTGAATTTGAGTCCATTTTGCGCTCTCACGGTATCAAGGTGAAGAAAGAAGAGACTGTGATAGCATAAAGGTACAAAACTAAATCAAAAACATATGTTTAAGTTTGAAAATATTTTTAATCGAGAAGCAAAAGACGAATCAAAAGAAGCGCATCTCAACACAGGACGTTCTGAAGAGGTAACAGAAGATATTTCTGAAACGCAAGAAAAAATAACAGAGAGTAACGAGCGTTTCGACAAAATAACTGACGGCGTTGAAAAAATAATGCCGGAGATACTTGAGATGATGAAAAAAGACGGGGCTCAAATCGAAAACATAATGGACTACGAGAAACATTTTGTTGATAAACTTCAAGAAAATGGTTTCATAACAGCGAGCGATATGAGCTTTGCTTCGATAGATGATGCGGTGCGTCAGGCAATCAAAAAAGTGACTCGATCTGGCTACGATAGATGGAGAAAAGAGCTCACTGAGCGAGAAGCCGCATAGCCTTGACACCCTTATTTTTTCAGGTATTTTTGCTGTAGAACGTTTTTCCCCGAAAGGGGTGACGTATGAGTTCAATTCGTGGGTCTTGTCTCAAAGCACATCAATCTTCACAACGCAGGTTTCGTTTGGTGAAGGGGGTCGCTCCGGATCCCCCCGAGCTTCCCGAGCTCTCCGAGCAGGAAGAGAAGGTGTCTTTACTTCTCAAGAAGCACAATCTCAACCCAGCGTGCGCGGGTCGAGCATCGGGGTTTTTTGTGGAGTTGCGCGGGACCATACCCAACATGACCGAAGAGACGTACCAGAAGACGCTCCGTGCTGTGGATGCTGACTGGGAAGCTCGTCGGAAGGGACGAAGGTAGAATGTCGAGAAGTCTCGACGAATAACGGCAGGTACCGAAAGGTCCTGCCTTTTCATTTACATGCCTGTCGAATCTGAAGGTTTAATCTTCGGAGTCCCTCACTTGGAAGCGAAGCTTCCAAGTGAGGGACTCCGTGCGACGCTCAGCGTCGCACGGAATAACTGCAAACGTCCGTCCGCCCCCTTGGAATCGAACCAAGAACCGCCGAGGTATAAGCTCGGTGCTCTAACCAATTGAGCTAGGGGCGGACGCACACTTTCAATACTCCTCCTTGGGGATGGAGATGAAGCCATTGTGATATTATTGTCGAATGAATGCAACACCAGTGCCACAACCCAAGGCCGGTTCATCCGTAAAGGCGAGCCGCATTCTTAAAGTTTTTCTTGAACACTCAAAGGGCCACTCTCTGTCTTTGGGGGTTATTGTTATTTGTCTCCTTGCAACAAGTATTCTTGAGGCCGTTGTTCCACTTTTTTATAAAGATTTTTTTGATGCACTTACTGGTTCTGGAGCAACACAAATCGCCTTTGTCGCTTTGGTATGGGGGCTCTCATTGAAGGGTCTTGGGTGGGCGTTATGGCGTCCAATATCATTTTTTACATCCTGGATTCAGACACATGTGATGGCTGAGCTTTCGAATTTTGCATTCGCTAAGATTCTTAGGCATTCGTATAAGTTTTTTACAGACTCGTTTGTGGGATCATTGACCCGCAAGGTAAACCGCTTTGCATCAGCATACGAAACGATATTTGATCAGCTTGTGGGTAACTTAATCCCCATACTTGTCAAAACAGTGGCAATGCTTTTTGTTTTGTTTTGGCGTTCAACCGCAATTGGGTTTTCAGTTCTCGTTTGGTTCATTGTTCTTCTCTATTTCAATTACCGTGCTCTCAAATGGAAGCAGAAGTATGAAGAAGAACGAGCCCTTGCAGATACAAAAGCGGGGGGTGTCCTAGCTGACAGCATCACGAACAGCACAACAATAAAACTCTTTTCTTCTTTTACACATGAGGGGGCTCTTTTTGGATCTGTTATTGAGGCGGTTCGCAAGATACGCCTCTTTACGTGGAACTTGAATGAAATTATACGCGCCGTACAGGGGCTTCTTACTATTTTAGTAGAAGTTGTGGTGATGTTCGTGTCGTATAAGTTGTATAACCAAGGTCTTATCACTATTGGTGATATCGTTTTGTTCCAAACATATATCATCACTCTTGCTGCTTCGTTGTGGGGTCTTGGCTGGGTATTGAAGGCTCTCTATCAGGCTTTTGCGGACGCAAAAGAAATGGTGGAAATCATTGATAAACCTCTTGATGTGCAGGATGCGCCGGACGCAACAACACTTTCGGTTGCTGACGGAAAGATTGAGTTCAAAAATGTTTCTTTTAACTTTAACGAAACACGAGCCGTGTTTGAAGATCTTTTTCTCACAATTGCTCCGAGAGAAAAAGTTGCATTTGTCGGTTCTTCAGGAGCAGGAAAAACGACAATCACAAAACTTATTCTCCGCTTTTATGACGTAACATCAGGAGAGATTGCTATCGATGGTCAAAATATTGCACATGTTACACAGGACAGCTTGCGAGATGCCACTGCGCTTGTTCCACAAGAACCAATTCTCTTCCACAGAAGTTTGATGGATAACATTCGCTATGGCCGACAGAATGCAACAGACGAAGAAGTTATGGAGGCTGCGAAGAAAGCACACTGTCATGAATTTATTACATGGCTTCCTGAGGGGTACAGCACATTAGTGGGAGAGCGCGGGGTTAAACTGTCTGGTGGTGAGCGTCAGCGTGTTGCGATTGCGCGCGCGATTCTCAAGAACGCTCCAATTTTGATTCTTGATGAAGCAACATCAAGTCTTGATTCTGAATCAGAGCACCTCATTCAGGATGCTCTTAAAGTTCTTATGGAGGGTAAGACCGTTATTGTTATTGCACACCGCCTCTCAACAATCATGAAGATGGATAGGATTATGGTCGTTGAAGGTGGAAAAATTCGTGCGTCGGGCAAACACGAAACACTTCTTACAAAGGACGAGCTCTACAAGAAGCTTTGGTCTATTCAGGTGGGCGGATTTCTTCAGTAAGCTATACTACATACATCAAAACCCGTAACTTTTGAGGGGTACGGGCACATACATCACATGGATGAAACGAAAAAGCGCGAGCTCAAGGCACTCGTAGAAAAGGTCGGTACAGGCGACCAGGAGGCCTTTCGCGTATTGTATGAAAGTCTCATTGGGCGACTCTTCAACTACGTGCGTCAGCGCACGAGTTCGGAAGAGGACACCAACGATCTTTTACAGGATATTTTTCTTGATTTGTGGAACGCATTTCAGCATTTTGAGTATCGAACCGAGGGACATTTCTACGCATTTATTTTTATCGTTACGAAACGTCGTCTTGCGCGCCACTACAAAACAAAACGATCGCATGACTCACTCGATGATTTGTTGCCCTCACAACATCCGCGCGTAGATGCCGAGCTCAATGATCCCGATGGCATGAAGCCGCTTGTCGCTCGCTTGTCTCCAAAATATCGTGATGTCATGACGCTTCGGTATTGGTCGGGACTTGGGTTTGCTGAGATTGCCGACATGCTTGGTACGAATGAGAACACGGTTAAGGTACGTCATCATCGCGCATTGAAACAGCTTCGCAATCTTATGGCAGAACACACATAACTATGGAAAACAAATTTCAAAAAATTGAAGATAGTTTGAAGAAGGTGAAACCTTTAACACTTTCAGCTGATATGAAAGCGGAGCTTTGGAGTAGGATTCAACCACGTTTTGGTGAGGCACGAGAAGTAATTCCAAGTCCATATCTCACATTCTCTTTTTACATGCACACACGTGTTTTGGTACCAGCACTTCTTGTCGTACTTCTCATTTCAACAGGTGGAACTACAGCACTTGCTGACGGTTCACGTCCGGGGGATTTTCTCTTTGCAATTGATCGTGCCGCAGAAAGTGTACGACTCTCATTTACGTCTGACGAAAAGAGAGATGATGTGCGTGTCGCAATTGCAGAAGAGCGGGTGTCAGAGCTCGAATCACTTATCGGGGAAGAATCATCACGCCGTCTTGCGCGTGGTGGTGCCGCACGAAATGCAAAACAAGCGCCACAACCAGAAATGGCAACGTTTTCAATACAAGCAGATAGTGATGTTGCCGTAGAAAGTGGAGATGATGCAATGAATACAGACGCAACACTCATGATGCAAGCAACAGGTGAAGCGGACGCTGTTCCTCCACAAGCAGAAGAGGCAACTGAGGATAAAGATACAGAGAGTCGTAACGAAGATATTCAAACAGCACTTATGCTTTTGAGTGATATTTCTATTGAATTGAAAGAAAAGGGAAATGAGGAAGCCTACAATACTGTGGGACGCGCAATCGGTCGTTTGAATCAAAAATTAAATGAGCTTCCATACGAAGAAGGGGACTCATTCAAGGAAACAATTGAAAGAGAGATTCCTGAAGCGTCTGCTGAATTTGAAACGATTAATGTCGGCCCAACACCATCAGATGAAGGATTCACTGGTGTTGAAAACCCACGCCCCACACTTGAAGTTGAAGTAGTTATTGATGAAGAAATTAAAATTGATGGAGGCCCTGTGCCCGAAATTCTACCCGTAAAGAGTTGGTAAATAAAACCACCCCGTTCTCGCAGCTCGATTGAGCGTTGAGAACGGGGCGCTGCGACTCATGCCGCGAGGAACTTTTTCCACATCTCCTGGAGTTGCCAGTCGAGGAAGGATCTGCCGTACAACACGAAATCGAAGTGATTCACGATGTGGTAGTTGGCGAGCGCGATCGATCCACCCTGATCGTTGTTGCCGATCTCGGCATGGTCGCGCATCACTGCTTCTGCCGTCGTGAGAGGACGGACCGGACGACGAGATAATCGTTCGTGCCGGACGTCCGTGTCCGTGTGGATCGCGAGAAGTTTGAACTTCTCACCGAACGTCTCCCGGAACAGGAAGACTTCGTCGCGGTTTCGGACCCCGTCGATGATGACGAGAGTATTCTCGCGAACGAGCTCCTCGATCTTCGGGAGGGCACACTGAGCCACGGCAGCAGGGCCGAACCGAGAACGCATTTCGTCCCGGACGGCGCGCTCGGTCTCCTGAGTCTGCGGGAGACCGCGACGGTCCCTCTCTTCGAGAACGGCGCCGCCGAGGTAGTACACCTTCCCCTCAGGATGTCTCTTGAGGATGAGATCGATGACGAAACCCTTTCCAGCGCCGGGCATTGCTGCCACTCCGAGAATGCTTGCCATTGCGAACCTCTCTTTCTAAGTGTGGTTGATTTGGAACAGTTTTACTGCTGGCATAATAGCACTTTTTAACTTTTTGTCAATTATTCAAAATGAATATCAGCACGTGTAAGAACAGCCTCTCGAAGTAACGGGAGGCTTTTGAGTTCTGGGTCGCGCGCGATACAATCGCGCGCTTCATTGCGCGCCGCTTCAACCATTTTCAAATTGCGAAGCGCTTCCATACCAACGTCGGTGATACCCCATTGGCGTCCGCCGTACAATTCTCCTGAACCACGAAGCTCTAAATCGCGTTCAGCGAGTTCGAAACCATTCATAGCTCCCGTAAGTGCTTTCAAGCGATCAACCGTTGTTTTTCCTTTTGATTCGCTGAAAAGAAAACAATATGCCTGATGTGTTGAGCGGAGCACTCGTCCGCGGAGCTGGTGGAGTTGTGAGAGACCAAAACGCTCAGCGCCTTCAATAATGATTGTCGTTGCATTTGGAACGTTTACGCCGACTTCGACAACGGATGTTGCAACGAGAATATTAATTTTTCCACGTGAAAAATCTTCCATGACGGACTCTTTGTCTGCTGATTTCATTTTTCCGTGAAGAATTCCCAACGTGAGTTCAGGAAATACTTCTTTTGAGAGACGTTCTGCTTCTGCTTCAACTGATTTTGCGCGAAGCGCCAATTCTTTTGTTGGATCTGGTTCATCAATGCGTGGACAAATAACGTACGCTTGTCGTCCCGTCGCAACTTCTTTTCGAATATGTTCATAAACGTCTTTTCTCTCTGAAGGTGGAACAATTTTTGTAATAATTTCTTTTCGTCCCGCAGGCATCTCATCAAGCAGTGTTAAATCAAGGTCACCGTACACCGTGAGTGCCAATGTGCGGGGAATAGGGGTTGCTGTCATTGAAAGAAGGTGTGGCATTTTCCATGCCGTTTCATCTTTCACATCTGTTTTTCGCGCGAGCTCGGCGCGTTGGCGCGTACCAAAGCGATGCTGTTCGTCGATAATGACGTATGCGAGGTGTTTGAACTTAACTGCTTTTTGAATGAGCGCATGTGTGCCGATGAGAATTGGAATTTCGCCGTTTGCCACCCATTTCAAAAGCTGTGGGCGGGAGATATCTGTCCAACCATTCGGATTTAATTTCGAAGGGAATTTTTTGCATCCAGACGAAGTAAGAAGTCCAATTTGAATAGGAAGATCGCGGAAGTATTCAATAAATGATTCGAAATGTTGTGTTGCAAGAATTTCTGTTGGTGCCATATAGGCAACTTGGAGGTTTCCGAAGTCTTTGTTCGCATCAGGGCGGCTTGTCACGACTGCATGTGCTGTTGTTGCCGCAACAAAGGTTTTTCCGCTTCCCACATCACCCTCAAGTAATCGTGACATTGCATGTGGTTTTAAAAAGTCATCAGTGATTTCATTCACTGCACGTGATTGACCTTTTGTTGGTGTGAAAGGGAAGCGACTAACGAACTCTTTTGTTTTTGTTTCATCAACTTTAACGTTCCATGTTGGCAAACTGTCGTTGTTTGCACGCTCCTGTTGTTTTTTGAGTTGTATTAAAAACACTTCCTCAAATGCGAATCGTTTTCGTGCCGCAATACTGTCTTTTTCATTCTTTGGTGTATGAATCCAAACGAGCGCTGTCTTTAAGCTCGGCAAACTATATCGTTTAAGAATGTCTTCAGGGATTGGGTCTTGTACGACATCTGTTGATCCTGTCGAGAAGAGTTTTTGAAGTGCGTGGTATATCCAACGTGACGTGATGCCGCGTGTTTCGGGATAGACCGGAAACAATTCCCCTGAAGTTTTCAGAGACTCGGTCTCTGGGGCAGAGACCGAGTCTCTGAAAAGGCCTTTTGGTGTGATGGCACCGGCGGGGATTACTTCAATTTCAGGATTGATGATTGAACGACTACCGTTTTTCTCTGATAACTTTCCCGATACTTTTACGGAGGAACCTTCAGGAATCATTTTTGCGATGTATGGCTGATGCATCCATATTAATTTTATTTTTCCTGTGCCATCGTCAAGCATACCCTCTGCCATAGGAATTCTGCTACGAAATCCTTTTCGTATCTTGAGTTTTGTCACCGTGCCAAAAAATGTTGCTTTGTTTCCGGTAATTGCTTCAGTGACTGTTGTTCCATCACCCATAGAAACGTAGCGAGCAGGGAAGTGATAGAGAAGGTCAGACACAGTTTCAATGCCGAGACGCTTCAAAGCCTTTTCTTGTGGTTCAAGAATACGTACATGTTGTTTGAGGCGGTCATCAGCGTGCATGTGAGTATTGTACGTGAATGACATCAAATATTCCTTTACAGACTAAGGCCTAAAAGCCAGAAAGGGGGGTTGACAGCAAGCTTGTTTCGGCTATACTTACCAAGCCCTGAAAACAACACCCTGTTACCAGATGTGTTGGTAACAGGGTTTTACGTTCTTTGTCATCGCAGCATAAAGATAGAGTACAAATGTTGCCGGAAGGTGCCACCGCGCTTTCCGGCAGAAACCCGTCTATTTTCAAAACATAGACAAAAAGTGAATAAGAGAGAAATCGTTTTCGCGCTTTTTCTTTTGTTCCGTTCAATTCAAACACAGCGATGTGTTTATATGTAGAGTTTGATCCTAGCTCAGGATGAACGCTGGCGGCGTGGATAAGGCATGCAAGTCAAGGGGGCCTAGCAATAGGCAACCGGCAAACGGGGTAGTAACAGGTGGGAACGTACCTAGAAGTCAGGAATAACCTGTCGAAAGACAGGCTAATACCTGATAGTCTCTTCGGAGTAAAGATTTATCGCTTCTAGAACGGCCTGCTTCGTATCAGCTAGTTGGTAAGGTAATGGCTTACCAAGGCTATGACGCGTAGGGGAGCTGAGAGGCTGACCCCCACCACTGGAACTGAGAAACTGTCCAGACACCTACGGGTGGCTGCAGTCGAGAATCTTCCGCAATGCACGAAAGTGTGACGGAGCGACGCCGCGTGGTTGATGAAGCTCTTCGGAGTGTAAAGACCTTTTATCGGGGAAGAAGTTTTGACGGTACTCGATGAATAAGGGGCTGCTAACCTCGTGCCAGCAGCAGCGGTAATACGAGGGCCCCGAGCGTTATCCGGAATTATTGGGCGTAAAGGGTGTGTAGGTGGTCATATTAGTCTTGTGTAAAATCCTGTCGCCTAACGGCAGAACCGCATGGGAAACGGTATGACTGAGAGGGTGTAAGAGGTGTATGGAACTCACGGTGTAGGGGTGAAATCCGTTGATATCGTGGGGAACGCCAAAAGCGAAAGCAATACACTGGTACATACCTGACACTGAAACACGAAAGCTAGGGTAGCGAATGGGATTAGATACCCCAGTAGTCCTAGCCCTAAACGATCTGAACTGGTTTTTCGGAGTATCGACCCTCTGAGAGACGAAGCTAACGCGTTAAGTTCAGCGCCTGGGTAGTACGACCGCAAGGTTAAAACTCAAAGGAATAGACGGGGGCTCGCACAAGCGGTGGATCATGTGGTTTAATTCGATGCTAAACGAAGAACCTCACCGAGGCTAGACATCCAGACGAATCGTAGAGGAAACTTTACGAGCCTTCGGGCGGCTGGACAGGTGATGCATGGCTGTCGTCAGTTCGTGGCTTGAGCTGTTCCCTTAAGTGGGGTAACGAACGCAACCCCTATTGTCTGTTATAAGTGTCAGGCAAGACTGCCCCCCAAGTGCGCACAAAGTGCGCAGTTGAAAGTTAAAAGTTTGTAAGTTGATTAGGTTAAACTAATACACTTCCAAACTTCAAAACCAACAACTGTGTTCGCTTTGCGAATACTTGGGGGGGAGGAAGGCGGGGATGACGCCAAGTCAGCATGTCCCTCTGATGCCTCGGGCTACACACGTGATACAATGGCGGGTACAACAGGAAGCGACGGAGCAATCCTGAGCCAATCCCAAGAAAGCCCGCCCCAGTTCGGATTGAGGTCTGCAACTCGACCTCATGAAGTTGGAATCGCTAGTAATCGC